>CAYGSB010000001.1:0-47067 GCA_964352505.1 uncultured bacterium
TTCAATCTGGTCCAAGCTGTCCCGATATAGTTGAAGGAGCCAAGTAGAAAGCTCAATAGCAAGGTGGAAGAAACTGCTAGAAGGAGGACTAAAAAGCCAGGGTCTTGATGAGGATGAAAAAGAAGTGCTCTTAAAGGCGCATAAGCGCTGCGCCATAGACCTTTGTATTTCCTCCAACAAAGTAATGAATACCTGGTCGAAATTCATTTCCCTCTTTATCCACCCAGGTATCAGGAGCGTCATAGCGCCAATTAACAAAAACCTCTTTAGAGTCCCAATTCTCTCTCTCACGCGTTACATAATCGCCGCGTTCAAGGAGCAAAAGCCTCTTTTCTGAATTCATCGCAAGAAGATGGGCTAGAGTTCCACCACCTGCGCCAGAGCCAATAATGACAAAATCGTATTTGTTATCCATTGGTCGTAAATCCTGGATAAGGGTCATTCCCCCATCGACAAAAATGCTTCTACCCACAACACATTCAGATTGATCAGACGCTAGCCAAACAGCTGAATTGGTAATATCACCCACATTTCCAATCCGCGTTTATAAGGAATAATATCCATAAGCATCTCTAAAGCCTCTTTAGAGTTCCATGCAGACTTATTGATCGGCGTTTTAATAGCTCCTGGACAGATACTATTCGCACGAATTTTTTCTGGAGAAACTTCCTGTCCTAACCTCTCCATCATCATACAGATCCCCCCTTAGATGATGCATAATTGGGGTGTCCAGCAGAGAGGATTTCTTGGTGGACACGACTCATGCAAATTATCTTCCCAAGTGCACATGAAACCTCTTTACGCATTCCCCTTCTTCGTAACTCCTTGATCGCTTCTCTTGCACAAAGAAACTGTCCGGTTAGGTTAACACTCAAAAAGAGAGTTCCTCTTCAATGTCATTTCAGAAAAAGGGGCATCTCTTTGCAGTCCAGCATTATTGACCAAAATATCGATCGTCCCAAACTCCTCGATCATCTTTTTAAACATCCCGATCACTTCATCTTCTTTCGAAACATCGGCTTTATAGGCATAAGCTTTCACATCGGTGTTCACTTTTTTAATTTTATCGATTACGGCCTGCGCCCTATCATCACCAACCACATAGTTGACAACCGCAGCTGCCCCTGCTTTTGCAAAACCAATTGCAACACCTTCCTCAATTCCCGAATTTGCACCTGTAAAAAGAGCTTTTCCCCTTTCAAAATCTGTTGATCAATAACGCTCCTCCTCTTGTCCAACAGAACCAAATTTTTGTAATTATGTAAATATTGAAGTCAAGTGCGTTGCAGCAATATTCGTTCAGACTCATGGAGGAGCTTTGTCCTTGTTTTTTTGTATATTTTTTTTTAAAGTTGAGTTATGAAAAAAAGATTTTTGGCACTGGCTACTTTACTCTGTCTTATTTGCAAATTTGCGGATGGTGCAGAAGTGTATATGGCAAACCGTTTCAATACGAGCATCACGGTGATAGACACCGTTGATTTTGACGTTATTGCCACTATTACTACTGGAGCTCAAGCCGCAAACTTAGCATTTGGGCCAGACCCTTCAACCTTATTTTATTTCGGAGGCACTAACCCACCCAATCTACAATTTATTGATACCCAGTCAAAACAAATCATTGCTACGATCACAATCGCTCAAACCGTACAATCTACTGACCAACCACTTGCTACCAACTTGGACGGGTCTCTTTTGTTTGCTGGAAATACTATTTCTGGAAACGTAACGGTCATTGATACCGCTTCCAAGCTCATTATCGCAACCATAACCACAACGGGCACCCCAAATGGTTTTACTAGGATTATGACAGATCTTGCCCCCTTGCCAGATGGGAGCTATATTTATGTCAGTTTAACTACCAATACAACAGCCCCACCTCTTAGAGCTATTGACCCAATAACCCTTACAGTGGTTGCAACGATTGCAACAAGCGGCTTAGGTCCTATCGTTGCATCCCCAGATAGTAGATTTATCTACGGTGGAACTGATACTGGTTCCTCAATTATTGTCGCATCAACTGAAACAAACACCATCATTGCAACAATCACAACAAATTCTGGCACTCCCTTTAGAACAACAGGCTCAATTACTCCCGACGGATCTTACGTATATTTCAATTCCAGATTACCAAGCGGTCATGTCATAGCAATTGACACCTCAACCTTACTAGTGATTGCTACCATCACTGTTACAGACCCTTTATGTGTACTTGCCCAGCAAAATGGAACTCTCGGTGTTATTGGAACTAACACGGTGGGTGAGACACTTGAATTTAGCACAGAAACACAAGATCTTACAGGTAGAATTATCACAGCACCTATCCGAGGATATCATCTTGCGGAGTTTGCGGAGCCTAGCAGTCCACCACCACCACCTCCTCCTTCTTCTCCATCGGCTTCAGTCTCTATCTCAATATTTGGTGCAACAGAAACAAATGAATTTCTAGTACAAGAAGAAATATTCAATATTATTACCTGGGCATCTACCGGCTACGATTCGATCTCCCATTACAAACTTTATCGTGATGCCGCTAGAACCGATCTCATAGCGACAGTACCAAACACAGCCTCCAATAGTTTCAAGGATCATAATAGGATCCCAAAAACCACCTACACCTATTTCCTCGACGCATTAGATAGTTTAGGAGCTGTTCTAGACCAAACCAGTATTAGTCTAACGACTCCCTGAGCACTGACTAGCCAGATTTTTCAATCCGTTAACTCCTTCCAAAATAATGAGCAGCTTTTCCGCGACAAAGTCATGGCAAAATACATAAAAGAAACCGATACTCTAGGTCGAGTCGGAGTTATGCAACGCACCCTGTTTTTTCTAAAAAATTTTTAGAGTTTTCAAATTTTAGTAGATCGCTATAATCGAAGATCCGTTGCTCGCAAACACATTCACATTTTAGAGGTAAGCTATGAACCTTGTTCAAACAGAAGATAAACCCAAGACACAAAAGCACCTGCTATCGAATCTTTTAGCCTCGGTCCAAAGCAAGATCATCGGTCAACATCAGCTTATCGAACAAATGCTTATTTGCCTCCTTACAGATGGCCATGCTCTTCTTGAAGGGATGCCAGGTCTTGCAAAAACCAGGGCTGCCAAGGCCATCGCGGATGGAATCGAGGGTGCTTTTCACCGGATTCAGTTCACTCCGGATCTTCTCCCTTCTGATCTGATCGGCACTGAAATTTATATCCATGAAAAAAGCGACTTTGTTTTTCGCAAAGGGCCCCTTTTCCACAATATTTTGCTTGCCGATGAGATCAACCGGGCCCCAGCTAAAGTGCAATCGGCTCTATTGGAGGCTATGGAAGAGAAGCAAGTGACCGTAGGACATAAAACCTACCCTCTCCCTGAGCTGTATATGGTAATCGCTACCCAGAACCCGATCGAGCAGGAGGGAACCTATAACCTTCCCGAAGCACAACTCGACCGCTTTATGATGCATCTCCAGGTAGACTACCCAAATCACGAAGAGGAACTTTTGATTCTCGATTTAGACGAAAAACGGCAGCAAGACGCTAAAAAAGCATCCCTTCCCATCACCTCTTCAAAAGATGTAATGTCTGCCCGCAAAGCTGCATCAGAGGTCTTTGTTTCAGATGAGTTAAAAGAGTATGTGGTCTCCCTTACTTCAGCAACCCGAAGTCCAGATAAATACGACAGCGAACTTGCAAAGTGGATTATTCATGGGGCATCACCTAGAGCGACCATTGCTCTTATCCGCTGTGCTAAAGCTCTCGCTTGGCTACGGGGGGATGAATTTGTTTCCCCAGAGCATATTCAGGAAGTGGCTTTCCCCGTTTTGAGACATCGAATTTATCCTTCGTTTGAATCAGAAGCAGACGGGATTTCGCGAAATACAATCATTCAAAGGCTTCTTGAAGTCGTGGCAGTTCCTTAATAGGGGTATTTCATGCTTTATCCCGATTTTAACGATCTGATTTCTTACAAAAGCCAAAGAGCAGACAAGATTCCCACCTCCCGCAAAGAAGTAGGAGGTACCCTGAAGGGCAATTACCACTCCCCTTTTCGTGGACAAGGGTTAGAGTTTGATTCTGTGAGAGAGTATGTCCCCGGAGACGACATTCGGACTATCGATTGGAGAGTGACTGCACGAACTGGCTCTCCCCATATAAAAATCTATAAGGAAGAAAAACAAAGAGACACCATTCTTTGTGTCGACATGAATTCGACAATGCGTTTTGGGACAAGAAGCACTTTCAAATCGATCCAAGCGGCGCGCTGCACCTCTTTCTTAGGATGGCGTTCTCTCGCACAACAAGACCGGATTAGCGCCTGTTTTTTTGGTGATGTTACCGGCGGGGTTCGATTTTACGGGTCTAAACATACGCGAAAGGCTCTGTGCATGATTCTGAAAACAATGGTTGGCCCTCCAGTTGAGGAGCATCAAGTATCTTTAGAAACGGCGATGAACCATATTTACAAGGTAGCTCAGCCCGGTTCAGTAATCTATCTAATCAGTGACTTCATGGACCTATCTCCTGATTTCGAAGAGGGAACTTGCCTAAGGGGCCTCACGAAACGGTCTGACGTCGTTTTCATCTCAATCAATGATCGAGCAGATCAAACTCTCGCGCCTGCTGGGATTATCGGTTTCTGTGGACAAAATGCTGACAGACAATATGTAAACACGGACAGCATCAAAGGGCGCCAAGCTTATACGGCTCAATGGGATAAAAATCGAAATACACTAAGAAGTCTTTCGAAGCGGTTCCATATTCCGCTGATCGAACTTTCAACCGAATCAGACATTCGGCACGATCTTTACATAGGGCTGAAAAACATCACAAAGAGGGGAAGATGTCTCCTTTAATCGAAGAGCTACACGATATTGAAGGGATTGATCCTATTGGTTTTTGGCCTTTATCAATGGTTTCGTGGCTTTGTATCTTCTTGGGAATCCTCTTTATCGGAACCCTAAGTTGGGGGATTTGGCGCCAGTTAAGGTATCTCCGGAGCTGGAAAAGAGAGACGTTTAAAAACCTGGATAAGTTAAGGGAAAATTTATCCCCCACCAATGCCAAAGAGACTGTGGTCCAATTATCTCAGTACTTGCGCCGCATTGCAGTCCACCGTTTTCCCCGGAAAGAATGTGCTGGGCTTGTCGGTAACGCTTGGTTAGAATGGCTCTGTGCTCACGATCCCAACCAGTTTGATTGGAAGGAGAAAGGGCGGGTATTGATTGAAGTTCCATATACTCCTGGATCTGCCGATCTCCCCTTAGATGAGATCCAAGAATTGATAAAAGCTAGTAGATGTTGGGTGTCTTAAGATGTTTCATTTTTATTCTCCCTGGTTTGCACTTCTTCTTCCCCTCCCACTTCTTGTTCGTTGGCTACTTCCTCCTTTAGCAAAGGAAACAGAGCAAGACGTTCCCGAAATTCGTTTTCCTGGAATCCATCGCTTAAAAAACCTCTCACAAATTTCCGGCTCATCTAAGAAGAGAAGCAATCGGCTTTTTTCCTCTCTTCTTTTTCTTTCCTGGATGTTTCTTGTTTTTTCTCTTATGCAACCAGAAAGAGTTGATCAATTCCGGCAGATTAAAAATAAAGGATACGATCTGATGCTTGCTGTTGACATTTCGGGTTCTATGCAAGCTCTCGATTTCTCAACAGCAGGTAAAAGGGTCTCCAGACTCGATGTGACCAAAGAAGTAGTTAGCAATTTTGTCCGAGGTCGCCAGGGCGATCGGCTGGGGCTCGTTCTTTTTGGAAAAAATGCTTATCTCCAGGTCCCTCTCACTTTAGATACTGCCTCTTTTATCCAAATGCTCAACGACGGAGCAGTCCCTGGGATAGCTGGAGGGGCTACGGCAATCGGAGATGCTATTGGCCTCGGAGTTAAAACACTCCGCGAACGCCCCGCAGGTTCAAGGGTCCTCATTTTGTTAACGGATGGTGAAGACAATGCAAGCAGCCTCCCTCCTCTTCAGGCAGCTAAACTTGCCGCTCAATATGGGGTGCGGATTTATACAATTGGTGTGGGTAAACAAGGGCTGGTCCCTTTCCCAAATCAGCTTGGGGGGTACAGCATGGCTGAGGTCTCTATCGATGAAAAGCTCCTCAAAAAGATTGCAGAGGAAACGGGAGGACAGTATTTTTCCGCCTCAAACAAGAAAATGCTCGCTTCAATTTATAATAAAATCGGTGAGCTAGAAAAGAGCGAAGCGAATGAAAGCCTCTTTTTAATCCGAGATCCCCTTTATCCCTACCCTTTAGCTCTTTCTGCTCTTTTTTTCCTCTTTGTTAGCCTATCTCATTTTTTACGTAGGAGAGCAGTAAATGGATCTTAGTCTTATGCACTTTGCTCACCCCCTTTGGCTTTGGGCTCTCCTTTTCATCCCCCTGCTTTGGGCCCTTTTATACTTCTTCTATCGAGAAGATGAGCCCATCTATCAACTAGAGAAGTTTATCGATAAACATCTGATCCGCCACCTGCTGATTGGAGGGAAAGACAAAGAAAAAAAACGATGGAGGCGTCTTCTTTTTTGGTCATTTGCTTGGAGCTGTTTAACTTTAGCTTTGTCTGGTCCCCGCTGGGACTTTAGTGAAATCGAAACCTTTAACCGGGATCAACACCTCGTCATCCTACTCGACCTCTCTACTTCGATGAATGCGAGCGATGTTGCTCCAACTAGACTTGGACTTGCTAAACAAAAAATTGAGGATCTTCTCTCGATGTCAACGGGGACTAAAGTTGGCCTAATCGGCTTTGCAGCTGATCCTCATATGATTGTCCCCCTCACCGAAGACAAAGAAACAATACGCAATCTCCTCCCCTCTCTAGATTCCGACCTTGTCTATATCCAAGGGAGCAAGTTAAAACCAGCCCTTGAAATGGCTGCAACAATGATCGAAAATGAAGCAGGCAGCAATCAAGCAATCGTAGTGATCAGTGATGGTGGCTTCGATGATGCCGATGCTCTCCAGACGGCTAAGAGACTGGCCCGAACTGGGATCGTCATCCACACGATAGGCGTCGGAACGAAAACAGGCGCTCCTCTCAAAACCCCCCAGGGTATTCCGATCAAAAAAAACGGCTCTTTAATCATGTCTACTTTGGAAAAAGAGAAGTTTCGCGAAGTGAGCAAAGTTGGAAATGGTCGTTATTTCGATGCTGATCACTCGGATCAAATCGCTGTTATTCTCGAAGATCTAGCCAGTAGAGGAAAATCTCAACGGAATACAAATAAGATGGAGCGGTTTTGGAAAGAACATTTTTATCTCTTTCTTCTACCAGTACTCCCCTTCTTTCTATTTTGGTATCGAAGAGGCTATATTTTTGCCGTTCTCCTCTTTAGCCTAGCTCCCTCTTCATCTCAAGCAGCGGTAAAGAGCTTTTTTTATAATTCAGAGCAGAAGGGAAGCCTAGCCTATGAGAACGAAGACTACGAGACTGCAAATGATCACTTTCAAGACCCCTATCGAAAAGGAGTTGCTCTCTATCGGATGGGCGATTACGAGAGAGCTGAAGAGCTGTTTCGAGAATCAAAGCGCCCGGAAGTAGCTTCAAGTGCCGGCTATAATTTAAGCAATGCTCTGGTCCAACAAAATAAACTGCAAGAGGCAGTAACTGCTTACGAAAACGTTCTTGATAAATGGCCCGAACACGAACAGGCTAGAGAAAACCTCGAACTCGTCAAAAAAATGCTTGAGGAACAAGAAAACTCCGGGGAAGGATCAGATAAACAAGAAAAGCAAGAGGATAGCAAGGATGAATCCTCTTCTGAAGATCCGAATGAAGAAAATGAATCTGAAGAAAGGGATGGGGAGTCTCAGGGAGAAGAAAATCAAGACGAAGAAGACTCCGAAGATAGTGATGAGAAAGAACTCCCAGAAACCCCTGAGGAAGAAGAAGAACAAAAACCTCCCCGCTCTCAAGAGGATTTAGATGCCGATCTTTGGCTGAGTCAAATTAAAAATGATCCGAAAACCTTCTTAAAAAATAAGTTTTATATTGAATCGAAGAAAAATGGTACTAAAGAGGATGTTAACCCATGGTAAAAAAGACCTTTTTTGTCACTTTTACGGCATTCTTTCTAACGTTAGCATCGACCGTTTTTCTCTTTGGGGGGCAATTTAGCGCAAGTGTTGATAATGCCGATATAAACTTGAATGAAAATGTCATTCTAAGCCTCACTGTCGAAGATGCATCTCCAAGGGGGGCTCCTGACATTTCCCATCTAAAAAACGATTTCACCATTGCATCCCAGCAACATTCGACCAGTACAACCATCATCAACGGAAAAGCTTCTTCAACAATCACTTGGAAGCTTTCTCTATCTCCACAGAGAGAAGGGGCCATAAAAATTCCCCCTATCACGATCGAAACAGATCAGGGAGCCCTCTCCACAGAAGAAATCACCTTGAATGTGAGCAGAGCTTCTGAGGAAAAGTCTGATCAAGAAAGTAACGGATTAAACTTCGTCAGTTATGTAAACAGCCCCTCTCCCTATAAAAATGAGCCATTCATTTACACTGGACTCCTAACTTCCAAGGTTCCTCTTTACAATGTACAGCTACAAAAAGTTCAGATGGAAAATGCCATTGTAGAATTTGTCAATGAACCAAAGTTAGAAGAGAGAATCATCGATGGGATCAGACTCTATGTCGTAGAGTTTAAATATCTGATCACCCCATTAAAACCGGGCCCTTTAACAATTTCTCCTTCAGCAATCCTAGGCTCAATTCCTCAACGAAGAAATGATCAGGTTCCTTTCTTTTCTATGATGCAAGGGATGGAACGGTTTACGTTAATGACCGATGAAATTCAGCTCTCTGTCGAACCTCCCATTCCAGAGATCTCTCCTTGGCTCCCCGCAAAATCACTTTCTTTAGAAGAGCATTGTTCAATCGATGAAGAGCTCCGCGTAGGAGTCCCCTTTTCACGTGATTTACTCATAAAAGGAGAAGGGCTAAAGCTAAGTCAACTCCCAAGTCTGGAACAGATCCAGTCGGAAAACGGATCATTTAAAGTCTACGCCGACAAAGCTGAAGAAAACGAATCGGTGGTGAGTGAAACGATCCATAGCAGTCGAAAGGAGCACTTTACTCTGATCCCGCAGAAAGCGGGTCTCCTTGAAATCCCCGAAATTAAAATCAACTGGTGGGATACTACGAAAAAAGAAAAGAGGACCTCTACCATTCCTTTGAGGAGAGTAGAAGTTCTCCCCCCCTTAGAAACTGCTTCGTCTCCCGACTCCTCCCCTTTGGAAGGAGGAGAAGCCCCCCCCTCTCCTCGATCTATCTCTCCTCTGTTTCTTGGAATCACTGCTGCTTTGCTAGTTTTTCTCGCTGCTGCCCTGTTTTGGGGAATCACCCTTCAGCGAAAAATTGCTATCTTGAAGGGAGAATCCCCTCAAAAAAAGAGGAAACCTAGAGCAGTTCTTGCCAAAAGAAAAAAGTCGACGCCACGAGCGGCTCCTAGAAAAGAAAAAAAGGAAAAACTGCCCGGTCTTAATCCGACCTGATCAGAATTCTTAGCGACGAAAATCCCAAATACAAATTTGAGCTTTGTTTGCTGAGCTCCTCACATCGTCAGGACAGGAGCCAGAGATAAGGTGTTGATCCCCGTGCCTATGGAGGACAGATACCCGTGCTTTTTCTTTATGATTATCGACGACAGACCGGATAGATTTAGTCTTTTGCCTGATATCCCATAACTTGATGGTTCCGTCATCGCCGCAGCTCGCAAAACAGTTTTTTTGCGTATTTTCTATCGTCCAAACTCGCTTGTCATGCTCGGTTCTATCAAAAACGAGTTTCCCTGTTTCAACATCCATGATCTTTACCGATCCATCAAACACTGCCAGTCCAAACAGGTTTTTAAACCCCTCAATAGGGGTAACGGCCGAGATATAAGGTCTTGGTTTTTTGGTTCTATCTTCCTCAATCAATCTAGTATGAAGGTTCCATCTATGATTTTGGGTGTTTTCAACCCAAAGATCTAACCTGCACCCGGTGACCACAAGGATGCTTGTTTTGGAAATGGGAGATACCGCATAAACCCAATCATTCTCACACGTTTTTGTGTAGTTTAGCCTTCTCTTGGTCTGGTAGTCGTGAAGAGTAAATTGTGTTGGCCAGCCGGCAAAGAAAAAAGGGCGAGAAGCCTGGTCTTTAAAAGAAGCTAAGCAATTGACCCGATTTATGTTGCGCGTCTTGCATTTATGATTTGGACCCTCCGCTTGAAACGGCCTTGTTCCAAGATCCGCTACAAAAGTTCCATCGTTCTTCCTTTGCGTTACTCTCCCCCTTCTATTTCCACTAATCCAGGTCTCATCATCTAAAACTGTGAGAGCTGTGATCCAGTTCCGATAGTCGATCTCGTGGGGTTGCATGATTGGGGTCCGCTGCCGTTTTTCAAAGTTCCACTTTATGAGAGATCCATCTTTAGACCCGGTGACGAATGTGTTATCTGGTAGTTGGATAATCCCATGAATATCGTCTTCATGAGCTTTTATGACGGTTAAAATTCTATTCAAACCAGGAACGACTTGGGGCGCTTCAAATCTAGTGGGCTCCCTACTGGAAAGAGAAAGGGAACCCATTGCATCAGTGATGCCCAGTGGTGCGGACATCTTTCTAAAGCCTCTCAAGCTGTATTGCAACTACGCCAAATTTTCTCTCTCTTTCAGGATAGCTCGGAATACGAGCATATATATCGATGGCTCTTTGTAGACTACTTTCGTCGGGTAGACAGGGCGCGACCCCCTCCTGCTCAAGCATCTTGGCAAAAGTCGGGTATGGTGTAATCCTTTTAACGCGGCAGAGCACTTTCAAGTCCCGGCAAAAAAATTGGATGTTTTCTCCTTGTGAAACTTTTGCAAACATTCCAGTATTTATTCTCCCCTCAATGGTTTTTCTTCCATCGATGATCATCTTCAGATACTTCATTCCAATTGTTGAAGAAGTAAGGCGGGGTTGCGATGGAGCTTTGAAAACTGGTTGAGTAGGGGTTGATGAGGAAGATATTTCATCTCTTCTTCTTTTTTGACCAGCATGAGAAGGTACTGGCGTTTCAAGAGTTTTTCCATAAAGCCATACTTTCGAGCCTGATTCCCTAACACGCCTAAAATGATGAGCTTCAAGAAAAGAAATCATTTGCGATGAGGCTTTTGCAACTTTGAAAGAGATGGATTTTGCTTGTAGTGCTTTTGCACTCTCAATGACAGAATTCAGCATGTATTCAGTGGGGCTGCTTGCATCAAAATATTCAACAGACAAGCAATCGGCAAGCCCCTCCCCTTCGTATCTTCTCCGTTTGTGGTGATCATGTATTAATAGCCCTGATGAGGAGTCAATGGGGGTAAAAAAGCGGCACTTAAACTCCTTGTTTTCTTGCAAAATCGAAAAAAGATCGTCTCTACATCCGTAGAGTGGGGCAATACGCTCTTTAAAGATCTTCGAGACTTGATCTTGAAGTCTCTCGGAACTTGTCCGATCGACAAACTGAAATGAAGGGTTTTGCTGTATCGGTCTAGTAGATGAAGATAGCGATTGAGTGCTCATAAATGCTCCAGTATTAGGTATCAATTTAATAAAAGTAGTACAGCCTAATCTAGCTAGGCTAAAATTGCAAATAGGTTTAAAAATCCTTCCTATCTCCTCGTATCGTAAAAAATCAGTTGGGCTCCCTCATTTTTACTGTCGGGAGATTCAGGGCAAGTCCCAGCGACGAGCAAATTCTCATCCAGATTCAATAGAGAAGTTACTTGTCCGACATGGGCGTCAATCGTTTTTACGCTAGTTTTTTCCCGAACGTCCCAAAACTTGATCGACTTATCCTCTCCCCCTGTTGCGAAGGTAGAAGGGGACACATTCACAAGGTCCCAAATTCTTCCTGTGTGCTCCTTCCAGTTATTCACAACATTTCCTTGCTCGAGATCAAGTACTCGAACCGAGCTATCAAAAACGCCTAGTCCAAAATGGTTTGGAGAGGATAAAAGGGGCGTGACCGAGGAAATGAAGGGTCTTTGCTGATTTCTTACTCTTTGCCCTTCAGCGATGAGTGTTTTTTTCTTTTCCCAAGAATCGTTGGTTTTTTCCCAGACAGCGAGATCTCCCCCAACAACGGAAAGAAGCCGTTTTTTGTCGAGAGGATGGAGACAAAAAACCCAGTCGTTTTTGTGCGCTGCAGTTGTAGAAACAGTCCTGTTTTCGAATAAATTAAATTCATCAAATACTGTAGGAAACCCAATAAAAAAACTTGGCTTATCCCTGTCCAACCCTGCGGCTAGGCAATTGACCCTACGGGTATTGTAGATATGACTTTTATGTTCTTTTTTCGGAAGTTTGGGTTTCACTGTACGAACATAGTCCCCTGCTGTATTCCAGACGCAGACCCGGCTATTTCTTTCCCCGTGTATCCAGTACTCATCATTGAGCACACAGGTAGCGGTAATCCAATCTTTTGGACTTGTTTCGGTTGGTTCTGGTTCATGGACAACACGAACAAGGTTCCCCTCTTTAGTCCATTTACAAAGAGCGTTGTCCTTCGATCCAGAAATAAACGTTCCATCCGAGAGTTTGATCAATGAGTGGATATCTCCCCAGTGGACATTATGGATAGCAAACAGTTCTTGAACTCCAAAAACCCTCTGGGCTGAAATATCAATATTTTCGATAGCACCAGCGAGGTCTTGGGACGAAACCGTCCGAGGGATTTTAACGCCCGATTTGAGCCGATCTACCGGACAGGAGAGAAGATATTCGGTCGTATCTCTAATGTACTTCCCAACCCATCGATGAACCACTTTAAAGCCTTTTCTTTTAAAAAAATTAAGCGATTCCCCCTTGGTCTCACTCACCGTAACATGGATCCCCTCGTGGTTGATCCTGAGCTTTTCGGCCTCTTCAACAACTTTATTAAAGAGTACCGATCCTAGACCTCGGCCAGAATTGTTCTCGGCATTGACTACAAAGAGTGATTTAATTTCGATACTATTTACAATGCCAAACTGGCTAAATTCGTTACTGAGAACTGTTTTGAAAACAATCACGCCTACTGGAAGATTCTCTTCAGAGAGGAGAAAACAGCACCGATCTTTCGATTGCTTAATCTTTTCTAATGCATCTGCTTGCGAACCGTACAGAGGAACCAATATTCTATTAAAAATATTCGTGAGTTCTCGCATTTTTGGACTATTTTGAGAGACCCGGTCGAACTTTCTCTCTCCAACAGCTGAAAAGCTATGCGTAGGTTGCGGTCTAGATGAAGGAAGGATTGCGTTCATGGATACCCTTTTTAAGGGGAGAGAGTTTCTCACTTTCGAAAGAAAAAAGTCAAAATGTAATTCGAAAAAAACTGTTTGCTCGCCGGCTTTAAAATAGGTATGGTGAGGGGATGGACTACACGATTATACAGAAAGAACCTATGCTCGTAATGGGGATTGAAGTTCGGACGACAAATGAAGGGGGAAAAGCAGCAGCAGACATCTCCTCATTGTGGGGGCGCTTTTACCGGGAAAACATCCAGGCGATGATCCCCCATCAAAAAACAGGAGAAGTCGTCGGTCTTTATACAGAATATGAAAAAGACCATACAAAGCCCTACACGCTTGTAGCGGGGTGTGAAGTAATCCTTTCTGGATCTGTTCCAAAGGGGTTTGTTGTAAAAAAGGTTCCCGCAGCCAAGTATGCTGTTTTTCAGATTCCAGGGCCTTTCCCCTCGAGTCTTGTGGATACATGGTCATGGATATGGAAAAGTGAGCTTAGGAGGACCTACACTGGAGACTTAGAGGTCTATCCTCCTGGATTTGATCACGAGTCGAATCCCGAGCTCCTCCTTTATGTTGCTATTAGCTAGCTATTGAGCTTTCTCTTTGATTTTCGAGCCTTGGCTCGCTGAACTCTCTTTAGAGGGTGCAGCACCCACATCTTTAAGACGGACAATCAGCTCATCATCCTTTAGTGCCAGAAGATCATCAATAACCCCTTCACGGGCAGCATAGAGCTCAAGGATGCTTTTAGGATTGCTAGCAAAATCCTCTGCAACCGAAACTTGCATGGCCTCCCATAGTTCGGGTGCGGCCTGTGATGGATTAGGGAATCGAGCTTTCATCCCCTCTTCAACAACCGAATGGATGATTTTTTGCTCGGCAAGTATCGGCAGACAGATTCTCAAGTAAGACTCCCAAAATTTGTCATCGCTTGGAATGCTATGAGACTTTTTTCTAAGGGCATCGATAAGTCGGCAATAAAGCATCACCTCTTTTAACGTTGGTGTTGTCAGCTCCATCCCTTTTTCGGCTAAAGTGGCAGTGTTTTTTGCTCTTGCGTACATCAAACTCTCAAACATTCCGAATAGTTCATCTCTTTTGTAGTATAAAAAGGTGTTGGAGAGGACCTGACCTAGGGTTTCTTCTGTTAAATTGACTTTCAACCACCCGAGGACCCCTGCCACTGACTGCAGTGTTGTAAACGAGGGTATTTTAGAAGCCTCAATCGAACCAAAAAAGAGGTCTCCAAAGAAGGACCCAATTTTATCGAAATCTTCAGCCAAAAACCGGGGGATTTCATCGGATTCTTCCTGGATTTTCATAGACGCAGCTTCAATCAATTGTAGGAGGATGATTTTCCAGGAGGGATGATAAATTAAACTCACGATTCGCCTGGCAAAATAATTGGCTACCATTTCTTGGATTTTTTGAGAGGCAAAAAAGTTGAGCTGACGTAAATAGCCGATGACAAAGCCCATCCCCTTCATCAGCAAATTCCGCCCCAAGCTCGCAGCACCCATGATCGGCTCATCGCTTTGAATCGGAATTTCTTCTTTTATCATCTGCAAAAAGATCGAGCCAAAATAATCCTGGAGTCTTTGCCTTGTCGCTTCTTTCTGCCGATTCCCCTCTTCTCCACCTGGACTTTGTCTTAGCTCAGATTTTTTAAATATTTCATGAACGACTGCATTCGACTTTCCCTCTCGAGCGGCCTCCAAAACAGCCTGTCCTGTTTTAAGGATGAGTGCTTCCTTATTCATTCCAAAACCGTCCAATTCCAAGTCGAGAACTTCCCCCTGAGAAAAGAGAATAGCCTGGGCGAATCGATCTGGATCACCTATCTGATCGAAGACAAGAGAGATAACCTGCAGCGTAATCAGATGTACAAGTTGATCTCCTTCTAGGTAGTAGGCCCACCCTGTAAGACCTGTTTTAAAGAAATCAGGAGCAAATCGGCTGAGGATCTTAGAGATTTCTTTCGATACAAATCCGTAGAGGGCCTTCTGTTCTTTTTCAGGAAGATTTTCAGGGAATAGGCTATCATCGGGATCTGGTAGACCGGCTGGAAGATCCCCCTCCTTTTTTAGCCAGTCAAATACTGCGATAGCCTTCTCCCCTTCGGTTCGCCTATTTTTTCGAACTTTGTCTAACTCTCTTTGCTGATCGAGCGATTTGGCAATTCGACGAAAAAGGGCCGCTTTTAATCGAAGGGATTTTTCATGATTCGGCGATAATGTGAGGAGAACCTGAGAAACTTTCAGTAGGAGAAGCTCGACGTTGGCAAGGGATTGGAGAGTTGGAAGAGCGATCGAATGGGTCATCCTTGTTGCAAGACCTTGATAACTCGCTTGTAGATGCGTTGCTATTTTCGTGTTGAGAGCCCTTTCTTTCCCCCCTTGCTTAGAAAACTGGCGATACATGTACCGGACATACCAATCGAGACGCCAAAATGCCCAATATTCGACTTGCTCAGGAGCTTTTCTCAACCCAAATGCACCCAGCTTTAGAATCAATGTGTAGATAGACTGGGCTGTTACACTACAAAACTCTAGAACTCTGGGCCTCCCACTCAATTCTTGACGAAGGTCTTTTACTTCGCGGTCCCAGTTCCTCTCACGGATGGTTTGGAGAGCGATTTCATCAAAAATTTGCGTTCGAAAAATAAACGCCCCGATTCCATTGAGTGCACGAAGCGTCGAGGTACACGCGAAATCAAAAAACGAGTTATTTTCTCTAAGAAAGGTAAAGGCGCGAGGGATTGCATTGCTCGCGCCATAACAGAGCTTTTTTCCCTGTTTTGTTAAATAATTACACCCACCCAAAAAGCCGGTGTAATCATGATCTCCAAAACTATTCAATCCGCCTTGTGACATGCAAATAGTATAAAAGGACAAATCATTTTTTAGAATGTTTTTGTCGTTCCCAATAGACCCAGGCATAGGGGGTTTGAGAGAGGAGTTTTTGTGCCGAAATAGAGCGACCTTCAACTGGTTCTTGAGAAAATATTTCCCTTCCCCTCCCAAAATCTTTTGGCAAAAGAAGATGAGTCTCTTTCAACGACTTCAAAGAAGCAAAGTATCTCAATCCTGCAACAAGACAAGCTTCACCCTTGTGAACTCGAAGATAGGCAATGATATGCTCCTTAAAAGGGCCCTCTACTTCGACTGGAACATATTTTCCATCCAGAAAAAGATCCTTGTGCTCTTTCCGAAAATTAAGAGCTATTTTATGGAGACGACCTTTCGTCGAAAGGTTTTTTGGAAAATCAGCTGCTCTTCTGTTATCTGGATCGACAAGGAGATAGCGGAAATTTTCACATCCTTCATAAATATCGACGATTCCAGGAGATCCAAGTTTAATCGCCGTGGCAGACAAACTGCTGGACTCCCCCCATTTCTTGATTTTTTGATGGAACGACTGGAAAGACTTTTGGAAAGGGGTCCCTTTTTTTAAAGTAGCTCTCAGAAACCCCTTGCAGGCCTTTTCATACTTGATATCAGGATGGCGCCAGGAGGTATTTACTCTCGCCTCCCGGATCGATTTTTCAAAACAGGTCCAAAGGCGGGTAAACGTTGGTTTTCCAGGCCATGCACCGAGCATAGTTTGGTAGAGAAGGTATTCCATGTTGGGTTCGGGAAATAGTTTTCCCCCAATCATCGTTTTGTGCTTCAGATTCATCTTAGACCAAGAAAAAATTGCCTTCTCCCATTCGAGGGGTATCTCTGAGAGGACTGCAATCTGCATCCGGGTATCTAAGCTTCTTTTTGTATCATGGGTTGAAGAAGGGAGAAATCCCAAGGGCCACTTTTCTTGTTTCCGCTTACAAAAAGTGTGAAACTCTCCTTCTGTAACTCCCCCCCTTTTAGGGTCTGACCCCACCTCGTTGAGTGCTAGGAGCCTGTTGTAGTTATAAAGTGCAATATCCTCAAACCCCTTCGCCATAATAGGGGCAGATAGCTGCTGAAATCGGAGAATGAAATCTCGAACATAAGGGGTGTCTAGACGAAGAAAAAATAGGTCCTCCAAAAAATCGAACACTTGATGGCCCAGCTCTCGGTTTTTTTCACGAGCCTTCAGAAAGGCTTCCCTGTAATGCTCCTTGTCTTCTGTAGACAGATCTCCACTAAGACCAATATAGCTCCGGTAGACAGGAAATGAGGCGAGGAGTTCATAGAGGGCTTTGATGATATCTCCAGCCGGAAGATCGATTGTCTGGCGCATCTTAGAGGAAAACTCGAAGAGCCTTTGAGCTAATTTTCGGATATCACCCGCCATTTCTGTCGCCATAAAAAAGAGTTTTTTTTCATAGAGCATTTCATCGAAATTAAGCTCTTTGCCAATGAAGCTGGCGTATACCTGGTCTAATCTGGGGCTCTTTTTTGCATAGATCCCTGTGAGATGATTGAGGAACTCATACCCCACCGTCCCATCAACCTCCCAGTTTCTTGGGAGATCCTCTTTCCATCCCAATATTTTTTCAACAACGATGAGCCCCTTATGTTTTTTTCTAAGACGCTCAAAGTAGGTTTTTGGATCATATAGACCGTCGGGGTGATCAACACGGAGCCCATCAACTTTTCCCTCTTTAAGAAGTTGGAATATCATTTTATGATGCGCATCAAATACAGCTTCTTCTTCCATTCTAAGGCCAATTAGCTCGTTGATGTTAAAAAACCGGCGGTAACTTGTCTCTTGAGCTGACATGAGCCAGTGAACTAAACGGTAGTTTTTGATACCGGAAAGAGGAAACTTTTGGTCGTGATATCGAAGCCACTCTCCCCTTTTGGTTAGTTTTTTATTTTTAAGCTCTTCATCAAAGCTTTCGCCGAGAATGGGAACGAGTATTTGCTCATCGGTCCAGTCAATATCAAAAAAATCGGCGTATTTTGACCCCTTACCCTGTTTGAGGACATCTTGCCACCATTTATTCTCCCCCAAAATTCCCATATGGTTCGGAACAATATCTGCGATATGGGCAAGGCCATATTTTTTTAGATGTGTACAAAATCGATCAAACTCTTTTTGTGTCCCAATTTGAGGGTTAATCCGGTTTGGATCGACCACATCGTACCCATGGGGGCTATAAGCTGCGAAATAGGGAGAACAATAGACACCCTCAACTCCCATTTTTTTCAAATAGGGGAGGAGCTTTATGGCATCTTTAATTTTAAAGTTTTCGTTTAGTTGCAGTCTATAGACAGATGATGGAATGTTTTTCATCGTTTTGCCTCCGAAACCATCTCTTTGATCAACTTCGTAAAGCTGTGGGCTAGATTAAGCTCCTCTACATAGATGTGACTTCGCCACTGCCACTGGCCAAATGGCTTGGACGGGTCATTGATCCGGGTGTTTGTAGCGATGGGGAACTTCAATTCAGCGCTCATCGCAAGAAGATCTTGCAAGAGAAAGATCGCCATCCTCGCATTCGAATTTAGGTGAGCTTGGATGATCTCTTTCGCGATCTGCTCGGTCAACTCTTTTGGAGGGTTCCCCTCATGTTTGAGGATCGCATGGTAGTATAGCCTTGTTTCCTCCAAATTCTCTTCCCACCACTCCCGGAGAGGGGAGGTGTCGTGATTTGAAGGCATGCAGACGCACGTTTCTGGGAAATCTTTCGGGTCTTCATATTTCAAATTCACATTTTTTGGCATCCTCTGAACATGAAGGTTGAGCATTTTTTGCTCCTTCACTACTTTCTCAATCGACTGAGGGAGATGTCCAATATCCTCAACACAAATAATCATCGAGGTATGGTTTTGGATAATGGCAAGTTTTTCTCTCCCTGAATTTTCCCACAATTTTTGCTGACGGATCAAAAAGTAGTCGTCTGAAATTGCAAGAGCCTTCTCCTTTTGTTGAGAATCCAGCTCTCTATAAGCTGCGCACTTATCAATTTCAGCGCGAGGGTGGTATCTCCCCTCTCTTTGATAAAAAAGTCGATTTTCAATTTGTTTGTAAAGCTTGTTTCTCTCGGGCAGCTCTCTCACATTTTTTAAAACTTCCCTTTGATTTGCATAGTTTACAGGGAGAAAAGACCCATAGGGCTTTTCAAAACCCCAGGAAGCTAACTCCTCCTCTGTATACCCTTCAGATGGAAAGAATGTTCCCATGAGCCCTCTCACCTCTTTTGCAGGGATCTCCCAAAGGCGAAAATAGCCAAGAACGTGATCTATTCGAACAGCATCAAAATATTGCTCCATCCATTTTAGTCTTTCTTTAAGCCAGTAAAAGTTGTCATCTTCGATTTCTTCCCAATCGTACGAGGGGAACCCCCAGTTTTGCCCAATATTGTTATAAAAATCAGGTGGAGCCCCTATGGTTTTATCCCATCGAAAATACTCAGCAAATCTCCATGCGTCAACGCTTTGAGCATGGACTCCCATCGTAAAGTCTCCTTTTAGTAAGACTTTTGCCTTTTTTGCATACTCTTTAACCTCTGTCAGCTGGCTATCGAGGTGATACTGAATAAAATAATAGAACCGAGTGTCAAAAGTCTCCTCAACCTCCTCAACGAGTAGGGTGCTGTACTTCGAGTAGGATTGCCATTTTGTAAAGTCGCTTGTTTTAAAATGATCCCGTAAAACGCAAAAGGCTGCGTATGGCCGTAAGTGCTCCCGGTTTTTGGAAAAAAATGTCTGAAAACTCTTTGTAGCAAGATCTTTTTCTCCTCTCAAGACATAGAGCAGTTTAAAAAGTTCCATTTTGGCAAGATAGGTCTTTTCATAATCGAATTTTGGCAAATTCAATCGTTTGACAAGTGGGTCTATGATTTCCCGCTGTAAATCAGGGGCTAGTGCTTGAATATTGATGTAGATCGGATGGAGGGAGAAAGAGGAGAGAATCGCATATGGAAGTCCATCTTCATGACTTTGAGTAATTGAAGTATCATGAATCGGAAGGAGTTGGATAATTTTTAGACCAGCCTCTTTAGCCCAGTCAATCAGGGGGATGAGATCCAAAAATTCTCCACAACCCAAGCTTTTTTTGGAACGGAGAGAGAAAACCGGAATATTCAAACCTGCAAGACGTATGCCCATATGATCCCGTTATAGGGGATCTACGAATTAATTTTGACAGGATATCCATGCAGATACCCTTTTTCACCATCTTTCAGGTTTAGAGTGAAGCTCTCACTATATTGATTTTCTGGTACAAAGAGGATCCGATGAACGGTTGAGTAGGGAACAATCGGCTCCCCTTCCGCCTTAATAGACTTAGCGTGATAGTCGGCCTTCATATTCGCGTGGGATTTAAACGTTAAAATCGAATCAATCGTTGCAGGGATCATAAAGGGCCAAAATAGAAATCCGGCCACTTTCAAAGCGATCGACTTGGGAATACCCGCTGCGGTTACATGGTTAGAGACACTAGTTGTGGTCGCGCTTTGGATGTCAACGCCCTGTGACGAAAGGAAATAGGTATTCCTTGTATTGTTTTGGATTGTCAGTTGAACAGGGCGAAAACCAACATCATTGAGATTCTTGCTCAAATAGGCTTTACTATCCTGCCCGTTATAAACTTTCGCCTGGATATGTACACCTTCTTCTTTAAACGGCTCAACAATAGAACCAATAAACCGGGGTGATTCAGGGCGATAAGCACTATATTCAGCTATATAGAAAAACACCGACAATATAAGTATAGAGCAAAAAATAGATTTAAAAACGTTTTTAGTTAATTTAATCATAATATAAGTTAATTATACACGACTCTAATAGAAAGGGCAATAACTTGCCAAAAAAAATCGATTCGTTTAAAAAAAGAATATGTGGAAATTCCTGATTAAAGTCGTTCTTCTAGCCGCCATCATTCTAGGTTTAGCCCACCTAATCCCAGGCCTAGATGTCCCCAATTTTTTTGATGCTCTAATTTTTTCTTGTATTATCGCCCTTTTCAATTCGTTTATCGCTCCGATCCTAATCATCATCTCCTTCCCTATTACAGTGATGACTGTTGGGCTCTTTGCCCTAGCGATCAACGTATTTTTATTTTGGGTTGCAAGTTTGATCTCCTACGGTGTCTACATCCAGACTTTTTGGGGTGGGGTCTTAGCTGGTGTGATCGTCACTTTTTCTAGTATAATTTTGAATTACTGGCTAGAAAATATCCGCCCGCCGAGAAGACCTCCACCCTCAAACCCTAAAAAATAAGTCTCCCCTAGTTTTTCCGATTCTCTAAGCTACGAGCCCCCACTAGTACAACTCTGAGATCCACTCTTGCATTGAAAGCAAGTCGATAAAAAGGTATAATTTTCCCTCAAAACAGGTAGATGCTAATGACCGTTAATCCAATATTTTCTCCCGTACTTCTTAACAACTTTTGCGATGACCCGAAAAAGGGCCTTGCCGGGTTTGTTAGTGGTGATCGAGCTTATGAGGAAATTAGCCGATACTCGGTAAAAAATAGGGACCTGCCTATTGTAAAAGGGCCCTACTTTGGAGGTTTGCGAGCTACTTGGATTACTGTTAAATCTTCTTTCGAATCGATCTTTTCCATTTTTTGCCAATCGATTGCTTTCGTTTTGACCGGAGTGGGTCTTCAGAAACAAGGGAGGATCTTCACTGTCCTCTCCTCCCAATGCATGCGGGATTGGGAGCAGTTATGCGATCAGTGGCGGTTTCAAAGCCCTCTGCTTGTCCCCTCTTTCAATACTCACCAAACCGCTACCTGGGATCTGTACGGCCTGGGCTCAATTCCTTTGAAGGAGATCAATGACGAGAAGGTTCTCTCAATGACCTATAAAAGGAGTGAATTTCGAGCCGGGGTTGAAAAAGCAATGAGAGTATTTTATCACCACTTGGAAAAAGGCAGGCATGGACAAGGGTGGCTTTCTTGGTTCCGAACATCGGGAGAAACCGTTTCCGGAAAGGAAAAAAAACAAACAACACTCACCTTCACTGAAAAATACCGGACAGACCCTGAGAGTGCGATTAAATTCCTGCAAACAAAATATCTGCACGATGATTTAGCTAAGCCGATTCAAAACCTCTATACAGAACTGATGCGGTCCGATGCATATGTGAAACAGATCGACACACTTGAGCTTTTTGCTCCAAACGGAAATTGTAGAGGGGCGAGTCTCTGGTTCATTCGCCTCTTTTTTAAAACCCAGACACTCTTCGAATCACCTCATAAACATCTTATCTCCATCGCAAATCAATTTAAAACCGGGATCCCCAAAGAAGCAGCCCTACTCCACGGCTTTCACGAGTCCGAAGACCTCCTTCGGCTAAAAAAAATCGATCTACGAGACAAAAAAATCACCTGTTTTGAACTCGATCACGATAAAAAGAGCGCAATAGAAAAAATCACCTCTCTTGATCCTGGTGTCTATCGCGTTGGTGCCTATCGCCACTCACTCGTCTACATTAAGTTCAACGAAACGCAAAGCTACGTATGGAATCCCAGTTTTGGACTTTTTGAAATGGAGGGGAAAGAGCTCTTAGATATGATCCTCCGCTACCATTACAAGCCTGGCGATCCCGACTCGCATATCTACTTCCATAGCTACCTTAGCGCCGACCCATTGGCGACAACAGGCTGATCGAATGACAAGCAATGAACTCCGATTTTCTCCCAGTCTTTTAGATAATTTTCAAGGACTCAAAGCCCGCTACTTTTCAGGTGCTGAACAGTTAGAATTTCTTGCAAACTCCCCCAAACCAACCAGCCTCTATCTAAACCGGTGGAAAGTTACCTGGATGGTCGTTACCGCCCCCCTGAACTACATCACGGCTATCTTCGTAAATATACTCAGCTACTTTACACCGAAAACATGTGGCAGAAAATTAGAGGTAAAAAGCAATCATCTTTTTTCCAAAGAACTCAACTGGCTACTGACCTACTTTACCTGGGGAAGTCAGTTTCGGGTCCCTTCTTTTAACGGGTACCGACTCGAGGATGATGACATCTACACTCTCGATTCAGTACCAATAGAGAAACTTACCGATCCAAGGATCAGAACAAATCTTCACCCACTGATCAGAAAAGCCGATTTTCACGCAAGGATAGGCAAAGGACTCTGTCACGGAGGGGTATCTTGGTTCAACTATCTTTTCCTAAAAGGACTAGAAGGCTCCAAGTTGGCAAGTCAGTGTGAAACCTATTTAGAATTCGGAGAAAAAATCGCCTCTCTCTTTGTGGATGGACAACCCAAGCAAGCCGCAATCCTCCAGTCCCTACATGGTTTAGAAAACAGGCTCTTTCCATTAGAAAAGTATCTCTTCCAAGTCGAGATCAAAACGGACAATTCTAAAGAAACGATAAAGTCTCTGACCCAACTTTCTGACGGAGTTTATTACATCGCTGTCGGTAAACATGCCCTCTCGTATGTAAAAGCAGGGAAAGAGCAATTTGTTTGGAATCCGAGCGATGGACTCATTACAATCGCAAATCCAAAAAATCTAATGACCGCCCTCTTGGCTAATCTTCCCTCCGAAGGTGGAGTGGCTGATTTTGTCCTCCAAAGAGAACAACCAAGTCTTATTTCTCGGGCTTGTGCTTGGATAGGTTCAACATTTCCTGAGAAAGTTTTAGGAAATAGATAAACCACGCTACTCCGCAGCATTTAGATCGAAAAAAAAGTTTATAAAATAAGGGTCTGTTGCTATCTTCTTAAGATATGTTATGGCGAGTATTTTCAAGCATCTGTTGCACAATCATTTTGATAAGCACGAATGTAGATGCATACAACGTGTATGTGACTAATCAAACCGATAGCAACGTTTCAATAATCGAGAGCCAAACCAATCTCTTCATCGCTACAATTACAGTGGGTAATACCCCGGTTGCCATTGTCTTTACCCCTAATGGCAAAGAGGGCTATGTTACCAATCAAGGTGATGATACCATCTCTGTATTTGACATATTTACGAGCGTAGTAGTTGCAACGATTCCTGTCAGCGGGGATCCTCGAGCAATTGCCTTTCAGCCAGATGGAACCATCGCTTATATTACTACCGACGCCCCCAACATCACCTTGATTGATACATCGACATATAGTGTCTCTGACAGCTTTCCAGTTGGGGTATTTCCCCAGGGACTTGTCGTAACACCCAGCGGTGAGTCGATTTATGTATGTGACACTCCTTTAGGTGTTGTCTATTTCATCGAAACAAGTTCTAACACCATCTTATCAACAATTACAGTAGGCACTTTTCCCGCGGCTGCGACCATCAATAGCCAAGGTTCTACTGTCTACATATCTAACTTCTTAAGCAATAATATATCTCTAATCAACACGGAAAAAAATACTGTTTTTGCTACGGTCACAGTTGGGTTGGGACCAATACCATCGAGCATGCTTACCAGTGACCATCAGTTCTTTGTGAGTAATCAGACCTCTGGAAATGTCTCTATTGTTGACGCGACATCAAACACTGTCCCTGCAACAATCACTGTTGGTGCAGGTCCGCTCGGGATTGCTTTTTCACCTGATGAGATGCTCCTATATGTGGCTAACACCGCTGAAAACACGATTTCAGTCATAGAAATCTCTACCCAAAATGTGATCGCCACTCTCACTGCAGGAGGACAACCAACAGGTGTAGCCTTCGGCTCTGTTTTCATCGATTTAGTCACTAGCGGCCGTTCTAAAAAAAATATATTTTTGACCCAAAAAGAGCTATTTAATGTCATCAACTGGTCGGGGGAAAAATCGTTCCCTAATACTCTTGAATATAAAATCTACCGAGATGAAGCGCTTACAGATCTCTTAGCGACCATTCCCGCGACTGATCCTTTTCAATTTGAAGACCACAACCGAGTCCCTGGCGTGATATATACTTACTTTGTTATCGGGGAAAATAACGGAACGATCACTTCTAGTGGAAGTGTTACCATTGCCTCTGATTGAAATTGTTCTCCCTTAATCGAATAAACAAGTTTTAGGACTAACTGCCCGCCTAGACAGCAGAGTTTTCTTCTGTATTCGGCTTAAGACAAGACAATGAGCAGTTGTTTGAAATTCAAAACCACGAGTCTTATTTCTAGGGCTTGTGCTTGGCTAAAAATACGTTAATTAACCCGCCAGCTAGCATCTCTTCCCGCTCTTTATCGCTGAAGGTATTTTTTACTTTGATTGAGGTCCCTTTCGTCCTATTTTTCACAACGAACGAATTTTTCGATTCGACATTTTGATGGACATTATTTAGCTCAAGGATATCTTCTTGATCAATCTTCTCATGATCGCTGGGGTCTTCAAACTCTAGGGGCAAAATCCCAAAGTTGATCAGATTTTTTCTATGAATTCGTGCATAACTCTTTGCAATCACAGCCCGAACGCCTAAATACCTAGGAGAAATCGCTGCATGTTCTCGGCTAGAGCCCTGCCCATAGTTTGCTCCTCCCACGATAAAAGAACCTGTTTTTTGATGCTTCATCGCTCGATCGTAATAGGTTTCATCAACTTGATAAAAGGTGAATTTACTTATCTCTGGAATATTGCTCCTAAAAGGGAGAACCTTTGTCCCCGCAGGAAGGATTTCATCTGTAGATACATTGTCATCTAATCTTAAGAGGACAGGACCCTCCATCAGATCTTCCATTGGGCCGAATTTCGGGAGAGGTTTAATGTTTGGACCCATTTGAAGCTCAACGGGTTCACTTGCCGGAGCTAAAATCGAGTCGGGATTGAGAATCAATTCGTTTGGCTCTTCATACTTTGGATAGGGAAATGGGAGAGTTCTCGGATCGGTAATTGCCCCGGTAATTGCGGCGGCGGCGGCGGTCTCAGGGCTACAAAGATAGACTTGATCCCCTTTTGTTCCCGAACGCCCTGGGAAGTTCCTAGGGACAGTCCGAAGAGAGTTTTTTCCAGACGGGGGCGCTTGCCCCATACCAATGCACCCGTTGCATCCGGCTTGGTGGATCCGACCACCCGAGCCGATCAACATTTCCAGCTGCCCACCATGGGCTAAATTCTGGAGGATTTGTCTAGAAGAGGGAATCACGTCGAATGAGACCCGATCACTCACCTTCTGGTTTTGCATGATTAATCCAGCAATGGCAAAATCGCGCATTCCCGGATTGGCCGAAGAGCCCACCATCGTCTGGTAAACGGGCTTTCCAGCTACCTGGGAAACAGGGACAACATTGCCGGGACTCGTTGGACAGGCGATCAACGGCTCTAGCTTTGAGAGATCAATTTCATCGTGTAGGTCATACTTTGCATCTGAATCGGCTTTAAGCTCGATCCAGTCTTTTTCTCGATTCTGTTTACGCAAAAATTCTCTCGTCATCTCATCTGAGGGAAATACCGTACCCGTAGCTCCTAGCTCTGCTCCCATGTTCGCAATCACATGGCGATCCATAGCCGTCAGTTTAGATAGGCCGGGACCATAATACTCGATCACTTTTCCAACTCCCCCATCCACATCATGCCTTCTGAGCATTTCTAAAATAATATCCTTAGCGCTAACCCAGTCGGGCAGTTCACCGGTTAGCTTTACCCCCATAATTAAAGGCATATTCACATAGAAAGGCTCTCCAATCATCGCCATCGCAACTTCTAGTCCACCAGCACCCATCGCGAGCATACCCATCGATCCTCCTGCACAGGTATGGCTATCTGAGCCGAGAAGGGTCTTACCTGGTTTCCCAAAGTTTTCCATATGTACGGGATGGCTTACCCCGTTGCCTGGCCTTGAGTAATATATTCCAAATTTTTGACAGGCACTTTGAAGGAAAAGATGATCATCAGCATTCTTAAAGTCGGTCTGAAGCAAATTGTGATCGACATATTGGCAAGAGACCTCGGTTTTGACTTTCTTAGTGCTCATTGCCTCAAGCTCGAGCATCACCATCGTTCCCGTCGCATCTTGCGTGAGCGTTTGGTCAATCTTTAAACCTATTTCTGCTCCTGGTTTCATTTCTCCAGAAACGAGATGGCTCTCGATAATTTTTTGTGTTACTGTCTTTCCCATAAAAACCTCTTTTTTATTGGGTATAATCGGAAAAGAGAAAAATTGCAAAAAAAACTAAAATACTTCATAAAGTACTGTCTTATGCCAATGAGAAAAACAAAAAAACCTTGGAGCATTTTGATAGCCCTCCTTTTGGCTGTCGTAGTTGGCTCGCTAATCTCTTCGGAAACACGGATCCTGGGGATCTCCCCCTACCATGTTTTTGAAGTCGTTGGGACACTGTTTATCAACGCACTGACTTTAGTCGTTGTTCCCCTTGTCTCATCATCGATCATTCTTGGGGTAGCTAGAATTGCCAGTGAGGCGCAGTTTGGGAGGATAGGCCTGCGCACCTTTGGATATTTTTCCCTTACCAATGGTGTAGCCATACTCATAGGCTATTTATTCGTTCAACTTGTCCGTCCCGGCAGTAGTGTTGTTGCTTCTCTTTCAAATGCGGTATCTCCTGAAAGCCTGCAAGCAGCGAAAGAAGGGATTTTTTCTACTCTTCTCCTCGAAATCATTCCCCCAAACATCCTTGCAGCCTTTGCGAAAGGAAATATGCTTGGACTCATCTTCTTCAGCCTAATTTTTGGGTACGCTATCACCCAAATTACCCGAAAAAACTTCCAAACTCATATGCAAATCTGGAAAGGTGTTTTTGAGGCGATGCTCCGGATAACCCACGGCATCATGTATGTATTACCTATCGGCGTTTTCTGTTTGGCGGCAAAGATTTTTGCAGATGCAGGGATCCCAACCCTCCTTCCCCTCGCAAACTTTATTGGTATTGCTCTTCTAGCCTTTGCATTTTTTGGACTGATCTTTATCCCCCTCCTTTTATCCTTTGTGGGCAAAGTCTCTGTCCAAAACTACTTCCGCGCCATTGCTCCTGCTATCGTTACCGCCTTTTCGACGAGCTCATCCTCTGCTACTGTCCCCATATCTCTCGAATGTATGGAAGAGCGGGCTGGTGTATCAAACCGAATTTGTTCTTTGGTTATACCTCTAGGCTCATCTCTAAACCTGTCTGGCACTGCCCTCTACAATACGATGGCCGTTTTTTTTATTGCTCAGGTCTTCGGGATCGATCTCCCTATTGCAAAGCAAATCACTCTCCTTTTTGTCACCTTCCTCGTCTCTTTTGGGGTCGCTTCGATTCCTGGAGGAGGACTTGTCGCAATCTTAACTATTTTGCGTATTACAGGTATTCCTGTTGAGGGAATTGGTATTGTTGTTGCTTTTGATAGAATCTTGGACATGTTTCGCACCGTTCTCAATCTATTTAGCTATACAACTTGTGCGACTCTCGTTGCAAAAAGCGATGGAGAGAAAGATATTCTATCAAAAGAAGTCTACTACATTTAGGCCAAAACACGTTGCAAAAAAACAGCTTTCTTGCCATAAACGGCAAAAGCACTTAAGGAGCAGTTCATGTCAAAGAAAAAACGAGAGAGACCTTGGGCCGTATTTATTGCTATCGGGCTCGCCATTTTCATCGGCGACTTCACAGGGAAAAACATGGGTTTTTTCGGTGTTTCTTTCTACTCCATCTACGACATCGTTGGAAAACTCTTCATCAACTCCCTAACGCTGATCATTGTCCCCCTCGTTTCCTCTTCGATCATTACTGGAGTTGCTCGTATAGGGAGTGACGGTCAATTCGGAAGAATTGGGGTCAAAACATTCGGTTTTTATTTCTTAACGAAAATCATCGCGATCATCATCGGTATTGTCCTCATCAACATCATCAATCCCGGCAAAGCTAACATCGGTGCTGTTTCCCACCTCGTAGCTCCCGACAAGATCGCAGCGTTGAGCGAAAACATCACCTACGATACCAGTGGGGCTTTTGTTAATATGCTCATGGACCTCATCCCCCCAAACGTTCTCGATGCATTTGCTAAAGGAAACATGCTCGGCCTGATTTTCTTTAGCATCATTTTTGGGTATGCCATCACCCATATCTCCGCTAAAGCTGCTGAAACTCACCTCAACTTTTGGAATGGAGTATTCGAGGCGACGATCAACATCACCCATTACATCATGAAAGTTCTTCCCTTGGGCGTGTTCTGTCTTGTTGCAAAAGTCTTCGCAGACACCGGGCTAGCTTCGCTCAAAAGTGTAGGAGTTTTCTTCTTCACCGTCCTCCTGGGTCTTGGGATATTTGTCCTAGTTGCCCTCCCCCTTCTTCTTAAATTCGTCTCGAAGGTCAACCCTTGGAATCAGTTCCGAGCTATGGCCCCGGCGCTCATCACCGCCTTTTCAACAAGCTCTTCTTCCGCAGCTCTCCCAATTACCCTTGAGTGCATGGAAAAACGGGCCGGGGTCTCCAACAGAATATGCTCACTTGTGATCCCTCTAGGAACCTCTGTCAACCTCACCGGATCAGCCCTCTACGAGGGAATGGCAGCCCTCTATGTAGCTCAGAGTTTTGGGCTTGAACTCTCCCTTGGCTCACAGTTCCTCTTCACCTTCTTAACCCTACTCACATCGATTGGAATCGCCAGTGTTCCTAGCGGTAGTTTAGTCATCATCCTCATCCTCCTCCGCTTCTGGGGCCTCCCTGCGGAAGGAATAGGCCTATTCCTCGCCGTAGACAGAATCCTCGACATGTTCCGCTCGGTCACCAACCTCTTTGCTGATGGCTGCTGCGCCGTCTTTGTAGCTAAGAGTGAGGGCGAGAAAAACATCCTCACCAAAAAGGTTTTCGACCCTATCTAACTGAATATTAGCTACACATTAAAATAGAACCCCCTTATTTACAAAGTTAGTTTATCTTGACTTTTAATCAAAAATTATTTACAATTATATAGATTTTGAGGTGATCTAATGTCTATTAATGGAATACAAAGCATCGGATCTGAGGCATTCTTTCCTATCGCTGCAGCACTAGTGATCGGTGGACTAGGAACCTGGTGTATTATTAATAGATCGAAAATCTCCCAAGTTTATAGAGCTTCCCAATATCACCTCCCTCTTATTTATCAAGACGCTAGGGTTCTGTATCGTGAATTTAAACGAGAAATGGCAGATATCTATAGGGATTACCAATGCGCTAGAAGGGTACTTTATTTCAAAGCCCATGCAGCTAATGGTCTAAATGAAAGAGACTCTCAGGGTAGAACTTTTTTACATATATTACACTCTTGCCTAGAAAAGAAGGGACACAATTTTGGCGTTTCACGTTATTACCTTTTCGATACAAATATGTTCAAAAAACTCGTCAATGCTGACACAGATGTTAACGTACAAGACAATTTTGGGAGAACACCCCTACATACTGTTTATGACCTACCAGATCAACATTACTGGAAAGACAGGGGATTTAACGAAAACCGAAATGTAATGACAAAGTGTTTGTTGAATGCGGGTGCAGATCCCACCATCCCCGATAAAAGGGGTAACACCCCTCTACATTACGCTGTTAGATATTTTCATTTTGGTCTCATTAATAGACTAATGGAGAACGCTACTCCTCAAATGCTAAGGGTCCAAAATAAAATTGGAGACACCCCCTTACACACATACATTAGAGCCTTGTCGATTGAAGAACCTCATACTTATCTTATGAGTCCATTTATGATATTTACCGAGTTTTTGAAAGATAAAAGCTTACTAGATATAACAAACTGTGAGAACCTAACTCCTCTTATGCTTGCTGCCTTAACAAATAGGTTTGCAAAGAACGCACTTTTAGGGGATCTGTCTTCAACTCAATCGCGCCGCCTAACACACGGCGAACTGGTTAATTTTGCCCAGCTTGGAAAAAGTGAGACTAATTGTTTTCGCCCTCTACCTGCCAACGTAGAAATTGCCCTTTAGCTTGTTTTTCGAACATCGATTCTCCAAAAATTAATTTGCAACCGAGTGCTTTTGCCCGAAGCATAAAAGGGCTTTCACTGCGGTTGAAGTTGATGTCCATAACTACCTTTCGAGGCTGGAGTTCTTCGATGTCGATCGGGCATGGAACCGGAGTGGTGTTTACTAAGATATCGTAGACAGGTATCTGATCGAGATTACCATAGCGGCGGCTAAGGATAGTAACTAAGGCTCCTCTTTTTTGGGCTTCGTAACCGATCGCTTTAGCAGCCCCTCCTGCACCTAGAATTACGCAGTGCTTCCCCTTAACCATTTCTTTCTCTTCGATTGCATCAAGAGCACCTGTACAATCGGTATTGGCTCCATAGATGAGATTGTCGATGGTAAGGGTGTTGACAGCCCCAACTTCACCGGCTGTCTCATCCATGACATCAATGAAATCAAAGAGCTTTTCCTTGAAAGGAATTGTTACACTGAGACCATCGATGGGGAATTTTTTTATGAGTTGGAAGAAAACAGGCAGCTCCTCTTCCTGAAGAAGCATTTTGATGTAGATTGCATCAAGGCCATTTTCCTTGAAATAGGCGTTATGGGTCTTGTGACTTGGGCTTTGTTCAATGGGATTGCCTATGAGTCCGTAGATTCGTGTTTGTCGAGTGAGAGAGCGGTAATTGTAAGTATAAATAAGTTCTTCGGCTTGAAGCTGGCCAGGCGCTGCCTCCTTACCAAGTGCGGCAAATGTAAGAGGATTTTGGATAATGGGGCCTAAAATCCGGGTAATCTGCCCAAATGGCCCCATACACATTCCTGCAACATGGGGTTTGTTCTTGCAGAAGATGAGCATACGGAGGGCATCTGTCGTGGAATTTGCCATTGTGGCGATCTTGTAGATGTCTGCAGTGGGCATGCTCTCGAGGATAGCCTCCAGATTTTGCGGAGTTTCTTCAAAATTGTGGTAGATACTGATCGTTTTACCATTTGAAAGGGTGGAGCCTTTCTCGTCTGTTGTGATGATGAGATCCATCTGAGGAAGGTCCAAACTGCAGTCTAGAAGGTCGAGACGCAGCTCTATCCCATCGCAGAGCTTTTGGGCCAAAGCGAGTTGGGTTTTCGCTGTTTCAAAATCGGGACCTGTGATACAACCGATTAACATAGGAGCTTAAGTCTACAGACAGATGGGAAAAGAACTCAAACTCAAAACACAGTGGAAGCCGAGCCAAACAAAAATTGAGCTTGGTATCGACTATGTTTTTTCACAAAAACTACCCCAATATCTCAATGAGTCAAATAGCCGGATTGTGATCATTACAGATACTGAGGTTGAAGAGCACTACAGAGAATTTTTTAAATACTTTGATGCCAGCGTCTTTACCTTCCCCGCCGGAGAAGAGTCAAAAACCCGTGAGACAAAGGCCATGCTTGAAGATCACCTCCTTACCCACAACTACGGTAGGGATACTGTGATTGTTGGTCTCGGTGGTGGGGTGGTTGCAGATCTGAGTGGTTTTTTAGCCGCTACCTACCTCAGAGGAGTTCCTCATCTGCAAATCCCCACCTCTTTACTTGCGATGGTCGATGCTTCCTTGGGTGGCAAAACAGCGATCAACACCCCCTATGGAAAAAATACGATTGGGGCTTTTCATCCAGCAAGCGAAATCTGGATCGACGGGAAGTTTTTGCAAACACTTCCCAAGCGCCAGTGGATCAATGGAACTGTTGAACTGATCAAAGCGGGAATGATCGAATCCCCCTCCCTTTTTGAAACCATGCTATCTGAGCCTGATCGATGGAAGAACAGGGACATGGAATTCATTATGGACCGGATCTTTGATGGGCTCTGCATCAAAGAGGAGATTGTTCTGCAGGACCCCGAGGAAGAGCGGGGAATTAGGCGTGTTCTCAATTTTGGGCATACCTTTGGTCATGCGATTGAACTGCTCGAAAACTTTGAAGTTCAACATGGCGAAGCCGTAGCTATAGGAATCCTTGTCTCCTCCTTCATCAGCAGAGAAATGGGCCACCTCTCGGCTGACGATTTTTCGAAAATCGAGGAGATTTTTTCGCTCTATCAAATCCCCCTTCGGATCCATCGCAAATACGACATCGAAGAACTGATGAAAGTGTTTGTACGCGATAAAAAAACCCTTAGAGGTACCCCCCGATTCGTCCTGATTGAGGCCATTGGAGAGGTCCTCCCCTTTGACGGGGAATTCTGTACTGAAGTAGACTTTTCTCTATTAGAACATGCAACAAATTGGATGTATGAACAGTTTTACCGTCCTGCCTAGCACCCTATCGGGGACGATTACAGTCCCCCCCTCAAAATCACATGCCCAACGGGCCATCCTCTTTTCTATGTTGGCCAAAGGGACCAGCTTCCTTGAAAACATCCTCCTCTCACCCGATTGCGACGCGATGATCGATGCGATTTCCCTCTTTGGTTCAAAAGTAAAACGGGAAGAGAAGAGATTGACAATCCAAGGGCGGTTCAATCCCCCTTTAGATGTGATTGATGTTGGCAACTCGGGGCTTGCTCTCCGTTTCATTGGAGCGTTAGCAGCCCTCCAATCTGGATATACTACAATCACCGGTGATAAGTCGGTAAGGATGAATCGTCCGATTAAACCACTCCTCCATGGAATAAGACAACTAGGAGGGATTGCTGAATCCGCCAGAGGTGATGGGCATGCCCCAATCATGATCCGGGGTCCCATGCATTCTGGTGTATGCCGAATTGATGGTCAGGATTCTCAACCTATTTCAGCTCTATTGATTGCTACTTCCTTTTTAAAAGGACCAACTGACATCTATGTTGATTCACCTGGAGAGCTCCCTTGGATTGATGTGACTCTCGATTGGTTACGCAATTTAGGAGCAGAAGTCTCGAATGAATCGTATTGTCATTATCACGTTTCTGGAGGGCTTACCTACGAAGGGCTCAACTACACAGTTCCCGGGGACTGGAGCACAGCAGCATTCCCCCTTGTAGCAGCTCTCATTACGAAGTCGTCCATTGAAATCGAAGGACTTGATCGAGAAGACATCCAGGGCGATAAAAAAATTGTCGAAATCCTCCAAAAAATGGGGGCAAATATCCATTGGAAAGGAAAGACTCTTTTCGTAGCTCCAAGTGAGCTCCATGGGATTGATATCGACATCAATACATGCATCGATGCACTCCCCATCCTTGCGGTTGTCGGTTGTTTCGCGCATGGAACGACCAGACTCTATAACGGGGCGATTGCAAGAAAAAAAGAGTCTGATCGTATTCTATCAACCTACTGTGAGCTGAAAAAAATGGGGGCGCAGATTGAAGAGCTGCCCGATGGTCTTGTGATCTACTCCTCAAACTTAGTCGGCACCTGTGTATCGTCCCATTTTGACCATAGGATTGCTCTTGCTCTTGCTGTCGCTGGATTAGGAGCTAGAGGTGAAACCCACATTGAGGGAACGAAGTGGATTGCAAAAACATACCCCAGTTTCATAGAGGATTTCTCAAAACTAGGAGCCAATTTTGAATTGGATCCTGTGCGGGTTTAAAAGCTGCGGAAAAACCTACTTTGGAAGTCGCCTTGGTCTCCCCTTCCTCGACACCGATCAACTGATTGAAAAAAGGGTGGGAATGACCATCCCCGAATTTGTCCTAAAGAAAGGCATTGAGGCCTTTCGCCAAAATGAAAGGGAGGTAATCTCTACGATTGAAGTGAAAGATCACCTGATTGCATCGGGAGGTGGCAGTGTCCTTGATCCGAACAATTTAGAGAAATTTAGAAAACTTGGAAAACTGATCCATCTAAAAGGCTCGAAAGAGATTGTAAAGAGGCGTATTCTGTCCCCTCCTCTCCCCACATTCATTTCTGATGAGGCCTCCTTCGAGGAAATTTACTCTACAAGAATCACCGAGTATGAAAAAATCGCCTCTTACTCAATTGGTTTAGAAGGGAAAACCAATGGGGAAGTTTTGGAGGAACTATGGCGAGTAATCAATTTGGACAGATCTTTCGGATCACAACATGGGGAGAATCCCATGGCAAGGCCATCGGTGTCGTAATCGATGGATGCCCAGCTGGCCTTAGGATATCCGAAGATGAGATCAACCAAAAACTTGCCTTAAGACGCCCCGGGTACAGCTCGGTCACTTCTCCACGAATAGAAGAAGATAGAGGGGAAATCCTTTCTGGTGTTTTTGAAGGACAGACAACCGGGGCCCCGATTTCGATCCTAATCCCCAACACCAACTTCGACTCGAGCAAATATGAGCCTATCAAAGACCTCCTCAGACCTGGACATGCCAACTACACCTACCAAGAAAAATATGGCATTTTTGATTATCGAGGCGGAGGAAGATCTTCTGGACGGGAAACGGCTTGTCGAGTAGCTGCAGGGGCCATTGCCGAAAAGCTTTTGATGGAATTTGGGATCGAGCTTGGTGCCTTTCTTGTGCAAGTTGGTCCGATCATCGCCCTTAAGCCTGCACATGAGGAAATCGATTCTTTATATGAAGCTACGATCAATAGTCCCGTTTTTTGTCCTGATCAAGAAGCCGAAAAAGAGATCATCTTAGCCATTGAGCGGGCAAAAAAAGAGGGTGATTCGCTCGGAGGGGTCATCGAACTTAGAGCTGAAGGGCTTCCAGCTGGCCTTGGCGACCCTGTTTACGAAAAGCTCGATGCAAATTTAGGAAAAGCACTGTTGTCTATTCCCGCCTGCAAAGGGGTTGAAATGGGGACAGGATTTTCTGCAGTTTCAATGAAAGGCTCTGAGCATAACGATCGATTTCAAAAAAATATCGAAGGGAGCATCATCACTGCAACCAATCACTCTGGTGGGATGCTGGGTGGGATTTCAAATGGAATGCCTCTTGTTGCACGATGCGTTTTTAAACCCACTTCATCCATCGCAAAAAAACAAGAGACCCTCGACCGGTTGGGAAATCAGTCTGAATTAAAACTCCCCGAGGGGAGCAAACACGATCCATGTGTTGCAATCCGAGCAGTTCCTGTTGTCCAGGCGATGGGCGCACTTGTTTTGGCTGATGCACTTCTAATGAATCGATCGGCAGCAATCTTTAAAGTAGAGAAAATTTCCCACTAAACTCCATCTCCTTTTGTGAAATCGGATGGGTGAAAGCGAGACGAACCGCTCTGAGCTTGAAAGGTCTTTTGGCGTCCTCTTCAATCCCATACTTCGAGTCACCAACAATGGGAAAACCAGCGTCTGCTGCTTGTACGCGGATTTGATGCTTTCTACCCGATTCCAGTCTGAGCTTCAAAAGGGAGTTTGGCCCCTGCTGCCTGACCGTTTCGAAGTGGGTTACAGCAATTTTTCCATCGTCTTCATCGCAACTATGAACATACATCTGTCCATTTTCTTTTAAATGGGATCGCCAAGTTCCCTTTCCGGGATGACCTCTTACAAGAGCTCTGTACTCCCGATACATCGTCCGCTTTTCAAGCTGCTCCTTCAGTCCCCTATACGCCTTTTCTGAGTAGGCGAAAACAAGAAGCCCGGATGTATCTTTGTCTAGACGGTGGATTGGAAATACTCGCCTATTGTTAAATCTTCTTTTCAAGATGGAATGGGCTGAGACCTCTATGTCCACGTCTTTAGCAACACTTAAGAGACCGGCAGGCTTATCAATCACCACAAGATCTTCATCTTCGAAAATCACCGTAATGTCTCGATAGAGAAATTTCGGCTTTGAGCCAACAGTCACTTCTTGGCCTGGCTCGATTTCCTGCTTCGGATTCTTAGCCAATTTGCCGTTAATTGTAACACGCCCTTTATCGATCCATGATCTAAGAGTGTTTTTAGAGCTATCTGGCGCAATAGAAGCCAGGAGCTCTAGTAAAGGCATTTTTTTAGAAGATTTGATTTGCATATAGACAGTATACTTGATTAGACTGTTGAAATACAGGTTTATCAAGCAATTTCCAATAGGAGTTATTCATATGCAAAGTAATCGTGAGAAAGTTAGCTATTGTATCGGCCTCGAGGCAGGCAAAAACATTAAGGGGCAGTTTGGGGATATCGACCAAGAACTGTTAAAAAAAGGTTTTGGCGATGCGATTGCTGAAAAGACTCCGGCTCTAGAACGGGATGAAATCAAAAAAATTCTTACTGCCCTTCAAGAGCAGATTCAACAACAGCAAAAGGTGTTTGTTGAACAGATTGCGAGAAAAAACAAAGAAGAGAGCGAAACATTCCTCTCCGAAAATAGAACGAAAGAAGGGGTCGTTTCTCTTTCGAGCGGTCTTCAGTACAAAGTCCTCAACGAAGGAACGGGTGTTAGCCCCAGCATGCACGATGTTGTGGAAGTTCACTACCGAGGGACACTCCTTGACGGAACCGTTTTCGACAGCACATATGAGCGGGATAAACCTCAGGAATTCCCTGTAAGCCGCGTCATCCCAGGCTGGTCAGAAGCATTAAAATTGATGAAAGTCGGAGATAAGTGGCAACTATTTATCCCTCCCTACCTTGCCTACGGCGAACAGGGTTATGGCCCACAAATCCAACCAAACTCAACCCTTGTTTTTGAAATGGAACTGGTCAAGATTCAATAAGTTGAACACTATGGCGGCGCTTTTTCCAAAAAGTGTCGCCATAATGATAAGTGATCTGTGTTCCGACCTTAATCGGCTTTAAGGCGACAAAAATAATGTGCATCATCCCATCCACATAAACAGAAAGTGTGTCTAGATTCGGCTCTTCGCTGTGATTGATCCACCGTGTAAAATTTCCCTGGTCCTTAGCATCAATGATGAAAGGATTTCGATCCCAGTCCCCAATTGTATATTCAAAACAATAATCATTTTTCCGGTCATAACGCCGTCTTCTCTTCCGGATAAGACCGGTGTATTCCCCGATGTAGGCTCCAGCTGAGATCGTTTCTTCAGCAAAAACCCCATAACCAACCTCCTGATCGATATAACGAATGCTGACCCCTGGCATATACCCTGCGGAAATTTCTTTCTGAAAACGAACACCAAGCCATCTTCCTCGGACAGTAAGGTCCTTTCTTTTCATAGCCTTCGCTGACTCTTTCTCGATTTTTTTTTGAAACCTTTCAGACTGGAAAGCCAAAGAATCAAGCCAAGAAATTCCCATTTTCTTTTCCAACTCATCTTTGGATAGGACTTCTAGGTCATTATGGTCTTGAAAAAGCACTTTCATCATAGTTCCCAATCCATTATCCTTCGCTTAACAATTATGCGAAAGTTTCTATTTTTTCTTTTCCTCCCCTTCTTCCTGCAAGCCCTGAGTCTAAAAGACGCGCAAGGAGATCTTCTTCCAGCGGCAAGGGAGCTGTTGACCCTAATGGATGTCCCCGATATCCCTCAAGATGAGCTCATCTCCTACTTAAAAGAGCACTGGATGCAGTCCAAAAAAGAACGGTGGGAAATGGATATTCGATCCGAAGAAAAAAAAGAGCTTGCCCTTCCCCTTCTTCGAGAGCTTGGCTGTATCGAGACCCTCAATGCAACCGAGCAAGCATATGACTATGCCCTTGTTCTCGGTGCAACGGGCCCTGTCATGCAAATGAGACTCGACTTTCTCTATACCCAACATCAAAACGGAGTCCGCTTTAGCCAAATTGTCCTCCTCTCCGGTGATCGCAAACTCTCCCCCAAGCGCGATGGAGAGTATGAAGACCTAGAAAATGAGACACAGCTTCTCTGCCATCTTTTCGCTAACCACCCACTTAGCAAGCTAGTGCCCCATAGTGTCATTGACTCGAAACAACAACTCCTCGATGACGGGACGATGCGCCGTCCCACCACGGCCAATACTCTCATTGATTGGCTTGAAACAAATCCACCACCTGGTAAATGCCTTGCCCTCTCAACGCAGCCTTTTGTCGGCTACCAAGAGGCCGTTGCTCGAACCGTTCTTCCCTCAACTTTCTCTATCGAAGGGATTGGCCCAGCCTTAAATTCTCCCTATCCACTCGCAATTTATCTTGATAATTTTGCTAAGTGGCTATTATACGAAAAAGAATGAGAAGCTTTCATCAACATGTCTATCTTGTTCGCCACGGTGAAACCGAGTGGACCCTCTCTAGACAGCACACAGGCCTCACAGACATCCCCCTCACAGATGAAGGGCGCCTCCAAGTTGAGTGGATCAAGCCCTGTCTTAAGGGAAAGAAGTTCAAACAGGTTTACTGCAGTCCATTACAAAGAGCAACAGAGACCTGTGAAATCGCTGGTTATATGAAAGATGCAGAAATTGACCCCGATCTTGTCGAATGGGACTATGGCGATTACGAGGGGAAAACGACGGCTGAAATCCGAGAAAACAACCCAAAGTGGACAATTTTTTCTAAAGGAGCCCCGAATGGTGAAAGCGTTGGCGATGTCTCAACAAGAGCCCAAAGAGTCATCTCCCGAGTACGTGATGTACAAGGAGATGTCCTCATCTTTTCCAGCGGCCACTTTTTACGCGCTTTTGCCGCAAAATGGCTCAAACTCCCCCTTTCCGAAGCTAGGTTATTTCTCCTGTCAACAGCCTCCCTCTCCTGTTTAGGCTATGAAAGAGAAAACCCGGTAATTGTCAGCTGGAATGAGACCCACTTATAATTTTTTCTAACCGATTCGCTAGAGCTCCGGCAAACGGAGTGTCAGAAAAAATCACAATCTCTTCATACCCTTCTTTTTCCGCCTCTCGCAAATCTGCATAAAGCGAAGAGCTCTTTGGGGAGAGAATATAGGGCTTTGTGAGACGATCAACATGCTCTTTAAAAGCTCTTTGATCATCGAAAAAACGAACCGGAATCGATGGGGCGTAGTGGCGATACTTCATCCCTGGAGAGCTTTTAGGCCCCGATGTATATTCATCTAAAGAGAGGACCTTCTCAATTTCCTCTCTACTCAGCGCACCGGGTCTGAGAATTGTGGGTTTTTCAAATGAAACCAAATCGACCACCGTCGACTCTATTCCATGACGACAGACTCCCCCATCGATTACACCAGATAGCTTCCCCGAAAAATCACTCAAAACATGTTCGACACAGGTGCTACTCGGCCTTCCGGAAAGATTCGCTGAGGGGGCGACAAGGGGCTGACCTACAAGGGCTATCAAGGCTTTCGCAATCAAATGATTCGGCATCCGAATCGCCACGGTATCTAATCCGCCTGAGACAATCGACGGAACTTGGGAGCTCTTTTTTACAACAAGGGTTAGAGGACCTGGAAAAAATGCAGCCGCTAGCTGGTAAAAGGTCTCAGGGAGATCTTTTGCAACCTGATCTACTTGATCCAAACTAGAAATATGGACGATCAAGGGATTATCAGAAGGACGCTGCTTAATCCGAAAAATTTCCGCAATTGCCTCAGGGGCAAATACAGGAGCCCCTAGGCCATAAACAGTCTCTGTTGGAAAGGCAATCACCTCACCCCCAGTGAGAAGGTTTGCCGCCTCATTGATTTCCGATTCTTTAAAAACTTGGGTTTCCATCCTTGTCAATTATACGCGAAAACCGTATTTTGGTAGCCGAAAAACAAAATTTTACCCTCAGGGAAATCTTATGAGAAAAGCCGGCTGGATCACCCTCTTCTACTCACTAATTGTCTTTTTTGGAGGTCTAATGGGCCACCTCAAAGCGGGCAGCACCGCCTCCCTCATCATGGGGATCGTTTTTGGCGCCCTCTTGATCATTTCAGCAGTAGGAATGTTCAAAGATCAGCTTCTACCCACCTATTTTGGGCTTATATTAGTCTTGATGCTCGATGCTTTTTTTACCTACAGATGGATGATCACCTTCAGTTTTGTCCCTGCAGGAGTAATGACCATCATCAGTGTGATCGTCCTCATCTCTTTGGTCCTCTTAATACGGAAACATCTTAATAATCCGAGGAAGAATCGCCGCTAATCTTTTTGCGGAAATCCTTCTTCTCTGAGAGTTCTTTCTTCTTTTTCAAAGTCCGCTCTTTAGAGCCCCTAGTCTTCTTTGTTGGGATCCGCTTCTTCCGCTTCTTAAGCCGATCTTGGAGCTTCTTATTTAACTTTTCTAAGCAGATTTTTTTATTGAGATATTGACTCCGCTCTTGCTGTGAAGTAACACGCAAGCCCGTTGGCAGATGAATCAAGCGAACCGCGCTATCTGTTTTTTGGACATGCTGTCCCCCTTTCCCGCTCGCCTTATACGTTTGCACCTCGCACTCTTTCAGCAGTTTTTCTTCCTCAGGATTCATGATCCCCCGGATAGTGGGGTTCGACGTGAACGATCACATCTCGTACCTGCGGAATCTCTAATTGGATCGCTCTACGGACCCTCTGGGTGATCGCATGCGATGCAGCTACAGTAAGCTCCGGATGAACTTCGATATCGATCGCAACATGTGCGTCAGGTCCATAAATCTGAAGTTTTAGCTTCTCTGTAGCTCGGACCCCCTCAACACTCAAAGCGGCTTCTCTCACCTTTTCATAGTCTGCAGAAGGGGGAGATCGGTCGAGGAGCTGGTGAATGTTTTTTCTCGCAGCAATCAATCCGACAACAATCATAAACAAAGCGATAAAAACGGCTCCAATATGGTCAAAAAAATGGGCCTTCGCGGGGTAAATTGCCGCCATACAAAGGGCAATCAGGGCAAAGCAGCTGGTGAGGGCATCAATCCGGTAATGGACCGCATCAGCCATCAGGGCCGGACTATTTTTTCTTTTGGCTGTTTTTTTCAGAGTTTGATGGCAAAACTCAAGGACAACCAACGCAAAAAGCGGAATGACCCAAGCAACCGGATCGATGCTATGGACAGCACCCCCTGTTACCATCTCCTTGATTTGGTCAAATGAACTTAAAGCCCCGAGAAAAACCATCAAAAATCCGACGAGAAGCCCGGCGATAGGCTCAAATCTCCCATGCCCCATCGGGTGATCCTCATCTGGAGGGCGATCGGCTAAGCGGATACACCAAATCAACACTAAACTAGCCATGATATCCATCGAACTGGCAAGGGCATCCAAAAAAAGGGCGGAGCTCCCCCAAAGGGCAAAACCGCCTATCTCAACAAGGATAATCACTCCCCGCAAGAAAACGCCTCTACGGGCCGTTAAAATAAGTTCTTTGCGCCTCTGGAGCCTAGATAGGACCACCTTCCGATGAAGGGGAATCGCCTCGGGAAATTTCGACATTATCGCCTTATTAACGCATTGTGTAAACGCGTTTGCACCTCTGAAAAGTTAATATTCTTGAAAAAAGCATCAATATACTTGGCTCGATCAATTCCATATTCGGTGATGTAGGCATGTTCCCAAACATCCATCACCAGGATCAAATCTCCTCCGGCTAGATGCCCTAAATCGTGCTCATTGATCCATGTATTAAATAACCTGTCCGCTTTTGGATCAAAATAGAGAATCGCCCATCCGATCCCCCGCATCATCCCCGTCGCGACAAAATCCCCCCTCCACTTCTCGTAGGAGCCAAAATCTCGCTCTATCATCGTATAAAGAGAGGAGGTCTTATCTATCGCCTTTTTTCCACCTAAATTCTCAAAGTAGAGCTCATGAAGGCGCATTCCATCAAACTCCCACCCAAATCGTCGCTTCAATGCCTGATAGTCATAGTCAAAGGTCTTTCTTCCAGAGGTATATTCCCCGAGGAGCTGAATTAAGAGATTGGTATTTTTTACATAGCCCGCGTAGAGGGTAAAATGCATCTTCAACAGTGGCTCGCTAAACCCCTCCATGCCGATCAGATGAGAAAAATCCTGCGCTTTATACTCTAAAACTTTTTGAGAGACTTTGAGCTCCTTTTTCTCCGCTGCCCCCAGCCCAGAAAAAATCAAAAAAACACTTGCAAATCCTACGATAAATTTCATCATAACCCCTCCAAAAAACTGAATTGTTACAAAATTCCATTTTTAGAGCTATTACCTAGATTAATTTCAGTGCAAATAGAACTTTCAACACCTTAATTAATAGCTACTTAAGACATTCATCTATTCATAAAATATTTTAGAGATTTTTTCAAAATTTTTATGTTAATTGTTAATATTGTGTTAATATTATATAATATCTAATTAGATATGAACATTATACAGGCAAAAAGCCACATTAACTCTATTAATCCTTACCGGACACTTTGGGACTCTCTTGAAGAGGGAGTAGTCTCCATGGTGCGAAAAACGTGCCTATACTCCCCCTCTCCTCCAGAATCCAAGCTCACTCTTGCTGATCGGGTGATCGATTGGAGCTTAGCCCTTCCCTTCACAAACTACGAAAGAGAGATTGATGCTGCTGGATCAATCGCAAAGGGGCTCGATTGGGGGGTCTTTGGGGTGGTGGCTGCTCTTCAGGGTATTGTTGCCGTCGACGAGCTTTTTAAACTCCACTTCCTGCGAAATGATCTATTTAGCTTTTTGCCCGCCACATTGAGAGCCCTTTCACAACCCCTTTCCGGGTTTTTCTTTGGAATGGGAATTATTGAAAGTGGTTTCGAGCTTGTGAGTCTTTCAAGGGTGAGTAAACTCCTTTACCGGTTTGAGAAGAGCCCTGAAAAGCCAATTAGGCATTTAGAATGGATCAAAGAGCATTACTTCACGATTCGGGGACATCAGGCTAAGAAAATAGCAGCCTATATAGAACAGAAGCACCCAGCATTCTCTCAAAAGGAGAAGAGTGAAGCCTTTGAGCAGATCGCGGACAAATCACTTCAGATCAAATTCGAGCGACTCTCGAGAAGGATAACTCCGGGGCTTGCAAAAGGGGTAAGCGAGGAGTTAGATGGGATCCTGAGTGATTTGAAGAGCAACTTTAGTGGGACGAGAGCTACGGCTCATAAAAAGGCTCAAGTTCTCCTAGCTTCTGTTACAAAACAGGTTAAAAACAAGATTCTGGTCCACATCTTAGCTCTGATGTCACTAGCTTGTACAGTAATCAGTATGACCGGACTTTTCATAGGAGTTGCTATCCCCGCCTTTTTCATTGTTTTAGGGGCTACTGCAACTTTATTGATGGCAATCCAGTTTCTTGCTAAAAAGAAAATTCTCGACAGGGAAGTCGAGCAATTCTACGCAAATTTCAAGCAGCTAAAAGGGGCTCTTTAAGAAGAGCTCGAATCGAATTGAGGAGGTCTTTGACATTGTCATACCTTGCACCGCAAAGATCTGGATCATCATTATAGAACTGCCACCTAGCATTTTGATAGACAAGGGTTCTATCGCAGGTTCTGTCGTCTGAGTCTCGATAGGTGAGGGTGATGCAAACCACAGGCTCGACGCTCTCTTCATTGAGAGTATCTTCTAAAATTTGAGCAAACTCATCTTTGCGGAAGAGGTAGGTCCCCGGCGCTTGATTTTTTAGTAAATACTCAGCCTCTTCTCTATTCACATTATGCCATGCATCATGGATTAGGTTTCTCTGTCCCTCTTCTTCCTCAGAGAGGACAAACTCTATGTGAGAGATGTGTCTTAAAACCCAAAAAGGGTTTTGCCCCTGTTTTGGATCATAAGAGAGCTGGTTGAGGATGTGTACTGTCTTTGAAAGAAGTGCATACGCGAGGGGCTTGATTGAATTGCAGTCAAAAACCTCATTGTTCTCTCCTGAAATCACCTCAAAAGCCCCTTCTTTATCGGGTCTAAGCTGAATGATGATTGCCTTCCACTCCCCTCCCAATTTGACTTTCTTTTTTTCAAGATCGGTAAAGCGGAGCTCACCCGTCTCAGAGTTGACGAAAGCTTTGTAGGTTTTTTTAGCCACTTGAAAAAAGCGGTTGCTCTTTTCTGCTTGCCGATGAATTAAATGGCGAAACAGTTCGAGATTCCTCCGCACTTGTTTATCGAGAATAACAACTTTCACTTTTCCCCCTTTACCCTTTTATATGCGGCTAAAAATGTGTTCATGATCCCGGCACGAACAGCCTCTTCTTCAAAGGCGTGCATCCCTGCAATTGTCGATCCTGCAGGTGCACTGATGTCCCAACGAATTGCACCTGGATGTCCCTCGTAATTTTCTATCAGAGCGAGTGCACTTCGGATCGTTGCGAGGGAGAGTTCCTTTGCCTCCGAGCTTCTCAATCCCATGGCAATTCCACTTTCTACCATCGCCTCTATCATCCCGATGACAAAAGCGGGACCAGAACCTGTAAGTGCAGTAATTGGATCTATTTTGTCCTCATCTGTCCAAAATACAAGTCCTAAACCATCCAACAGTGTCTCAACTTTAGAAACTGCTCCCCCTTTAAGCGAAGAATCTTTGACAAGGGCGATGACAGATTGTCCATATTTAAGTGCTAGGTTGGGCATACACCGAATAGGGAGGCTCTTGGGGAAGTGCTCTTTGAGAGTTTCAAGGGAGACTCCCATGAGCATACTCAGAATAATCTGATCCCCTGTTTTCCCAAGATTCCCAGCAAGCTCTTCAAAGTCCTTGGGTTTGATTCCGAGAAGGACAACATCGGCATCTTTGGCCGCATCAGCCGGATTTTTGATGAACTCAGCCGAAAGCTCGATAGCAAGGTGAGTCCCTTTTTCAACATTTCGATCACAGAGTCTAAGGAGATGGCCTTTGCTGGCAAATTGCCTTGCAAACGCACTCCCCATTACTCCACAACCAATCACGGTGACTTTCATTAGACTCCCCCCTACCCTATTCTCCCCCCTGATCATTTTCAGATCAAGGGTGATTGCATATAAAACCCAAAAAAATCATACTCCGTTTACATCACTCAAAGATATAAGGAGTTAAAATGACCGGTAGAACAGCAAATTATCCAATAAATCCCCTAATTCTCAATCGCTGGTCCCCTCGTGCAATGACGGGAGAATCGATGAGTGACGAGGAACTGTTTCCTCTATTTGAGGCTGCAAGATGGGCCCCTTCTAGTTACAACAGTCAACCTTGGCGAATTGTGTATGCGAAACGAGGAACCCCAGAGTGGGATCTGTTTTACGACTTATTGATCGATTTCAATAAAGAGTGGTGCAAGGATGCTTCCGTTCTCGTAGTGATGGTTTCGAGAAACACCTTCGAAAAAAACAACAAACCTTCTGTGACTCATAGCTACGATACAGGTGCAGCATGGATGGCGATGGCTCTAGAAGGGTCAAGCCAGGGATATGTCGTTCATGGAATGTCGGGATTTGATTTTGAAAAAGCAAAAAAAGCTTTGAATGTTCCTGAAGGTCATACCGTTGAGGCAATGTGTGCTATTGGGAAGCGTGCCCCTAAAGAAAAGCTCCCCGAAGAAATCAGGGCAAAAGAAGCGCCCAGCGACCGGAAGGATCTTAACGAGATTTTAATCAAAGGTTCTTTCCAATAAAAGAAAACGAGCAGGCGCTTGGCCTGCTCGTAACAAATAAAACTGCAACGTAACTGCTTATCAATAAGTATTAAGCAGCTGCTTTTCTTCGAGAAACTCTTTTTGCAGCTTTTCTGCGAACTGCTTTTTTCCCAACTTTTCTGCGAACAGCTTTTTTAGCAGCTTTTCTACGAACAGCTTTTTTCGCAACTTTTCTGCGAACGCCTTTTTTCGCAGCTTTTCTACGAACTGCTTTTTTAGCAGCTTTTGTACGAACAGCTTTTTTAGCGGCTTTTTTACGTACCACTTTTTTAGCGGCTGCGCTTTTTCTTTTTTTAGCCATGACAATTCCTCCTTGTTTTGCATGCATAGGATCTGTGTGTACATATTTGGCCTGCATGGCATGAGGCCTCCACACATTATTGTCTCCTATATTCTTTAATATAGTATATTTTTAATTTTAAATGAAATAAAATCTTATACTTATGCGATTTTAAATCAAAAAACCTGTTTTTTAATTAATAAAACCCCGTTCAGAGCTAATTCTCGGTAAAATTAGACTAATTTAGGGTGAGGGGAAGAAAATTAAGGAGTTGGGGGTGAAATGAAAAAGAGCAGGCCCTGAACCTGCTCCTATCGAATACATCTGCAACCTAGGCGCCACTAGCGCAGCTACCTCGGCTCTTATCAGGAATAAGCTATGCAGCTACTACTGGTGCAACTACTTTTTTGCTTCGGCGAACTTTTCGCTTTGCAGTAGTTTTCTTAGCAGCTTTTTTGCGTGTTGTTTTTCTACGTGTAGTTTTTTTAGCTGTAGACTTTTTACGTGTAGCCTTTTTAGCTGTAGACTT
>CAYGSB010000001.1:47167-58692 GCA_964352505.1 uncultured bacterium
GTGTAGTTTTTTTAGCTGTAGACTTTTTACGTGTAGCCTTTTTAGCTGTAGACTTCTTACGTGTAGCCTTTTTAGCTGTAGACTTTCTACGTGTAGCCTTTTTAGCTGTAGACTTTCTACGTGTTGTTTTCTTTGCTGCAGACTTTCTACGTGTAGTTTTTCTACGTGTAGTTTTTTTAGCTGCTGCTTTTTTTCTTTTTTTAGCCATGACAATTCCTCCTTGTTTGCATGCATAGGATTGTGCTTACTTTCGTGGCCTGCATGGCAATGCGACCAACACACAATATTGTCTCCTACATTCGTCACTATAGTAAATATTTATTTAAATTGAAAAAAAATTTTACAATTGTTTAGACATAAAAGGAGGAAAGTAGTATTTTCCCGTTTAAGAAGATACTATGAGACGCATTTTGAAGATTGAATTTTTTTTTGAATCTAGGTTGAAACTAGGTCTTTTTACTCAATTTTAAGCTCTACGCTCTCAATTTTATCGCCAACTTTGATCTTTTTCGTGACCTCTAGACCGCCGGTCGTTTGACCAAAGACGGTATATTCTCCGTCAAGAAATGGGACTTCTTCTAAAGTTATATAGAATTGCGATCCGCTAGATCGTTTCTCAGGATTGACTTCATCGGGTAAACGCGCCCAGGCTAGGGCACCCTCAACGTGAGGGAGGCCAATTTCAGCAGCTGTTGTATACCCGCTTCCCCCTCGGCCCGTTCCTTCAGGGTCTCCCCCTTGGATGACGAAGTTGTTCACCACCCGGTGAAAAGTGAGTCCATTATAGAAACCAGAATTAACTAAATTAATGAAATTCGTTACTGATAGAGGGGCTTTCTTAGGATAGAGCTCGCAGGTGATATCGCCCTTGCTTGTATGGAAAATAGCCTTGTAGGTTTTCCCTTTAACAAATTCCATAGGTTTCTTTGGCTCAGTAACTTTCATAGAAGCTGCTCCTTGGCAAAATAGGGCTGTCATGATTAGAACGAGAAATTTTTTCATATAAGACAAGAATGAAGGATCGAAAAAAAAAAGGCAAGCTTCGAAAAGCTTGCCCAAAGGAAAGATTTGGCTACACAAGGAGGAGGGCTACTCTTCCTCAGGTAAAAGTTCACGCAAAAAACGTGTCTTTTTTGAGGCTTATTATGGCCTTATTACAGCTAGTGGTGCTCTAAAAAGAGAGAAATGTATTAGCCCCTTAAACGTCATTCTACCCGAAAAACATTAATGAGAATCCTCCTTTTTAATCGTCCAGCTTCATAAATTTAATGAGGAATGAGTTAGAAAATAAAAAAATATTTTCGATCCTAACTCTCCTATAAGAAGACTCTTATAGATGGATAAACCGCCCAGTTTTGCCGAAGAATCTCAAGATAGGGATCTTACTTCTGTTTGAAAAAATGCTCGCCAACTAATGGATTTTTGATTACAAGTTGAGTTTAACCACTTGCAGGAGAGGAGCCTTTGGCTGTACTACCAAAAAAAAGAAGAGTTCTCAGTGTTTTCGTTCTGGCGATGCTCAACGTCGCCATTATGGCCAGCTTGCGCAACTTACCTCTTGTAGCTTCTTATGGACTTGGATCTCTTTTCTTCTTTGCTATCGTGGCTATTTTCTTTCTGATCCCCACAGCCCTTGTCTCTGCGGAGCTTGCCACTGGGTGGTCTAAAGGAGGTGGGATCTACATCTGGGTGCGCGAGGCTCTAGGCGATCGTTGGGGGTTTTTTGCTATTTGGATGCAGTGGGTTCATAGTATTCCCTGGTATCCTGTGATCCTCTCCTTTGTCGCAACCACACTAGCCTACGCATTCAATCCAGCCCTGGCTGAAAGTAAGATTTTTGTTATCTCAGTGATCCTGGTGAGCTTTTGGGGAATGACTCTACTCAACTATCTTGGAATTGAAGCTTCCAGCTGGTTTAGTACGATTGGGGTAATTGTTGGAACGATTTTGCCCGGTCTCCTAATTATCACTTTAGGAGTAACATGGGTTGCAACCGGAAATCCTATCCATACACCTCTGACTGCATCGGCCTTGATTCCCGATATAACTTCGATTGGGAATCTCGTATTTTTAGCGGGACTTTTCTTAGCATTTGGCGGGCTCGAGGTCTCTTCGGCACACGCTGCAGAGGTTAAAAACCCTCAAAAAAACTATCCAAGGTCGATAATACTTGCTGCGATCATCACTTTTAGCATTTTTCTTCTCGGTGCAATGTCCATCACGTTTGTCGTTCCTGAAGCAGATATTAGCCTTGCATCGGGTTTGATGGAGGCGTTTCAGCAGTTCTTTGGCTATTATGACCTCGAGTGGATTCTCCCTATAGTGGCCATACTCCTCGTCATTGGAGCTGTCGCTGAAGTCAATGCATGGATTGTCGGCCCTGCAAAAGGACTCTACGTAACTACAAATCATGGCAACCTCCCCCCAATTTTTCATAAATTAAATAAACATGGGGTTCCGGTGAACCTTCTTCTTTTTCAAGCGATCATCGTTACGATCACCTCCCTTGTCATTTTAGCACTGCCAACAATTAGTGCCTCGTTTTGGATCCTCAGTGCAATGACAGCCCAGATCTACCTCGTTATGTATATTCTCTTATTTATCTCTGCCATTCGACTTCGGTACACAAAACCCCATGTTCCTAGAGCCTATAAGGTCCCCTACGGAAGAAAAGGGATCTGGACCTTTTCTATTTTGGGAATTATTGCCTGCGTATTTGTGATCCTCCTCGGATTTTATCCCCCCTCTCAGCTGAATGTGGGAAGTCTTCTTTTCTATGAACTTTTTCTCATTCTCGGATTGATCACAATGATCGCTATCCCTTTGATTATTCAAGCCAAGAAAAAGCCCCATTGGCTCATCGAAGTTCGCAAGCAAGATAAACAGCCCAAATAAATCGTCTCTTTGTTATCCTCTGCGAGGAAATGACACAGATTCCCCTCGCTGAAAGCCTTCGCCCTCAATCAATCCACGACATGGTTGGACAGGGGCATCTCGTTGCAGAAAGTGGCTGGATCCGCCGGGTGATAGCTAGTGGGAAACCCCTTTCTATCCTCCTTTGGGGACCACCCGGGTGTGGAAAAACAACCCTCGCCCGTCTCTATGCAAAGGCCTTTGACGCACAGCTTGTCACCTTCAGCGCCGTCCTTCACGGTGTCGCGGATCTTAAAAAAACGATCCAAGAGGCTCAAAAAACGCCCCTTTTCAGCAGACAGTTAATCATTTTCATCGATGAGATCCATCGATTCAATAAAGCCCAACAAGATGCTCTACTCCCCTACGTTGAAGATGGAACGATTACCCTGATTGGAGCAACAACCGAAAACCCCTCTTTCTCTCTCAACAACGCCCTCCTTTCTCGAATACGCACTCTTGTTCTCAATCCCTTAACGAATGAAGAGCTACACGCACTTCTCAACCGCTATGATGGGAACCTCCCTCTGACAGAGAAAGCCAAAGCTTCTCTCATCGAGATGGCTCAAGGAGATGCTCGTCACCTGATCAATATGCTCGAAAACTTAAATACTGCCCCGAAAGAACCTCTGATCGACATCGATCAGCTCCAAGAGTGGGTCCAGAGGCGTCCTCCACTCTATGACAAAAAAGATGAAGGACACTATAACCTCATTTCTGCCCTTCATAAGGCTGTTCGAGGGTCCGATCCCGACGGGGCTCTCTACTGGCTCGTCCGAATGCTCGAAGGGGGTGAAGATCGTAAGTTTATCGCCAGAAGACTTGTGCGCATGGCAACAGAGGACATCGGACTTGCTGATCCCGATGCCCTAACGATGACCCTCAATGCGTCGAAAGCGTATGATCAACTTGGATCCCCCGAAGGAGAGCTTGCCCTTGCACAAGCGACCCTCTACCTTGCCTTAGCCCCAAAGAGCAATGCAGCTTATACTGCATACAAAAAGGCGCAGACGATCGCTAAAAAAACTTCCCACCGCCCCCCTCCTAAAATCATCCTCAATTCTCCAACAAAGCTGATGAAAGACCTTGGATATGGGAAAGGGTATAAGTATGACCATGAAGAGGAAAATGGGTTTTCTGGGCAAAACTACTTCCCCGACGAAGTAGAGCGAGAAAAGTTTTATGAGCCGGTTGAGCGAGGATTCGAAAGGGAGATGAAAAAAAGGCTCGATTACTTCGAAAAACTCCGAGACAAAAAAATGCCTCACCGGTGATCCAGATCGATACATCTACCGAATATGGAGCGGAGAGGCTAAGAGTAGTTCCTTTTCCTCAAGCTGGGTTTGACGACAGGTTGTGAGCTACACAAGACCTGCTATCTTCTATCTCTATTAGAGACATTGGTACCTCGGGGCATCACTCTAAAGCCTAAGCTAAAAAGAGTGACGAACTACTCTATACCCTCATATTAACAAACTGTATTATATTTCAGAGAAATAATTAACAATCCACTTTTAAACTGGTGCTGCAAATAAACTTACGCTAATTTTAATTCTACTTGAACTCTCTAAAGAATATTATGCCCATACCTCGTAGCCCATAGGATGCGATAGGCAGTTCCGAGTGCGGCTAAGGGAATATAGGGGGAAAGAATGGAGAAAATTGATTTATCAGGGGGATAGAGTAAAAAGGTGGGTAGAAGGGCTGATACATAGAGGATTTCTACCCTTCTTCGACCTGTAAGACGCTCTGGACTCGAAAGGGAGTTCATCCCATGAATCGTTGCGCCCCAAATCGAGCCAAAAATAGCGGCAGCTTTTATTGAGGGGGTGTCCTCGTACCAAGGAAGAGTAGGAAAAGAACGATTAAAAAAAGTGCAGCCAACGGAGACAACTCCCATAGCGAGCATCCAGCTAAAACACTGTTTTTCAAAAGATGGTTTCGTTTCCATGGCAAGTACTATAGCTCAATAATTAAATTCATTCCACTCTCTGGCACAATAACGAAAGTTTTTATTTAACCCATCTATCTGTGCCATTTCTTTGTTAGAAAGTTCAAAATCAAATAAAGCTAAATTCTCTCTGATATGGTCTTCAGAGCTTGCTTTGGGGATCACGGGGATATTTTTTTGGATGATCCATCGAAGGACAACTTGTCCTGCGGTTTTATTGTGCCCTTTCCCTATTGAGGCAAAAAGAGGCTCGTCTTCCAAAAGCTGCCCTTTTCCAAAGGGGCGATAGGCAATTAGTCTTGTTCCGTTTTTAAGGGAAAATTCGAGGAGCTCTTTTTGGTAGAGGTAGGGGTGGAATTCCACCTGGTTAAAGGGTACTTTAACACCGCGATCGTAAGCATCTTGAAGATGATGCTGTGTGTAGTTAGAAACACCCGGAGATCGGAGTTTTCCTTTTGAAACAAGTGCGTGCATAGCTTCTAAAATTTCTTCGATAGGTCGATCACGATCGGGGTAATGGATGAGAAAAAGATCAAGATAGTCTGTCTGCAATTCTTTAAGGGCTGTATCGAGGGCCCTTTCCACCGATTTTTGGACGCTTTGATCATCGATCTGACCAAGTCCTATTGCGAGTTTAGAGGTGATGAAGAGTTTTTCACGGTCATAGCCTTTGATTGCTTTGGCTATTTCATTATGGTTTTCATAATGAAACGCCGTGTCAATATGCCGATACCCCGCTTCAAGGGCAAGACGAACTGCATTTTCGCATTCCCTTCCCGAAAGGAGCCATGTACCGAAACCAATTAAAGGGATTTCCACTTGAATTATACCTCCTTTATGAGCAGAATATAAAGGCATGAAGTGGTGCTTTGCAATACTTTTTCTCTTTTCTTCTCTTTCTGCTGAAATGGACTACCAAAAACTGCTCAAGCAGTTTCCCGAATCCTTTGGGAGACAAGGGAGTTGGCAGCGGGGGGAAATCCAAATTGCATCAACCCCATCCGAAATCAAACGGATCGAGAAGTTGACGAGTCAGCGCTTCATTCGGATGGGCTACTCTAAAGAGGATGCAGAAAGGTACAGCCACACTGGAATCATTGCTGAAGATCACTATTGGGTATGGATTCGAGATGCGGTGACTTTCCCAGGCGGAGTTCCTGGCACCTTTGATCGGATTGTCAAAAAAAGTGGGCTGACAGGACCTCCTGGAGTCGTTGTTTTACCTGTTTTGCCAGACAAAAAAATCGTTGTAAACATCAATTTTCGGCATGCAACTCGTGCTTGGGAGATGGAATTGCCACGCGGTTCACGAGAGGGTGAGGAAGCGGCTGAACAAACGGCCCTTCGCGAGTTGAAGGAAGAAACGGGCTATTTAGCGAATAAGTTCATTATGTTAGGGACTCTTGCTCCAGAAACGGGGGTAATTTCTGCTGTTGTGCCCGTTTATTTCTGCCAGGTTCGGGAAAAAAAAGAGAGGCATCATGAGGATACCGAAGCGATTGCACTCAACATCGAAATGACCCTAGAGGAAATCCGAGAAGCCTTTACGAAAGGGTACATGACAACAGACATCAAAGGGATTAAGACAAAGGTGTACTGCAGGGATCCCTTTCTCTCCTACGCAGTCCTTCAAGCTACCTGGCGGAAGCTCATTTAACAATTTCATCGCATTTTGCAGCTAAAATAAAATCGCTTTCAGATAGTCCCTTGATTTTATGGGTAGAAAGAGAGATTTTGACCTTGCCCCAAGAGAGTTCGAGATCGGGGTGGTGCCCCTCTTCTTCAGCAATCTTTCCAACTGCATTCACAAAGGCGAGGGCCTCTTTGAAGTCTTTGAAATGATAAGTTTTTTGGATTTTACTCTCTTCAACTACTTCCCACTCACTACCTAGCTGTTGATAGAGACGCTCTATCTCTTCCCTTTTTAGAGGCGGTGTCCCTTTTGTGCAGGGAATACACTTCTTCTTACCTAATTCGCTCATTGAGATAGATCTCCGTTTCCCCCCAGGCAAAACGTCCTGAAAAGGATTTGATTACTCGATAATTTTCACTATAAGAATTCAACGAATAACTGACTGTAATTATTTTCGTGTTTGGAGGAAATACCTCACAGAGGGCCTCAATCTGACGATCTTCTAAAAGGGTTCCATACAGATAGATTGTGGTTGCCTGTGAAAAAGGGGCTGAAAACATATCTTCCCCGATCATTGTAAGGTTTTTGGAGGGGGGCATTTTTTCTAAAAAAAGGGGGATTTCTTCGTAGGCGAGCACTTTACAACCTATGTATTCTGCAAGAAAAAGACCAGCCCGTCCCCTTCCCGCACCCATTTCAATCACGAAATCTTGTGGTGTAAGAGCACATTCCTCTGCAATATGACCCATTGTGGTCAGGGGTGTTTCTCCATAAATATGGAGATTTTTTTTACCCATCAATTTTTGATAGCGCTTACTGATCTGAAACGGATTTGAATAGCGGTAGTTCCTTAAAAGGGCAAGATCTGCCTGCTTATACTGAGCATTTAAATAGAAACGCCTTTGGACATTTCGCTGTTCCCGGTATTCAAAGAGCTTAGTTTTAAAATAGACAAGGGCATCCATAGAGAGCAGTATACCCTACCAGTTGATTTTATAACCGGGGTCGACCGCTAAAAAGGTGTGGGGGTCGAGTTTTTCTTTCTTCATTGACCTATACAGATCAAACGGGGGCTGCTCCATCGGTTCTTCAGAGAGACAGAAGGTTTTCCAGTGCATTCCCAGGCTCAGTTTTGAATTGACTTCCATGTGAATATTTACCGCGTCTTGGGGCTCCACATGGACAGGGGCCATAAATGTTCTTGGTGAATAAGCTCCAATGGGGATGAGACTTAGATCAATTTTGGGGAATTTTTCTCCGATCCGCTTGAAATCGTATGGGTTATAACCGGTATCCCCTGCGAAATAGAGGGTTTTATCTAATAAGAGGTCTTCCATAACAAACCCTGCCCAAAGTGTTTTGTTGGCATTTGGACTGCTTCGACCAGAAAAGTGTTGGCAAGGGACGGCTGTGATTCGAAAGGTAGAATTCACAATTGCCTCTTCCCACCAGTGGAGCTCTAAAACATTTGTGATCCCCCTACTTTTGAACCACTTTTTGACGCCGGTCGGAACAACCCAAAGGATTTTGGGAAAGAGGGCGTGAAGTCTTTGTACGGTATACCGGTCGAGGTGATCATAGTGATCGTGGCTGATGAGGACATAGTCTATTTGAGGAAGTTTTTCCAAAGCAACTGGAGGCGAGTGCCTCCTCTTGGGTCCCATAAAAGGGAGAGGAGAGCAGCGATTGCTCCAAACAGGATCTGTTAGAATGTTCTTGCCTGAGATAGACACTAAATAGGTTGAGTGTCCAATCCACATGGCTGTCGGTTTCTCTTCTTCGTGATTCACATCTGGAAGAGGGTAAGAAAACCCCTCAGGAACAATTTCGTAGGGAAGGTCGCGATAATACCCACACATCCATAGAGCGAAGTCCTTCACTTTCCGGCGAGGATTCTCAAGATGAGGGTTCACATACCGTTTCTTTTTATTCTGCGGTGGGTGGGCGTCCATAGACTATTATTATCACTTAACGGGGGTGTCTATCAAGTTTTTTTTTAAATTACTCAGCATTTTCTATCTGCATTGTTATAGGAACCCCATCAATCATCTCTGCAGATCCGAAATACTGGATAGGTCCTGGATATCTATAGTGGTCACCAATAGCCCATTGATCTCGCTTTTTGGAGAAATAGCCGAACGCCTTACCCTGAAGATCAACAAGCGCTTTTCGGATGACCGGCTTTTTCTCCCCTTTTCGGATCTCGATGTTCATCAGTAGAGTTATTGGGATCCCTGAAATTGTCCAATCCTGTAGAGGCCGGTGAAGATTTCCTACTGCGGCCATATAGCCAGAGGCTCCATGATCGACAAGAAGGGCAGCTGTATAGCCCAAAGAGTAGCAATAATCGGTATCGAAATTCGAGGGATACCCAGCCCGCCCTTCATACCCAAAAAAATGGCTCAAAGCAGAAAACTTCCCCTTAAAATTTCGGGAGGCGAGTTCCTTTTTTACTGCAGAAATGAGGAGTTTTTCGGTTTCTATCAAAGAGACCTGAACATTCCCATGGGGGTCGCGATCAAAGAGGAGTTGTTTTTGGATTTCTTCTGGGATTGAATCAAAGCTTCGCTTCGCCTCTTTCGAAAGGTTATCTACCGGGTTTTCGCGTTCAACAAGTTCGTTTAGCTCAGCAATGAGTCCTTTAATTTCAGGAATAAATTCGATCAGCCCTTCAGGAACTAAAACTACACCGTAATCGAGCCCTTTTTTCGACCTGCTTTCAATAATATCAGCGACATACTTCGTGATCTGGCCAAGAGTCATCCCCTTTTCAGCTACTTCCTCCCCAATAAGTGTGATATTCGGATGGGTTGCAAGAGCACATTCTAAGGTAAGATGAGATGCAGAGCGCCCCATGAGTTTTATGAAGTGGTAGTACTTTTTTGCTGATAGGGCATCACGTTCGATGTTTCCGATCATTTCCGAATAGGTTTTAGCAGCGGTATCAAATCCAAATGAGGTGGCAATATAGGCGTTTTTCAAGTCTCCATCTATGGTTTTAGGAACTCCTATCACAACGGTTTTAGACTGGTGTTTGAGAAAGTACTCGGCCAAGACCGCTGCGTTTGTATTAGAATCGTCTCCCCCAATGACTACAAGGCCGTCAAGATCATGTATTTGCATTGTTTTAAGGGAAGCCAAAAGTTGCTCTTCACTTTCAATTTTAGTGCGTCCCGAGCCAATAAGATCAAAACCACCTTGATTTCGATAGGGAGCAATCTCTTCAGCTGTCAGGATTTTTGTTTTGTTCTCTACGACTCCAATTGGCCCACCTAGAAAACCTATTAACCTACTCTGAGGGCAAAGAGAGAGAAGAGCATCATGAAGTCCGGTGATTACATTATGCCCCCCCGCGGCCTGTCCCCCTGAGAGAACAACCCCGACTTTCAAGGATTTCCTCTCCCGGATATCTCCTGGGAGGCCTTCAATTCTCGGTCGCCCGTACGTTAGGGGAAAAGCCCTCTTGATTTCTTCCTCATCGGAAATAGAAGTTGTCGCTTCCCCTTTTTGAAAAATAACCGAGTGCAAGTTCTGCAACACATTTGGAAGCGAGGGAACAAACTCAGCACGCAGCTTTTGCAATCTACTCATAGGACTATTCATCATTCCTCCAAAAAACGCCTCATCCTAATAGAGGAATTCATTTATTACAAACAAACTCAAGAGACCGGCAGGGCAACCCTAGTGAAAATTCTTCTATAAATTAAATATAGATAAGAGCGCTCTCCTCAAATCAAGTAGAAAACCTTATTTAAAAAGTAACAACTCGTTAAGACTAAAAGGAATACCCTAAACCAGCACCAAAAGCGAAACCTCCAATCTGTGCATCTTGCCCAAAGGAATTAGGTACTGTAGAGTTGAAAAATCTTTTTCCGTAAGAGTATTCACCAAACAGATCCACAAACAGACAATTACATACAAAATAGTGAAAGCCCATATTTGTAAATCCTCCCAATAAGCTCTCACTTATATCTCTTTCAACAAAAGAAGAGTCATTATAGGCACCAACAAAAAAGTAACGAGGTCCTAAAGCAAGATAATATTGCAGTTTTTGAAAGATAGGAATAACAAATTTCAACCCAAAACTGAGCGGCACTTCCCAAATCTTTGTCCTCTGATTAAAATTAAGGGATCTGCCATGTTTTTCCAAGTACTCAACGCTGCCATATAAGTGAAAGTATCTTAAGAGAGGGTATGAACCACTGAGCTGCACGTCTAAACCTCCATCGGAGTAGATTTCGCGCATTTTGGAATCAGAGAAAAAAAAGTAGCCGAGCTTAGCCTCTAGAGTAGGCATCTCTCTTTTATTTGTGGAGCATGTTGTGTTGGAAGGAGAAAATCTGCTTTGACTACCACCGAATCCCTGCGTGAAAGAGAGTGTAAGAATGCTCAAAATGGTGAGGTATAAACGCGTCATATTTATTCCTTATCTTACCTTAGCGTTAATAGGAGGACTTTCAGCACCACTTGAGGCAAAAGAAGTGACAGAGTATAGAGTTGTTACCCCCTTCATTCTATTGTGATCACTATATTGAAAAGTGGAGCCACCCAAAGTGGCAATTTTGGTACCGTCGCGATAAACAAAGTAGCCGACTACGCCGAAGGGAGAAGAAGGAGCCTCCCACATCAATTGATTGTATAGCTCAAAGACTAATCCAAAATCATTTTTTTTCTGGATCCCCTGCAGATTTTCGGGTGGGTTCAAATCAAGTTTGATAGCTATTCCATCTGGTTCTTCAAAAGGAGTGAACGTATTATTCACTACTGCTATTACTTCATTACTTGTTGTATTAATTGCGTAGACTGCACTAGATCCTGTATCTGTTACATAAGCAAGAGCCCCATCTGGTGTGACACCGACTGCGAAAGGTTCTTCAAAAGGAGGAAACGTTCCAGCATCCACTACTGCTATCACGTCATTACTTGAGGTGTTAATTACATAGACTGCGCTCGATCCTGTGTCCGTTACATACGCAAAAGCTCCATCTGGTGTGATAGCAATTGATCGAGGTATGGTAAAACCAGGAA
>CAYGSB010000001.1:58792-204556 GCA_964352505.1 uncultured bacterium
GCAAAAGCTCCATCTGGTGTGATAGCAATTGATCGAGGTATGGTAAAACCAGGAAACCCAGTAGTACTTACTAATGCTACCACCGCGTTAGTTGTGGAATTGATTACATAGACCTCATCAGAGCCTTGATCTGTTACATAGGCAAAAGCCCCATCTGGTGTGATAGCGACTGATCTGGGAATGACAAAATCAGGAAATCCATCAGTACTCACTTCTGCTATGACCTCATTCGTTTTAGTGTCAATTACAGATACTTGACTAGAAGATCGTGAGCATACATAGACAAAAGCCCCATCTGGTGTGATGGCGTCCCCGATGGGAAAGTTAAAAGGAGTAAACGTTCCAGTATTCACTTCTGCCGTAACCTCGTTTGTTGTTGAATCGATTACATAAACGATGTCAGAGGCTGAATCGGTTACATATAGAGTATCGGCAAAAGCGCTCCCAGCTGAGATTATTCCAGTAGCAATAAACAGAGGGAGTAGATGTTTGTAAAATAGCATTTTGATTGTAAAGTGTATTTCAATAAATCTGTGCATATATTCGTCCCATATCATGGTAGCATAGTAAATTTCAAACGTAAAAGTTCGTTTTTCCAGAGGAGCTCTTTACCACTTTTGTCTACTACTTCCTTTCCAGACCTTTGAAAGCGAGGAACAGGGCCATTATCGAGTGCTAGCGATTATCAGGTCTTTTTTTCTAGATATGAAAAGTTAGAAAAAACCCTATCCTGTAGCTAACAGTTTTTTTCTTGGTTAGAATGGCTAGATATAGGTGAATCCACAGTTCCAATAGATAAGGTTGTCCGAAAGATATAAACCCAAAAATTCTTGAAAAAGGTAGGGGGTGATCTATTAGCCCTGAAAGGCAGTCAGAGGAACTTGAAGGTAGAAGTCGAAAACCTTTTTAAAGATTTTAGTCTGATATTAATGAGTTTTCATGAATCTATGATTGAGACCATCCGAGAATAGAAAAACGTCGTTCCTATTTATCTGAGAATACCAATTGTATTACAGGGAAAGAGACGATCAAGAAGTTAGGTAAGAAGAAGGTTGCAGCAACTCCTCACTGAAACTAACATTAGCTAAAGGAAGTTGATTTTCAATGGGGGAGCACCGAAGAGAAAGGGAGAACTTGATCCGAAATAAACGTTTCGTTAAGATCCGAGCCCACCTCCAAGGGGACTTGTACTGATGAACATATCACAAACGGCACTTTGCGACTCCTCCCGGTATCCTCTTCTCGGTACTTTTTGTGACTTTATTGAAGGAGACACAACTGCAAAGGTTTTCACTGTTGCAGCGGTTTTTTTCAGCTGTCTTGCACTACGCTGTTGGACAAGAGGAAAAGTTCCACCCAGCCCACCAACACCACCGGGAAGTCCGGTTCTTCGTTCGCCAGTAGCATTCGCTGGGTATGTTCAAACTCCCAAAAGTGTTGTCACTCCTTTGACTCCTGATGCGCCGCCGCGACGCCCCTCTGCATCTTTGCTTGGGAGCGCAGTTACTTCAATCAGAAGGGTTCTGTGGTCACCGATGAATACAGGTGAAGAACCCTCTACGCCCGCTAACGACTCTCCAGAATCTCTCTGGGCTGATGATTCCTATGCAGTAGCAGTCGATTCAGATGATGATTAAGCTCAGATGAAAAAGTACAGAGCCGACGGTCTGGTTATTCCCTATTTTGTTAACATTCGGGGATATTGACCGATACATGAATGGCAAGTCCCCCTTCAGAGGTCTCTTTGTAGTGGTGAGCCATGTCAAGTCCTGTTTGGTGCATCGTCTTGATCACTTCGTCAAGAGAAACACGGTGCTCACCATCCCCATGCATAGCAAGTCGGCAAGCATTGATTGCTTTAATAGCACCCATCGTATTTCTCTCGATGCAAGGGACCTGCACAAGTCCTGCAATGGGATCACAGGTTAGGCCTAGGTTGTGTTCCATCCCAATCTCTGCAGCATTTTCGACTTGCATGTTCGTCGCACCTAGAGCTGAGGCAAGCCCGCCAGCTGCCATTGAGCAGGCGACTCCAACTTCACCCTGACACCCCATTTCTGCTGCTGAAAGCGAAGCTCGCTCTTTGTAGAGGATCCCTATGGCACCGGCAGTGAGGAAAAAGTCGACGATTCCTTCAAGCGTGGGGTTATCACAGAATTTCATGTAGTAGTGAAGAACTGCAGGAATGATTCCTGCTGCGCCATTTGTGGGAGCTGTAACAATGCGCCCTCCAGCAGCATTTTCTTCATTCACTGCAAGGGCGTATAAGCTAACCCAATCAAGGAGATACGAGGGATCTTTACTCATTGGATCAGGCCCATTTTCAAGGCGTTTGAGAAGACCAGGCGCTCTTCTTTTTATGTCTAAACCACCTGGAAGGATACCAGGGGTCTCGCAACCTCGCTTGACTGAATCTTGCATCACATTCCAAATGTGGAGGATCGATTGGCGGATGTTAGGTTCTGTCCGCCATGTTTTTTCATTTTCCAGTACGATCTCTGCAATTGTTTTTCCTTCTTTCCGACAATGTGCCAGCAACTCCTCACAGGTAGTAAAAGGAAAAGGGATCTCCCCTGTCGACTGTTGGTCAATAGGGGCAAAAATCTGCTCGTGGTCGATGATAAATCCACCACCGACAGAATAAAAGATCTGTTTGTAAAGCTCTGCACCATATTGGTCAAAAGCCTTGAATCGCATCGCATTAGAATGGTAAGGAAGGCGCCTTCCCCTATGGAAGATCAGATCTGTTTCTTTATGAAAGGAAATTGTCCTCTCTCCAAGGAGATTGATTGTACAGTTACTCAGAATGAAGGCGACTTTGTGTTGCACAGCCGCAGGGTCACATTCTTCGGGTCTTTCCCCTTCGAGGCCGAGGAGGACAGCAATGTCTGTTCCATGGCCAACACCTGTCATTGCAAGAGATCCAAATAATTCAATCCGAATATTCGCAACTTCGCCAAGTCTCGAGTTGTTTTTTATGTCGGAGATAAACTGGAGAGCAGCCCGCATAGGCCCCACCGTGTGAGAGCTAGAGGGGCCGATCCCTATTGAAAAAATTTGAAAAATTGATACTGCCATATACGGTTTTTATTATTTTTTAGTAGGAGAAGTTTGCTTTTTTAGTCCTCTCAGCGTACACTGGCCCCTCGGATTTATGCAACCAAAATACATTTTTATCACAGGAGGAGTTGTCTCCTCACTTGGAAAAGGATTGACCTCTGGCTCAATCGCGATGCTCCTCGAAGCTCGAGGGCTGAAGGTCGCTATGCTCAAGCTCGATCCCTACTTGAATGTTGATCCTGGTACGATGAACCCCTTTCAACATGGAGAGGTCTACGTAACAGATGATGGGGCTGAAACAGACCTCGATTTGGGCCATTACCACCGCTATTCCAACTCTCCTTTGTGCCGCCTCTCTAATGCCACTTCCGGTCAGATCTATGATACTGTGATCAAAAAGGAGAGACGGGGTGATTATTTAGGGAAAACGGTTCAGGTAATTCCGCATATCACTGATGAGATTAAAACCCGTATCCTCAACGCCTCCAACCAAGACCCAAAAGCAGAGCTCGTTCTTGTTGAAATTGGAGGAACAGCAGGAGATATCGAATCCCTCCCCTTTTTAGAAGCTATTCGACAATTTAGGCATGAGCGCCCCGGTGATTGTATCAATATTCATCTGACCTATGTCCCCTATTTGAAAGCAGCCGGAGAACTAAAAACAAAGCCAACACAGCACTCGGTCATGGTCTTGAGACAAATTGGAATTATTCCCGATATTCTCCTCTGTCGATGTGAAAATACACTATCAGAAGATATTAAAGATAAAATCAGCTTGCACTGCAGTGTTCCTAAAGAAGCTGTTATCGACGAACCTGATGTCGATTTTAGCATTTATGAAGTCCCCATCTGGCTCCACAAGCAGGAGCTAGATGCAAAGATTTGCGATCTCTTAAAAATTGAAAAGAGACCGATCGATCTTTCTCACTGGACATCGATGCTTGAAACGATGCGCAACCCGAAGAAAACAGTAAAAATCGGAATTGTAGGAAAATATCTTCAGCACAAGGATGCCTATAAATCTGTGTTCGAATCCCTCCAGCATGGAGCAATCGCAAACGGCGTTGCCCTCGAGATTGAAGTCTATGAGTCGGACAAAATTGTTGAAAATGGGATCATCAATATAGGCAATTGTGATGGGTATCTTGTCCCCGGAGGATTTGGAGAGCGGGGATGGATTGGGAAAATTCTTACAGCGAAACACTGCCGAGAGAAAAAAATCCCCTACTTTGGATTGTGCCTTGGCATGCAGGTCCTCTGTGTCGAGTTTGCCCGTCATGTTCTCGGGTTGAAAGATGCAAATAGCACAGAGATGGACCCAAATACGCCTCATCCGATCATTTCCCTTCTTTCCGAGCAAAAAGATGTAAAAAATTTAGGAGGCTCGATGAGAGTTGGTGCCTTCAATTGCTCCTTAAAAAAGGAGAGCAAGGCTTACGCTGCTTACAAAACAGAAGTGATCTCCGAACGCCACCGCCACCGCTACGAATTCAACAATGCATTCAAGGAGCAGTTCGAAAATAAGGGCTTGATTCTAACGGGCGTAATGGAAGATGACGAGCTCTGTGAAATTGCTGAAATCGCAGATCACCCTTGGATGGTAGGGGTTCAATACCACCCAGAATTTAAATCAAAACCAACTGCTGCTCATCCCCTCTTTCGAGATTTTATTGGCGCTGCAGCTTCGAGGGTCCCGTCGTGAAAAGGATCGCCGGACTCGACTACGGCGAGGCTCGAATCGGGTTAGCTCTATCCGACCCACGCAAAATCTTCGCCTCCCCCATCAAGGCAATCTCCACAAAGCGAACCCTCCTTGAAACAGCCAAGCACATCATTGAAGAGCTAGTTCCCCACGAACCAGTCGAGCTGATTGTATTGGGACTCCCTCTAATGATGAGCGGAAAAGAGAGCCCCGGCTCAAAGAAAGTACGCGAGCTTGCAGCTATTTTGGAGGAGATATCTACCAAAAAAGTTGTTCTTTGGGATGAGAGACTCTCAACCGCTCAAGTTGAGCGGACCCTGAAAGAAGCTGAAATGAGTAGAAAAAAGCAAGTGCGCTACGTTGATGCAATGGCTGCGAGTATCATTCTCCAAAGTTACCTCGATAGCCCTTGCAACAAATAAGAATTGCTGGTTTCATAGAACTTTACTGATCCGCTCGAGAAATAACCGATAAGATGGGCGAAAAAGTGAGATGTTTTTGCAAGTAAGATGAGTTAAAATAAGGGTTCCTATGAGTTCACACCCCCTCGAAGAGCAAGGAGTATCCTCACGGTTCATCGATCCCTGTATCCTTGTAATTTTTGGTGCCACGGGGGATCTAACCGCGCGTAAACTTCTCCCGGCAATTTACAACCTAGCTCGTGAAGGACAACTTCCAAGTCAATTCGCAGTAGTGGGCTTTGCACGAAGAGAGAAGACAGACGAAGAGTTTCGCTCAGAAATGAAAGAAGCTATCAATCAATATTCGAGAGTAAAGCCGGTCGATGAAGCAGTTTGGAAGAATTTCGAGCAGCAGATTTTTTATCATCGATCAGAATTTCCAGATGACAGTGGCTACCAATCCTTAGATCAAAAGCTTAAGGAACTCGATGGCCGATTTGGGACGAAAGGGAATCGAGTCTTTTACCTATCGACCCAACCCCGTTACTTCACCATGATCTCAGACAAGCTCCATGCAGCCGGTCTCATTTATGATGAAAAAACGGTAAAGGATAAATGGTCCCGCATTATCATAGAAAAGCCCTTTGGTCACGACTTGGCCTCGGCTCACGACCTGCAAAAAGAGCTTCTGAAATATCTTTCTGAAGACCAAATTTTCCGAATCGATCACTACCTTGGAAAAGAAACTGTTCAGAATTTGATGGTTTTTCGCTTTGCCAATTCAATTTTCGAATCCCTTTGGAACAACCGCTACATTGACCACGTACAGATTACCGTAGCCGAAGAGATTGGCATTGGGAGGCGAGGTGCTTTTTTTGAAGAGGCAGGCCTACTTCGCGATATTGTACAAAATCACATGATGCAACTCCTCTCTCTTGTAGCCATGGAACCCCCTGTAAATCTAGAAGCAAATGCAATTCGGGATGAAAAGGTGAAGGTTCTTCAAGCTATTCGCCCTTTTACTGAAGATGATTTCAAAACCTCTGTTATCCGAGGTCAATATGGAAAAGGGTTTATAGGAGGTGAAGATGTTAAGGGATACCGAGAAGAAGAAAATGTCGACCCAAAATCAAACATAGAAACCTACGTCGCCCTTCGCCTATTTATTGATAATTGGCGATGGCATGGCGTTCCCTTTTATTTGCGAAGCGGAAAACGCCTTCCTAAGAGGGCCTCTGAGATTGCCATTCAGTTCAAGCATCCTCCGGGAGTCCTTTTCCAAGAAGAAGGGAAGCAACATGAGGCAAATGTCCTGGCAATCCGAATACAACCCGATGAAGGGACAGCTCTTAAAATCAACTGCAAAGTACCCGGCCCGGCAAGTCCTATCCAACCTGTAAAAATGGACTTCCGTTACGGCTCTTATTTTGGAATGTCCCCCCCTGAAGCCTATGAGAGGTTGATCTTGGACTGCATGATCGGAGATACCACCCTTTTTGCCCGTGAAGATGAGGTCTTTAATTCTTGGAGCCTACTCACCCCTGTTCTGGACAAGTGGCAAAAGACGGGTCCAGACTGTTTTCCCAACTATGAAGCAGGGACATGGGGCCCTGAATTAGCAGAAAAAATGATGGAGCGCGACGGACGCAAGTGGAGGATCTTATGAGCACCACCGACATCATTCCTCCATCAGAAATTCAGACTGAACTCAACCGTATATGGGACTCGATAGAGGGGACAAATAAGGTCAGAGCTTCACTGTTCAACCTTATTTTTTTCACAAACAAAAAAGTCCGGGCAGAATACATTCACACCATCGCGGAAAAAGTCATTGAGAAGTTCCCCTCGCGTGTAATTTTCATCACAGCAGATACCGAGACAAAGGAAGACTATCTCAACACCCGGGTTTCTGTTCTTCCCACAAGTAAAGGTGAGTCTGATATTGCTTGCGACTTCATTCAAATAGATGTAGCCGGCAAACACAGAGAACGGGTCCCCTTCGTCATCCTCCCTCACATGGTTCCTGATCTACCCATCTATACCATTTGGGCTGAAGACCCGACTGTTTCGACTCCCCTCTTCACATTACTCAAAAAACTCTCATCAAGGCTAATTTTTGATTCTGAATCTATTCAAGATCTCCCGATTTTTGCAAAAAAACTGCTTGAACTTGAACAGATCCCGCATCTCGATGTTTCAGATCTCAACTGGGCGCGGATGGAAAGCTGGAGAGATTTACTCACCTCAACTTTTTATACGTCTCAGCGGCTTGAAAAACTGCAAAAAACTACAAACATACAGATCCTCTATAATTCACGAGAATCAAAGTTTTCCTGTAATACCCAAATCCAGGCCCTCTACTTACAGGGATGGCTGAGTACGCAGCTCGGTTGGAATTTTGAGTCTATGGAGAACACCAGTGGAAAAATATCTCTCCACTACGCTCGCGAAAATGGGAAAGTTTTGATCAATCTCTATCCCGAATCCCATGAAAACCTGAAACCCGGTTCGATACTATCGGTTGATCTTCAAACAGAAGAGAAAGACCACTTCTCCTTCGGGCGCAACCTCAAGATACCCAATCACGTCTATATGCGATTTTCTACGCTAGACAAATGTGACATGCCTCTCTCTTATATCTTCGCAAAGGATGAATCTGGGGGGTCTCTCGTAAAAGAAATCTGCCATAAAGGAACCAGTAAACACTTCATTAACCTCCTGGAAAAAATCGAAAGTCGAAAGGAGTATAGCTTTTGTGAAGATTGAAAATCTTAAAATGGAATCGTGGGATGAAAGGCGTGATCTCCTTGTACCCGGAGATCAAAATTCAACATTGGACCTCTGTATTCGCCACTTTATAGCCACCTGCAAAGCGGCCATTGAGGATCATGGCAACTTTTATGTCGCTCTTGCGGGGGGAAGCACTCCAAAAGCAGTCTATGAGCACATAACCTCCACCCCCTATGCAGATCAAATTCAGTGGGATAAGGTTTGGCTTTTTTGGGGAGATGAGCGAAGCGTGGCTCCTGAAAGCAGTGAAAGCAACTATAAGATGGCGATGGAAGCCGGTTTCGAAAAAATGCCCATCCCCAAAAGTCAAATCCTTCGAATGAAGGCAGAAACCGAGATTCAAGAAAATTCTTTACTTTATGAATCTCAAATCAGAGATGCGCTAAGAGAGAGGCCCTTCGACCTGGTCATCCTAGGGATGGGTGAAGATGGTCATACCGCCTCCCTATTCCCTCAAACAGAGGCACTTCGAGCTGAAGGACGCCTAGCAGTAGCAAACTTTGTCCCTCAAAAAAACACTTGGCGTATGACCCTTACTTTTGAAGCGATCAATTCGGCCTTAAATATCGCTATTTATGTCCTCGGGGCTTCAAAAAAGCAAACATTATTTGAAATCTTTAAATCTGAAGAAAACGTCGAACGATACCCGATTCAAAAAATTGGTACGAGAGAGCATAAAGCCCTTTGGATAGTTGATGATGCAGCCGCCGCTGACCTCCTGTCAGAAAAGTAGTCCGCTCACTAATTAAGAGAATTTTTAATAGTTGATTTCTTAATTGAATCTTTGTTAAAATACTACTATTGCTATTTTAATTACTAGCTAGTGAATAAAATATAATAATATAAAGTATTTTAACAAGGAGCACAAAATGAATACACCCGTTACTTTTGCCGTTACTAAGGCAAACGAGTTTCTCAGAATTGCTGCAGAAGATCATTTGGTTAAACAAGGCGCTAAAGCGATAACAAAAGCTGTTAGCAACACCGTTTTGACTGTTCTTGCTGCTGTCGAGACAATTGCTTTAGCTATTTTGACAGCTGTTACCTTCCCCCTAAAGTTTGCTGAGCGGACACAGGGTACACATGAAGCATTTGCCAAAAGACTAGAAATTGCTTCATCAACTGTAAAGAATGCTGCTAGCAACATCGTTGGAAACATGAAGCAGATTGAAGAGATTGTCAAGAATCCTTCTTTAACACGACGTGAACAACTTGAAGTTGCTATCAAGACTGCAATTACAAAAGTAAGCGATAACCCAGGAAAAACTGCGGCTACACTTGTAGCTGGTTTAGCGGTTGTTTTTGCTGCTAACTACGCAAGTCAATACTTCGCAGCTCCTGAAGCTGTAGCTTCAACAATTGCAAGTAAGTCACCGCATGTTTATGCCCTCGTACAAGGTGTAGGAAGCAATGCATGTCCTACTCTAAATAGTCTTTCTTTTGACAAGAGCCCAGTACCTGCTCTTTTCGTCTAAGAAAAACTTTTTTACACACATCATAAAGCATGAGGGTTCTCCCTCATGCTTTTTTTATTTAAAAATTGACTCGATACTCGATATTAATTACAATTATTGCAATTAACTAAAACAATTAATTATGAGTATAAAATCTTTTACTGAAACAGCTGTCTATAACGTCTCTCCCTACCATTTTGAGAAAAATGATTCTCTCACCACCAAAGCTGGAAAGCTTTTAGCTGGTAGAGTCGTTTACGGAACAATTGGATTAGCTGCCATTATCGAAATAATCGCATTTGCAGCACTCGCCGCCCTCATCTCACCTACCTATATCTGCACCTCAAAACCACTCTGCATCCTAAGCGGATACACTCGCTCTTCTCGAAGAGCTGCGCATGAATCGGCAAGGGGCTTTGTTGGACTTGGAAAGACAATCGAGCGAATTGACTCGAATCAATTCATTGCAAAACAGGTTCCTCAAAAAAAGGAAAAGACAATGCAAGATAAGGCGCTAGAGCTTTTGGCAAAATTCTGGGCCAATCCAAAGCCTGCACTAGAAGTAATTGCTACCTTCACTGTTTTGGCAACGCTCTATTACTATTTTCGATCAAGTGCTTCTGTAGAACCTATCTGCCCGCTTAGTGAAACCCCTTTTGAAGATCCCACCAACTCGCTTCCCCCTAAAAGGCTCTTTCCTTTTATCTCTATCAGCGCTCCACTTGTTCCACCACCGGGCACAACTAGTGTACTACCGGTTACTAATCCAATAAAAATATAAGGTAATTAGATGACATCCAATTCAATTCAACAATCCTATGTAGGCTTCGCTCTAGAAAAGGGGGCATTTCGGATTCAAGAGACAGATAGCAGAATTACTGCTATCGGAAAATTTACAGCAGGGAGAGCCGCAAATACCGTTATTGCCCTTGCGGCCCTTGTTGAAACAGTTTTTTTTGCTAGCATCACTGCCCTAAGCTCCCCTCTCTATTTTCTCTCGCCAGAGCGTTTTTCAATCCTATCTGGTCACACAACCGCTTCCGCAAAAGCCGGAGTCCAAGCTCTAAAAGAAATTATAGGAACAATTGACCAAGCCGTGCAACAAGAAACCCTGAAGCCTTCTTCAACGAAATGGGAAAAAGTTTTTCTCTTGATCAGAGAAAGCGCAGCTAAATTGGGTCAAAATCCCGGAAAAACCGCCGGCGCTGTTCTCACTGGAATAGCCCTTGTTACCCTTTTCAACTACCGATCGAGCATTTTCACTTTTTTAGAGAAGAATCCGGGGCAGTGCCTATTGGAAGAGGCTCCTCTTTTGGCTCTTCCCCATCCAGATGATGTTCAAGTACCCCTTGAAAATGCCTATCCTTTAGTCCTAAGGGCAAAAGCAGTAGTTGCAGATGATTACTCTGCTTTTGGTAAAAATGCCCTATATTACCGCAACTTAGCCATTCAAGGACTTGCTTTTGCTGGTAAGCGGACTGGTCAGGTGGCTCTGATCGGGGTGGCTGCCGTAGGGGCTGGAGCTTGTACTGCTTTTGGAGTGGGATCTCTCCTCCTCGAGTAGAAATTATTTAACGAAGGGATGAAACATGAGGGGTAGCCCCTCATGTTTTTTTTTGGTACAATCTACCTGCATGATTACATTAGGAATTGAAACGACTTGTGATGAAATGGCTGTTGCTGTTGTGAAAGACGGCATAGAGATCTTATCCAATGTAGTCGCCTCGCAGAGCTCCTATCATCGCCACTTTGGAGGAGTCTACCCTGAAATGGCAGCGAGAAAACATGTCGATCTATTGATCCCAACTATCGAAGAAGCCCTTCAAGGGGCGAAAATTCACCGAGATGCAATAGATTTGATAGGAGTCGCAAAAGGACCCGGGTTAATTGGGTCTTTAATGATCGGCTTAAATGCTGCAAAAGCCCTAGCTCTAGGGTGGAATAAACCGTTTATTGGGGTTAACCACGTAGAAGCCCATTTATACGCTGCGATGATGTCAAACCACTCGTTTCTCTTCCCTGCAATTGGGGTGGTTGTTTCAGGTGGCCACACCTTCATCGTCAAGATCCTCGATGTTGGTCACTATGAAATGATCGGTTCGACTGTTGATGATGCAGTGGGTGAAGCTTTTGACAAAGTTGCCTCAATGCTCAACCTCCCCTATCCTGGGGGCCCCGAGATAGAAAAACTAGCCAGCCAAGGAGATAGCAAGCGCTACCCTTTTAAAGCAGGAGTCGTCAAAGGCAGGCCTTGGGATTTTTCCTTTAGTGGACTCAAAACGAATGTTCTCTATACCCTTAAAGGCCAAAATGGAGCGAAAAGTGGGAATCTGGTTGTTCCTGAAGATGAAAAAAAACACATTGCAGCTAGCTTCCAAAGAGCCGCCCTTTTGGATATTGCAAAAAAGGCCCTTTTAGCAGCAAAGGAATTTGGAGCAAAGGCAATCTATGTGGGCGGAGGAGTGAGCTGCAACAAGCTTCTAAGAGAACTGCTTAAGTCGGATATTCCAGTGCTATGGCCAGAGGTAGCGCTTTGTCAGGATAATGGAGCAATGATTGCAGGACTTGCAACGCATCTCTACTCAGGTGAGGGGGACTCCTTCAGCCTTGAGGCCTCCGTTCGCATCCCCTTGTAAGAAAATTACTCAGCGGTGGACGCCGCTTCTTCTGAACATCCTTTTTTCTCTGATTTTTTTGAAGCAAGCTGTACTGATTTTGCATCAGTTACCTCTTTTTGTCCCTTACGCCCCTCTTTTGAATCATCTTCTACTACTTTCGGCCGGGACCCAATGAGGTTTTTCCTATTCTCCGGGACTCTCTCAAGAGATGGGGTATACTTTGCAACTTTGTTTCGGGTTGGGAAGTTATAGCCCATTATTTCCTCGTACTCATCATTGATTTCAGAGGCTCGTTTCTCCACAAAATTAGAAATTTCTTCTTCAGCTGCCAGGTCTAGGGCTTCACAGAGCCCCTGAGAAGGAGAATCTTTAGCCTCGAAAATGGGTGTCTCACTGCCCAACTCATGATTTTCTCTATGGAAACATTCTATATCTTCACTTTCGTACTCGATTTGAGTGAGAAACTCTTCCCCCTCTTCATCCAGATAAAATACGCTATTTTCGAATGGGTTCGATGTCGTCGTTTCCAATGGAGCCGAATAGATAAGTGTAGGCGCCAGTGCAATGAGTATCCCAAGTATTTTCATGATTTGCTTCCCCCATAAGAGTAGTCTTCTTACTTCGCACTCTATTGATCTCAATCTTTTTTGTTAAAATATTTTTTTGATTTTCATGTTTCTTCTATCAATCACCCCTTTTTCAACTGAAAATCAGCCTACTTGCTTAAAGGGTCGAGTTAATGGGTACCCTATCCAAAAATTGATTTGGGATTTCTTGTATTTATTTGGAGTTTCTGTATAAAGTGTTATTCCTCTGAACAAGGGACTTATGTCTGGACAAAGTATTAGAGCAACGCAAAGCCTATCAAAATACCCTTCGGCTAGCCTTCGTGAGCTAGCGCACCTCTCTTGGCCAATTATTTTGGGTTTATTTTCTGCAAGTTTAATGGGAATCTGCGACCGACTTTTCTTAGCTCACTATTCCCTTGATGCAATGAAGGGTACCGTGAGCGCTGCAAATCTTGCGATGCTCTTTCAGCACCCTGTAATCCGAATCGCCGCGATGTCCCAAGTATTTGTCGGCCTTTACTACGGGGCGGAGAAGCTCCATAAAATTGGCCCTACGATTTGGCAGATGATTTGGCTCTGTTTTTTCTCAATGCTGATTACCCTCCCGGCGAGCCAATTTGTGGCTCCTTTCTTTTTTGGAGGGACCAGTGTACAGGCTGAAGCGACGACCTACTTCAATACAATGATGGCCGTTAATTTCTTTTTTCCCCTTGGGACCGCTCTCACCTGTTATTTCACTGGCCAAGGGAGAGTACGAATTATTTTCCTGACAACGTTGATCTCACACGGATTCAACATCGGACTTGATTATATTTTCATCTTTGGTATTGAAGGGTATCTTCCTTCAATGGGGGTTTTTGGAGCTGCTTTAGCAACCGGAATTGCTCAACTAACCTTCTGCGTCATCCTTTTTTGTGCATTTTTGCGCAAAAAGGAAAGAGAAACCTATGGCACATCCAACTACCACTTTGACTGGGGCAACTTCTGGGAACAACTTCAAGTAGGCCTTCCCAGGGCAATTGCTCGAATTATTATTTTATCTTCTTGGGCCGCAATCTCTCGAATCATGACTCTCAAAAATGGCGACTACCTCCTTGTTCTCTCGATTGGAGGTACCCTTATGCTATTTTTCACCTTTATCAACGATGGGATGCTTCAAGGAATGATTACCATTGCATCGAATCTAATTGGGTCAAAAAACTATGACCGAATTTGGAAGCTCGCCCGCTCAGGACTCATTTTTCTTATGTTCACTACGGGCCTCCTCGCGATTCCCTACCTTGTATTTCCGATCGAAACACTATCGATTTTCGCCTTTTCCCCAAATCCTGAAAGCATGGCTATTTTGAAAAAAAGTTGCATTTGGCTTTGGGTATTTTGCTTCTGTTATGGCTTTAATGCTGTTGGATTGAGCCTCGTCACCGCATCGAGAGATCTTACTTTTTATTTACTATCCATTATGTTTGTATGGACCACCTCCTTTCTCCCAGTCTACCTTGGAATGTATGTTTTTAATTTTACTCCTGATAAACTTTGGCTAATTATGGCGATCGATTCCTTCTTATATGGAATCATATTTTTTGTACGTGCCTCAAAAGAAAAATGGCGCTATGCCGAGCTCAAGAGTCTATCAAACTAATTTTTCACTTCACAAATCTGATCCTCCAAATTCTTCCAGTTGAGGTATATTGAGATTTCATTTATTATGTTGCGAACACCAGGAGTTTATCATGGCAAAGAAAGGCGGACGAGACAAAGTAAAGCTCAAGAGCACTGAAAGCTCTGAGATGTACTGGACGATGAAAAGCAAACGCAATACCCCAGATCGTATGGAACTTAAAAAATACGACAAAACCCTAAAGCGTCACGTAACATTCAAAGAATCAAAATAGCTCTCGAACCCCTATACAGGAATCTGAGTGTTTGAGCTTTCTTTTATAAGAAAATATTTAACTCCAAAAAGGAAGCAACTTTCAGTCTCACTGATCGCCTTGCTTTCTATCGCGGTGATCACTCTTGTTGTATGGCTCGTAGCTGTTTTCATATCCGTGACGGAGGGGATTGAGAAGAACTGGTTAGATAAGCTCACAACCCTCAATGCTCCCCTTAGGGTAATCCCAACCCAAGAATATTTTTCTTCCTACTATTACAACGCCGATCGCTATAGCGAGGCTTCCGAATACACTTCAAAAACAATTGGCCAAAAGGCGGTTTCCCCCCTTTCCGACCCCTACGACCCTGACTTTGATGAAGAGCTCCCCAGTCTGGTCTCAAAAGCAGACAGAGATAGCTCTATGTCTCTGATAGACCCCGTAAAGGAACTCTATGGAGCGCTCGAAGAACTTCGCCCTGCCTATCAAGGGCTTGTCTATCAAGACATAGAAATGAGTGGGGCGCTCCTTCGTTTGGATCTCATCCGAAAGGATCCCGATACTTTCAATAAGACTGATCGGCAAAGCCATTTAACCAATGTCTCCTACCTAGCAAGCTTCCCTGAAAAAAACCCCTCGCTCAATAAACTTTTGATTCCACCGACTGAAGAGGACATCAATCACCTGATCTATTTGGCCAGGCGAGCAAATAACCCTTCAAAACTGGATACAGTATTAGCCCATACGAAGATTAAAAACTTAAGCTCAGACTCATCTCTTTGGCCAGTTCATATTGATCTGATCCCAGAAAAAACCCCTTTTTCTGTTCAAGCTTATAAGCATGAAGGGCAGATTTCCCATATAATTATCCCCATTGCTCAATCGGTAGAAGGAAAGAATTGTATCGAACGAAGGGGCTCTCGCCTTTTCTTTATGGAAGAGGGAAAGCCCGAAATCCCCCTCGAGGAAGGGACCCCACTATTTTCCTATGGACCGATCGAATTTTCTGTGGAGGATAAAGTAGCAAAGCTCTCTTTTCTCGTCTCGGGGCTAATCCAAAATAAGAGCATACAAGGCAACCTTTCTCTTAGCGAAGGGCTCCACGTAGCGAAAGCTACATATAACACAGAATTTTCTACTCTTCCCGAGCAGCAACCTCTATGGCCTTTTTTTTCAGACGGGATAGGCCATCTTCCTACCTCCGAAAATGAAACGGGTATTTTGCTCGCAAAAAACTTCAAAGACAACGGAGTCCGAATCGGTGATAGCGGGTATCTTGCGTATAACGCTCCAAGCATGTCTGCAACGAAAGAGGTCCATCTTCCTGTGTATATCTCCGGATTTTATGATCCTGGAATCATGGCAGTTGGGAATAAGTGCATTTTAGTCCCCCCTTCAATTACTCGAGCAATCAACGCTACAGAAAGTGCATTTACTCTGGACAGATCGGAATCAAACCAGGTCTTTGTTTGGCTTAAATCAATTGAAGATAGTGGGAAAGTCAAAGCTGCTCTAATCGAGAAGTTAAGCCAAAGAGGAATCGATAAATATTGGAAAGTCCAAACATTTAGGGAATATGAATTTGCCAAAGACCTCATGCAGCAGTTTGATAGCGATAAATATCTTTTCAGTTTGATTGGGGTCATCATCTTACTTGTTGCGTGTACGAACATCATTTCCCTTCTCGTCCTCCTTGTAGCCGATAAAAAGAAAGAGATTGGGATTTTGCGAGCCATGGGAGCAAAAAGAAGAAGCATTGCTGCTATCTTTGCTTTCAGCGGAGCAACATTGGGGATTTTCAGTTGCACTGTTGGAGTATTACTGGCCTTTTTCACCCTCAAAAACATCGACTCCCTTGTCTACTTTCTTAGTAGCCTACAAGGACACGATGCATTCAACCCTCAATTTTTTGGCACCTCTCTACCTCATGAAATCAGCCATAGAGCTCTTTTATTTGCTGCTATTGCAACGCCTATTCTCTCCTTACTTGCCGGTCTTGTTCCAGCGTTCAAAGCGGCTCGACTCAACCCATGTGAATCCTTGAGGTCTGAATGATCTTAGAAGCAGAAGAGCTCTGCAAAGAATTTTCTTCAATGAAAGTCCTCCGAGGAGTCTCGTTGCAAGTGACAGCAGGAGAAACTATTGCTATTATGGGCAAATCGGGAGAAGGGAAAAGCACTCTTCTTCATATCCTAGGCACACTAGAGAAACCCACGAATGGAATTCTCAAGATTCTTGGAAAAACACCAAAAGAAGCCTGCGTTGCTGAACTCAGAAATCAGCATATCGGGTTTATTTTTCAATCGTACTACCTCTTGGAAGACTTCACCGTTTTGGAAAACGTCCTGATGCCTCTGAAAATTGCTCGGAAAGAAACCCCCTCTTCGATGGAAATAGGGAAAGCGCTTCTCGCTGAGGTGGGATTAATTGGGAAAGAGAATCAACTGGCTAAAACCCTCTCAGGCGGAGAAAAACAAAGGGTAGCGATTGCACGAGCTCTCTGCAATCAACCCGATCTTCTCCTTGCAGATGAGCCGACAGGAAACCTCGATGCCAAGATTTCTCGAGATATTCAGCATCTTCTACTGGCCAAAGCGAAAAAATTTAATAAAGCTCTAATTGTTGTCACCCATGATGAAGAGTTTGCAAAATCATGTGATCGGCTCCTTTTTTTAAAAGAGGGTCGACTTTATAATCCCGTTTCATGAGAAAAATCACGATCATCGGAGCCGGGTATGTCGGACTCGTCACAGGTGTCTGTTTAGCAAAATTAGGAAACTCGGTCCTCTGCCTCGACATTGATGAGGCTAAAATAGCCCTGCTAAAATCAGGCAAAGCCCCATTTTTTGAGCCCGGTCTTGATAACGCTCTTTTAGAAGAGTCCACTAAAGGTTCCATCAAATTCACTTCTTCCTATCAAGAGGCCCTCTCTAACCCCGATATTTGCTTTCTAGCACTCCCTACCCCATCGAGTGAGAATGGGAGCTGTGATATGCGCTATGTTCTTTCTGCAGCGAAGCGGATTGGAGAGCTCATGACCAGCCCCCTTGTTATTGTCAATAAATCGACAGTTCCCGTGGGTACCACAGAAAAGGTCAAACAAGTCATCGCCGGCGAAACAGAAATTTCCTTCGAAGTTGTATCAAACCCAGAATTTCTCAAAGAGGGATCTGCCCTAAGCGACTCTCTCGATCCCGATAGAATAATCCTCGGGGTAGAGAGTCCTGCAGCAGAGAAAATCATGAAAGAACTCTATACTCCGTTCGCAGATCGGATCCTAACGATGGATATCGCCTCCTCCGAACTTGCAAAGTATGCCGCAAATGCGATGCTTGCGACCCGCCTCTCTTTTATGAATCACCTTTCCAGTCTCTGTGAAAAAGTCGGAGCAGACATCAATGCTGTCCGAATCGCAATGGGCAAAGATAGTCGTATCGGCCCTAGGTACCTTTTTCCAGGCGTTGGGTTTGGCGGATCGTGTTTACCTAAAGATGTTCGCGCTCTAAAAGCTACTTTTGAAGAGCATCAACTCTCCCCTGCATTCTTTGATGCTGTCCTCGAAATCAATGTTGAGCAGCAAGTAAGGTTTTTGTCTAAAATTGATGGGGCTTTTGAATCGCTCAATGGGAAAAAACTGGCTATTTGGGGGCTTTCTTTCAAGCCTGGTACCGATGATCTTCGAGAAGCCCCTTCCCTATACATAATTGAAAAATTACTAGAGCGGGGTGCTTTTATCAAGCTATATGATCCCGTTGCGATTCCTAAGTTCAAGGAGCTTTTCCCTCAGAGCAGCCAACTGGCTTATTGCAAAGATCCCTACGAGGCTGCTTCCAATGCAAATGCGGTCATTCTTCTCACAGAATGGCCTGAATTCAAAGAGATAGATTTTAAATTGCTGGGTAAAATTGTTTCGGAAAAAATCCTCTTCGATGGAAGAAACATCTACGATAAGAACTCTTTAGACAAAGAGAACTTTCTCTATCACTGTATCGGCAAGGCTAATGCAGAGTTGGTTTTTTCATGCTGAAAGACCTCATCGATCAAAAACTTTTAGAACTTTTACCTGCTACCGATGATCCCCTTTTTGAAATGGCATCCTATAGCATGGAGGGAGGAAAGAGGCTTCGCCCTTTATTGACTTTAGCTGTGGTAGAAGCTTTTGATGGATCTATAGAAAGGGCCCTTCAACCTGCTTGCGCAATCGAAATGGTCCATGCCTACTCTCTAATCCATGATGATCTCCCTTGTATGGACAACGATGATTTTAGACGAGGAAAACCAACCCTCCACAAGGCTTACCCTGAAAGTCATGCAGTCCTCACAGGTGACTTTCTCCTTACCTATGCCTTTGAAACTCTTTCGGTAGCCCCAAACCTGAGTGCGCTAGAAAAAAATCAAATGGTTTCCTCTTTAGCTACTCGGATAGGATCCAGAGGGATGATCGGTGGACAGATTCGGGACATTGAAAAAAAGGATTATGATCAAACATCTCTTTTTTCCATGCACCTACAAAAGACAGGCGCGCTGATTACTGCTGCCCTAGAATTTGGAGCTATCCTCGTTGGTTTAGAGCTCCCACCCTTCCAAGCACTAGGAAAAAATCTTGGGCTCGCTTACCAACTCACCGACGACCTCCTGGATCAAGATGGTTCGGTCACCCTTATTGGCAAAAAACCTGTTCAAGAGCAGATAAACGGATGCTTTGAAAAAGCACTCAAGATCATTCGAGCCCTACCGAATGAGGCTCGCCTGCTTGAAAACTTCGCTAAAGAAATGATTTTTCGGACGGTCTGAAATTATGCTATCTGCAAAAAGGCTTTTTGATATTGTCTTTAGCTTCACAGTTTTAGTCATCTTCCTCCCTCTTTTTATTCTGATTGCAGTTCTGATAAAAATCAGCTCTAAGGGCCCTGTTTTTTTTCGAGGAATCCGGATGGGTAAAGATAAAAACCTTTTTTCCTGTTTAAAATTTCGTACAATGCATCCCGATGCAAAAAAGCAGCTTCCAAAACTGTTAGAAATCCCTGAAATCCGCCAAGAATGGGAAGTCTTCCACAAGATTAAAAACGATCCAAGACTCACGAGGATTGGAAAAATTTTAAGAAAAACCTCTCTTGACGAGATTCCTCAATTTTGGAATGTTCTCGAAGGAAGCTTAAGCGTTGTTGGACCAAGGCCTATCGAAATTTACAAAATAGAGGAAGCTGAATCAGAGATCCAAAAGTGGTATGGAAGTCGTTGCGAAAAGGTTCTTTCTATCAAGCCGGGTATTACAGGGATTTGGCAAACCTGTGGGCGGAATCTACTGACGACAGAAGAGCAAGTAGTAATGGATGAGGCATATATCGATAAGCAATCTTTTTTATTTGATTTAAAAATCATTTGCAAAACGATCTATATCCTCCTTTTTCCTAAAGGAGCATTTTAATGGACACAGTACTAGTGACAGGTGGGGCAGGGTATATTGGAAGTCATGTATGCAAAGCTCTCAAGCAGGCAGGGTTCTTACCTGTCACCTTTGACAACTTAAGCCACGGCCATGAGTGGGCGGTACGCTGGGGACCTTTCTTTTACGGAGACCTTCAAAACTCAGAAGATCTCGATAAAGCATTTTTAACCTACAAGCCTCAAGCTGTGATCCACCTTGCTGGTTCTATTCACTTGAGAGAATCTATCGAAAATCCCTACAAACACTATTTCAACAATGTAGTTGGTAGCTTGTCTCTTTTAAAAGCAATGGTTAAACACGAGGTCACATCCCTGGTTTTTTCCAGCAGCGCCGCTGTTTATGCAACCCCTGAAACCCTACCCATTAAAGAAGACCACCCTAAGAACCCAGTCAATCCATATGGGAAAACAAAATGGATGACCGAAGAGCTTTTTAAAGACTTCCACGTTGCGCACGGAATCAACCCGGTTTCTCTTCGCTACTTCAACGCGGCTGGAGCAGATCCGGATGGAGAGCTAGGGGAAGCGCATAATCCTGAAACCCACTTGATTCCTCGCCTTATCTTCACCGCTCAGCAAAAACAAGAATTTTTTACAATCTATCAAAACTCTCTTAAAACTCCGGATGGAACAGCTATACGGGACTATATTCATGTCACCGATCTAGCTTCTGCCCATGTTGCTGCGCTAAAATGGCTCAAGATCCACCAAAGACCTGAAGCCTTTAATCTAGGGACAGGTAAAGGCTACTCTGTCATGGAGGTAATCAAGCAGACCGAATTAGTCACAAAAGTTCCCATCAAAATCCGAATTGAAAATCGGAACATCTCTGAGGTCCCAGCTCTCATAGCAGATCCAAGTAAAGCACTCAAAGAACTTGGATGGAAGACCTCCCATTCGGATCTATCCGAAATCATTGAAACAGCCGTGGCTTGGCACCGGAAAGCGGCGCTAATTACCCTATGACCCCTAAGCCGTCAGCAGCCTTAAAAATTTCTTTTTTTCTTGCGCTATTTGGACTTCTTTTTGGGACTGTTTTTTTTCCTTCAATTCGATTTTTTTCCTTCTCCCCTTTTCTCGCCCTCTTTTTTCAAAAAAAAGACTTCCATAAAAGCCTCTGGGCTGGAGCTTTTACAGGGCTGATCCTCGACCTAACCAGTAGTCACATCAGATTTGGTCTTTTCACCTTATGTGGTCTATTTACAGCCTTCATCTCCCACAGAGGGAGGAAGTGGTTTTCCGAATACAGCCTCTTCACTATTCCTTTCTACACCGTCGTCATATCGATTATTTTCACCCTCATTCAAGGGATTCTCATCAGCCACTATTTTCATCCTGTGTCCCTCATCACTCCACTTATCGACGGGCTCTATGGCTTTATCTGGTTTACATGCCCCTTGTACCTCTACAACAAAATCAGCTCCTGGAGAAAAGGTTACCCATGAATCCAATTGAGATAGCCAAAGAAGTCGCACTCGGAGCAGGCGAGCTTTTGAAAAAGGGTTTTGGCACCTCGTTTGAAATCGACACCAAAGAAGGTTCACAAAACCTTGTCACCGAATACGACAACGCTTCGCAGACCTTTATAATCGATCAACTGCAAAAAGCCTTCCCCTCCCACCATTTTCTTGCTGAGGAAGGGAGTGTACTGAGCCCACCTGACGATGGTTTTCTTTGGATCATTGATCCCCTTGATGGAACAGTAAATTTTGCCCATCAAATCCCCTTCTTTGGGGTCAGTATCGCCCTGGCGAAAGGAAGGGAAGTCATCGCGGGAGTTGTCTATAATCCAATCCTTGACGAACTGTTTGTCGCAGAAAAAGGTTCGGGGACTTTTTTGAGAGATCAGCAGATTTTTGTCACAAGCTCTACCACTACTGAACGGGCCATGTTTGCAACAGGATTCCCTTACAATGTGAAAGAAAACCCCCACCAATGCATAGAAACCTTCGCTAAAATTGTGAAAACGGGAACCCCCATCCGTCGTATGGGAGTTGCTTCGCTCGATTTGGCCTACGTTGCAGCCGGGCGATTTGACGCTTTTTGGGAAGTCCTTCTTCAACCATGGGACATGGCAGCTGGAAAACTGCTTGTCGAAGAAGCTAAAGGAAAAGTTACCCACTTCGACGGGAGCGAACATCAAATTTTTTGCTATGCTCCTCTTTTAGCGACAAATGGACACCTACACCAATCTATGCTATCATACCTTCAAGATGAGTGAGATGATCATTAACGGAAAAGAAATAGCCAAAGTGATCGAAGATCGCATCAAAGAGGCCGTAAAGGATATCAAAGGGAGAAAACCGGCTTTAGCCTTTCTCTTAGTTGGTAGCAATCCCGCTTCTGTCTCCTATATCAGGATGAAAAAGAAAAAATGTAGCGAAGTAGGCATCCTTTCCATCGATAAAGAATTCCCTGACACCCTTTTAGAAGAGGATCTTTTATTTGAAATCGAAAAACTCAATAAAGACTCTGCAGTAGATGGTATTTTAGTTCAGCTGCCCCTCCCGCTTCATATCCGCCAAAACCGAGTCTTAGAGGCAATTGACCCAAAGAAAGATGTCGACGGCTTCCACCCAATAAACATGGGGAAACTTCTTCTCGGCGAAAAAAGCGGGTTTTTCCCTTGCACTCCCTATGGGATAGCGATTCTTCTCAAACATTCTGGGATTGAACTTAGCGGTAAGCATGTTGTGATTGTCGGAAGAAGCAATATCGTAGGAAAGCCGCTAGCTGCTTTGCTCATGCAAAAAGGAGAACACGCAAACGCAACAGTTACCGTGGCACATAGCGCGACAAAAAACCTTGCCGAAGTTTGCCGCACGGCCGATGTCCTCGTCGCAGCAATTGGACGAGCAAAATTCATCAACTCATCGATGGTAAAGGATGGAGCTGTTGTGATTGATGTCGGCATCAATAAGATAGAAGGAAAAATAGTAGGTGATGTTGATTTTGAAGGTGTTGCCCCAAAGTGCAGCTACATCTCTCCTGTGCCCGGCGGAGTGGGCCCCATGACGATTGCCATGCTTCTTTCTAATACACTGCTGAGCCACGAGAGAAGCCAATGAACTCGATTCTCTCAATAATTCTTATGCTCACCTTTCCCAATATTAACGAAACAATTCCTGATGGACCATTTTCTTATCCCGGTCAATCAGTAAGAGAAGTCATTACCGTTGATCCAGCAAACTCCCCTCTTTTGCAAACAGCCTGCAGCGAGCTCAAAAGCCATTTAGAATGTGAACTCCTTCTTCGGACAATGCAGTTTGTAAGCGAAAGCCTATTTGAAAAAGATTCATGTAGTGAAGAAAATATTAAGCACCTATTGGAAGTATATGCTGTGAGCCAGGAGTCTCCCGAAGTTTCACTGGAAGTTTTTTTGAAACACAAGGCTGGTGTTTGCCGTCATGTAGCCCTTACCACTACCTATCTGATCAATGAATTGATTAAAGAAGGCCAACTCAAGGGTCAGGTGCTTTTAATTCGAGATGAAACCCCACTTGGAAGACACGCCTGGACTCTATTTCTCACAGAAGATGCGGCCTGGCATCTAGACCCATATTGGGGAATATTCGAAAACGGGAAAACAGGTGCAGGTTTTTCTCATTTATGTAAAAAGTATGGGAAGAAGACGATGGAAAGACAAAAGCTCCGGTGGGAAGATGGCAATTAAAACGATTTTTTTTGATCTTGGAGGAGTGCTACTCAACTTTAGTCACGATAAAATGTGCAAGAATATTGCCAAATACTGTGACTTAGAAGACGACCTTGTCCAAGCACACCTATTTAAAAAAGGTCTCGGAGAGCAATATGAGCGGGGTGAAATTGACAGCCACACCCTATATCAGCATTTCTGCCAACTTTCTGGTCAGAACTTAGATTTTTCCGAGCTTATGGATGCGGTTTCTGATATCTTCTCCCCTAAAGAAGAAATGGAGCCCGTTCTCAAAAGCCTAAAAAAACAAAACATCTCTCTTTTCTTACTTTCAAACACCTGTGAAGCACATTTCAACTTCGCAAAAAAACATTTTGACTTCCTTCAGCTCTTCGATGGATATATCCTTTCTTACGAAGCGGCTTCAAGAAAACCTGAACGGAGCATTTATGAAACAGCTCTCGTGCTAGCTAGAGCGCCAAAAGAAGAGTGCTTTTATACCGACGACGTCCCAGAATATGTTGACGCAGCACTTTCATACGGCATCGACAGCCATCTTTTCGAGCATGCCGAAGGACTTGTACGCGCTCTCAAAGATCGAGACATTAATCCCTAACTGAGAAACCATGAGTAGACGCAGGAAAACAAATACTTCATCAATAAATGAGAAAATCATCATCGGAACAATTCGGATGCACATGCGAGGATTTGGCTTTGTCATCCCAGACAATGCAAAAGACTCCCCAGAAGATGTTTTTATTCCAAAACACCTCACAGAAGATGCTGTCGATGGAGATCAAGTTGAAATTGCTATAAACTTAGACTCAAAATCTGGAAAGGGACCGGAGGGAAGGGTCCTAAAAGTCATCAAGCGATCTAAAACACATATCGCCGGAATCGTCACAAAAATCGAAGAAAACCAGGCACTAGCTCACGTCCCCATTTTAGGTGATACGAGACCGGTCACGATTAAAATTGGATCGGGCGAGAAACTCCTCGTTGGTGATCGAGTACAACTGAAAGTCCTCGAATGGGGAGACCATAAAGCTTCGACGGTTTGCGAAGTCTCCCAAAAAATTGGTCACATCGACGACCCATCTATAGACATCCAAGCCTCTGTCGAAGAATTTGGCCTCCACCAAAAATTTCCAAATCAGGTTTTAGAGGAAGCAAAACAGTTTGGAAATGAAGTTTCAAAAGAAGACTTGAAGGGAAGATTAGACCTCACGGGGTCTACAACTGTAACGATCGATCCAGAAACAGCAAAAGATTTTGACGATGCCCTCTCGATTGAAGTAGACGCTCGCGGTCATTATTTTGTTGGAGTGCACATCGCAGATGTAGCCCATTACGTAAAAACAGGATCGGCTCTCGATACAGAAGCCTTTCAAAGAAGCAACTCGACCTATTTTCCCGGCAAATGCATCCCCATGCTTCCAGAGGAGCTGTCTAACAACTTGTGCAGTCTCCGTGAAGGGGTCATAAGGCTCACTGTTTCTGTTTTGATTGAATTTGATTCTTCGGGAAAGACAATCAGCAGCCAGGTCAAAAGGACTTATATCAAAAGTCGGAAGAGATTTACGTACGGAGAAGCTAAAGAAGTGTTGGAAGGGAAGAAAAAAAGCCCCTACAAAAAAGAGCTCGACCTCATGGTTCGACTTTGTCTCTTGTTAAAGAAAAAACGCTCAGAGCGGGGAAGCATTGATTTTTCTCTCCCTGAATTGATCCTGATTATTGATGATAAAGGAGTCCCGACTGGTGTGAAAGTTGAAGAGTACGACATCACCCATCAGCTTGTGGAAGAGTTCATGCTTAAAGCCAATGAACTCGTAGCCGAGAATCTCTTAAAAAAAGGGAAGACACCCCTATTCAGAATCCATGAAGAGCCCGAAGCGGAAAATCTTGAAGAGTTTTTTGCAACGGCAAGAGCATTGGGATTCGCCCTGCCACCCAAGCCAACGCAAAAAGACGTTCAAACCCTTTTCGACGAAGCCAAAAACACCCCCTTTAATCAGCAGCTTGCGATAGGTTTTGTCCGCAACCTAAAACTCGCCCTCTACTCACCCCATAATGTTGGCCACTACGGTCTTGCTCTCGAACACTACTGCCACTTTACTAGCCCGATCCGAAGGTATAGCGATTTAATCATCCAACGCCTTCTGTTTAATGAAGAACCCAAAGAACTCAACTTGGAGGAAATTGGGAAAAGTTGTTCAGATAAGGAGCGGGTGTCTTTTAAAGCTGAGTCCTCTGTAAAAGCTTTAAAAAAACTTCGACTGCTCAATCAATGGCAAGCTGAGAACCCCGACCGAAACTACGTGGCACATATTACAAAAATCAAGCCGTTTGGAATATTTTTTGAAGTGCAAGATCTTTTTCTAGAAGGATATATTCACATTTCCGACCTAGAAGGAGACTATTACGTCTACGACCCCGACCGCTCTCTATTTGCTGGAGAAAAAACAGGGAAAAAGTTTGTTGTCGGCATGGAAATCAAAGTCCACCCTATCCTCATCGACCTCACCTACCTCGAGACTAAGTGGCTTCCCGTTGGAAAATCGGGCAACCTCGGAAGAGGAGGAAAAGGAAATCGATCGAATTCTGGAAGAAAACCCCAAAGGGAAAATAGATCAGCCCGCCCCCCAAAAAAAGAAAAATCGGCTAGATCTAACCCAAAAAAAGGTAAAAGTTCCTCCACAAATAGAAGGCGGAAGAAATAACTTGGATAGGAAACAGGGCAATTTATTATAATGGATGGAAATATGAAAAAACATTTTATTACTGGCCTCGTAATTCTTCTCCCCCTCACTGTGACGATCTTGGTGTTGGGGTTTCTAATCCGCTTCTTAACACAACCATTTGTTGGTCTCGTCGCTAGCTTTTTAGAGCAGCTCCATATCGTGAATAAAGGATTCCTTTTTCTCGGCCCTGAGCAAGTAATTAAATATTTCAGCCAATTTTTGATTTTAATCACCCTTTTTTTAGTCACAGTGTTTCTTGGAATGATAACGAGGTGGTTTTTCATCAATGCCCTATTTCGCCTCGGGGACAAAATTTTACATAAAATTCCGATTGTCAATACAGTCTATAAGACTACCCAAGAGATTATTAAAACTTTATTTGCTAGCGACAAAAACTCTTTTAAACAAGTTGTAATGGCCCCTTTTCCCGGTCCAGGCTCTTATATGATTGGCCTCGTTTCTAGAGAGGCTCCTCCAGAATGTAGTAAAGCTATGAATGATGAACTCATTTCGGTCCTCATTCCAACCACCCCAAATCCAACGACAGGTTTTCTCTTGATGTTTCCAAAAAAAGATTTGATTTACTTAGACATGAAAACCGAAGATGCCGTCAAATGTGTTGTCTCCTGTGGGGTTATCCATCCCGGCTCCGCCCTCCCGAAGCAAGCTTCGAAGGAAACGTTTTAACCCGCCTCATCGCCGGTTTTTGAAAATGCCCTTGCTTATTTTGAAAGAATTCCCTATGATAATGACCTTTGTAAGAGGAGAGATCCAATGACTCGAATGAGTAAAAAATCAGAACGACGTGGAATGAGCCCAAGAAAGCATAAGGCCCCCCAACCCAAAACAGGACCAAAGAAAGATGTCTTGTCTAAAGGGTATAAAGAGCATGAAAATGCAGCTTCCGGAGACCTTGCTAAGGCTATTTTCATACCAAAAATTCAATAATCAATAGGTTAAGACATGTCTAGACATAGCAGCTATGGAAAATCTGGAAAAGGTGGAAAAAAACGCAACGTTCTTAAACGATTCGAACGGATCGACGTCTTAAGAAAATTGGGTAGATGGAAAGATGGCGAAAACACAAAAGTTACAGGACTCCCTAAAACTCCCGCCAAATAGTTCTATTACAATCAATAATTCCCAGAGAAAATTTGCCATTTCTGTCCCTTCAGCCCAAAAGCTGGCCTCTTTTTTGCTCAAAAAGAGCGGGTACATGGGAATGGCAATTCATTTTGTCGGGATGAGAAAAATCTCCCTTCTCCACCTCCAATATTTCAATGACCCCACCCCTACAGACTGCATTTCTTTCCCTTATGAAGACCCCCTTTTTTTAGGCGAAGTATTTGTGTGCCCCCAAATTGCTAAAAACTACGTCGATCGGACTAAAGGTGATTTAGAAAAGGAGCTTACTCTTTATATCGTCCACGGTTTTTTGCATTTGCTCGGTTTCGACGACCAAACTGATGCAGAAAGAAAAAAAATGCGTGCTGGTGAAGAAAAATGGATGAGAACTCTTGCCAAAAACAACCTCTACGTTACCATTAGGTAAACATGTTTGACACATCTCTGATTGCCATCCTCCTCCTTTTAGGATCTAGCCTCATGACTGGGATTAGTTCGGCTATCCAAAGGATGGGGAAGGCCCAGGCAGAAAGTCTCGTTAAAGATCAGAAGGGATTAGCTGGACTCTTCTTTAAAAAGTCTCAGCGAGACCTGCTCACATACACACTAACCGTTGTAAAGAACGTCTACCTGTTTTGCTATACAATTTTTGCTTTAGACTATGGTCTTACCTTTCTCCCTTCGACCCCTTCTAACCGTGAATATCTTATCCTCGGCCTAGTACTCCTTGGAATCTTCCTTCTCAGCGATATTCTCACTCGCCTCGTAAGCCTCCTCCGCCCTCGACATTTCTTTAAAGCCACTTGCCAAATTGCATCGTTCTTTATCCTCCCACTCTTCCCACTGGCTCTTCTTCTTTTCACGATCTTTCGAAAGCTCATCCCCACCTCCAATGAAACCTCATCTTTAAGAATCAAGGATAAAATCCTAGAAATCCTCCACGATGCCGAATTTGCCCCTTACTTAGACCCCAATGACCAAAAATTGATCCTCTCAGTAGTCTCCTTCAAAGAACGGATAGCTAGAGAAATCATGGTCCCTAGGATTGACATGTACACGTTGAGTGCAGAAACATCCCTCCGAGAAGCTGCAAAAGCATTTTCTGAAGAGGAGTATAGCAGGATCCCCGTCTGGAAAGAGAGTGTTGATCAGATCATTGGAACGCTCCACTACAAAGACCTACTGAAAATCTACGACAGTGCGACCTCAATAGAAAAAGAGCTCGATGCTCCTATTGAAAATCTTTTAAAACCCATCCTCTATACACCCGAAACAAAAAAAATATCCCAACTTCTTCAAGAATTCCGAAGTAAGCAGATCCATTTAGCCATCGTTGTCGATGAATACGGGGGAACAGAAGGAATTGTAACGATCGAAGACATTCTCGAAGAACTTGTTGGAGAGATTGCTGACGAATACGATTCCGATGAAGAAGCTCTCTACACACCCCTTCCGTCGGGTGGGTGGATCGTCGATGCTAAAATGAGCATTCTCGATATTGAAGATGAATTGGGAATCGAAGTACCTTCAAGTCCAGAATACGATACCATAGGAGGATATATCTTCCACAAGACAGGGACTATACCGAAAAAGGGTTGGAGCCTCCACCAAAACAGCTTCGATCTAGAGATTTTAAGCTCGTCCGATAGGATGATTGAAAAGATTCGTATTATTCCACTATAGGTTTATTGAAAAGAATCACCCACCTCTGTAGAATGGTCTTATTATGCGCCGATCTATTTGCCTTACAGAGCCCAGTGTCGCCTTAGCAGGCCAAGTAAAAACCTGGAAGTTCCTATTTACCCCATCTGCCGACCTCCCAAAAGGTACAAAGCTAAAATTCGACCTTGCTTTAGAAAACCGTCCTTCTGATTGGTCCCTTCCTCAAACAGACCCGAGCGATAAGGAAAACCTTTTATGGGTTTCTCTACCCAACCAAAAACTCGTTTACTTTGAAGAAGTCGATTACCCAAATCAATCTGCTCCGGCATATGAATGTACCCTCCCCTCTGAGATTAAGGCTGGAGAAACCCTAGAGATCTTGATGGGAACACCTGGAAAAGACCCTTCCCTCGGATGCATGGCTCAGACCATCACACAAAGGCGAAAACCCTTTCATCTCTACATAGATCCGAAAGGAAAAGGGGATTTTAAAGATCCAGAAATTTTCACCATTGATGTACGAGGCAACGTCCTACACAACATCAATATTTTCAATCCTTCCTTCATATGTAAAAATCGCCGATTCGATATCATCGTTCGCTTTGAAGACAAATATGGAAATCTTACGAGCAATGCCCCTGAAGGGACCTTAATCGAGTTAAGCTACGAAGCTTTTAGAGAAAACCTCAATTGGAAGTTATTTGTCCCTGAGACTGGTTTTATTATTCTCCCTAATTTCTACTTCAACGAAGTAGGGGTTTATCGGATAAAACTTACGACATCGACAAGTGATTCAATTTTCTACTCAAACCCCATTAAATGCCTCGCTGACAGTGACTATAGCATGTACTGGGGGACTTTCCATGGCGAATCGGAAAAAATAGACGCCTCCGAGAGTATTGAAACCTTCCTTCGCCATATTCGAGATGAAAAAGGGTATCAATTCATCGCAAGTTCCCCCTTTGAAAGCATTACAGAAACGCCTAACGATATATGGAAGGCAATTTCCTCAAACATCCATGAGTACAACGAGGAAAGTCGATTCACAACCATGCTCGGCCTCCAATGGCTGGGTGATGAAAATGAGGGCCTTCGACAAATCATCTATTGGAAAGACAACAAACCAATGATGCGTAAAAAGGATTCGAAATACACGAACCTAAAGAAAATATATAAAATCCATAGTCCTAAAGAAATCTTTGCAATCCCCTCTTTCACAATGGGTAAAGGACTTGAAACCGACTTCTCCGACTACAATCCTGATTTTGAGCGCGTTGTTGAGATTTATAACGCTTGGGGTTCTTCTGAGTGCCTTGAGAAAGAAGGCAACCTTCGTCCTATTCATAGTCCTTCCGGAAAAGGAATTGTTGAAACAGAAAAAGGATCCATTCGTAAAGCTCTCAACCAAAATATGCGATTTGGATTTGTTGCAGGTGGGCTAGATGATCGAGGGGTTTTCGCTCCTCTCTTTGAAAGCGATCAAGTTCAATACTCCCCTGGCTTAACAAGCATTATAGCCATTGAGCAGACCCGCGACACTCTTATGCAGGCGATATATAACCGGAGCTGTTATGCAACTACTGGTGAGCGGATTGTTATAGGGTTCTATATCGCAGGTAGCCAAATGGGTACTGAACTGAGCACTAAAAATAAACCAGGCTTGGCCTTCAATCGTCATCTAACTGGTTTTGTTTGTGGTACTGCACCTATTAAAGAAGTTCAGATTATTCGAAACGGTAAGCACCACCATACACTACATCCTAAAGAAAGAACCTTCGAATTCGAATATGATGATTTCGAACCATTGCAAAATATCGCCTTAGAGTCCCCAGATGAACGCCCTCCCTTTATTTACTACTACATGCGAGTACTACAAGAGGATGGCCACATCGCTTGGTCTTCTCCTATCTGGGTTGACTTATCCGATTCAGTGTCGACTGCACAACCAGTTCCTATCAAAAAAGCTAAGAAAAAAGCTTTTAAACTCTAGAATTATTCTTGTAGACGTTGAAGGCGATCAATCTCGACCGCAAGATATGTATGTAGCCCCTCGAGAAGCTTAGGAACCTCGAACTTGGGGTTATAAGACTTCCCTCCGATTACTTCTTCATTGAGCTCAGCGACGAACTGAGTCGACAATCTTCGATATCGATCGAAGTGGTCAATCGCCCATTTTCGTTTATTCAAACCTTGTGGCGCTCTTAGGATCATGTCCTCTACAAGGAGAAGCTTTTGAATTTGGGGATCAAGAGAAGAAAACTGTGATAACCACCATTTCTTCAGGGAAGGGTCCGAGAGCTTTTTCCGGCTATGACAAAATTCGGTGCTAAGCCTCCCGATAAAATCTACATTCCTTTCGTATAGAGCAAGCGTTGAAAAACGGCTATTTACACAACAAAACAAAGTAGAGCAAAGAAAAGAAATACTTTTTTGGAAGAGAGTGCGAATGAGGGAAAAACTTCGATCTACAATCCGCTTTACGAATCCTATTTGAATTTCAGAACTTAGAAGTATATCTGAGCTGTTTTGTACTAAAAGTGGGCAACTTTTTTGGGAAGGAGGGAATAATCTAAAACTTGAAATATCTGACTGGATTTTTGGAATCATCAAACCATACCTTTTTGTGGAAGGGATAGCCCCTCAAAAGAGGGGCTATAAAGGGCTCTGCTTTAAGCACGATCGAGAACAACTTGGAGGCTCTCAGCAATATCCTTTAAAAACTTTGGCACTTGTGAATCATCGATAGGATCCCATGCCCGGCTTCCTATAGACTCCATTTCAAGATCCCGAACATATCTTAGGGCTTTATCACATAATTCAACGTTTTGGTAGGCTATAGCAATATAATCTTCTTGGGCACTACCAGTGAGACCCTTAGCGACGGCATTATCTCTCATACTTTCTTTGACAATTTTTTCCTTCATAATCTGCGGCAACCCATTAAAGACCCCTCCCCACCACTTTTTGAAGGAAGTACGATCATAGGTCTTAGATGATTTGTTTGTGATAAACTCGGTGCGCAACTCAACAAATTTCATTTTTTCGTTTTTTAGACGCTCTGCATTTGTTTTTCCCGGAATCTGCGGGCCAAAATCAAAACAGAAGAAAACTGTTTCAAAAACCCACTTTATTCCCGACCAAAGTTTGCAAGGGATATCTAGTAAAACTTGAATTGAGCGACCCACTAAGCTTTTCTTCTCAGAAAGCAGTGTACTGTTGTAGTAGCAAGAGTTCATTGGATGTCTAGGTGCCCCTTGGACATTCTTTTGTCCTAATGGGGTGCTGTTTGCTGTATCTATTCCTAGTATTTTCATGGGTTCCTCCCGAAAATTGTTGATTTTTTAGAACCATTCCCGTTTGGGACTTTATTTTCTAACAGAGAATGGTGTTCAGCTTGTTGGGCGACTATTATACCAAGCGGGTAATAAGAAAAAAGCTTTTTTGAATTTTTAGGGAACAGAAAAGGGCTCAGCAGTAATGCTGAGCCCTTTTTATCGAGAGAATATCTTTTCATTCACTTTCAAGAAGTTGGCAGTGTTTCGAGATAGCAAAGATACTCAAGATAACTGTTCAACATCCCCGCATCATATCTTTCCAATCTTTTCTCACTTTCATGACGGATATTAGCTGAATGCTCTTCATTCCACTTGATGATTGCTTCAGAAAGCTTTTTGTTCTTTGGACCAAGATCTGCATCCCTTCGCTTGTGAATAAGCTCTTGGATCATCCGATTTTTCTGTCCTGGAAATTTTGCTACAAATCCATCAAATGCCGCTTTTTTCTCGTTAGGAGAAGCATTGGCTCTTTTCCAGACGTCAGCAACTTCGGTTAAAGCATTGCTCACTTCTTCAGTGTTGAATTCTTCCTTGCAAAGGGTACAAAACGACAAAACGTAAATCACATCTTTGATCGCTTTCGTGATCAGGTTTATTACAAGACTTGGAACAAAACAGAGCCATCTCGAAACACATCTCCCGAAAGATTCTTTAGGTGCTGCAGAATACAACCTGTCACTTACGTGTGCGCACGTTGCAGACTTTCCACTCAAATCTGATGGACCAAGATAACTTGTTTTTGTGGTAATTGGATTGATACCAACCATGATTTACTCCTTATGTGTTTTTTCAAGCCAATGAAAGGCTTATGCTTTTAAATCAGCGGGGATTCTACCATAGCGAATCAATAAAGATGCTAGAAAAAATTTATTCGTTTACCGTTTCTCGAAAGAACGATTCTCACTACATATCCATGAGGGGCCGCATCTTAGTTCGCCCGCCAAAAGAAAACAGGACGAATGGCATCCCCTTAGTTACTTGGTCTTTTGCTCTAGCTCTGCTTGGAAACTGCGGACCCCATTCTTTAAAACATCATTATTGACATTCCCAAGGTACTCCCGCACCCTCTGCGGAGGACATTTTTCCTTATAATATTGTTCCTGTTTAACCCGGTCAGTAATTGGGGGCTTCTCTTTGGCAGCAAGTTCAAATCCGATATGTTGGTAAAAGCGCTCAGTTGCAGCTGAAGAAAGCTCTCCAAGTCCCTTTTGGAAGGTTTTCTGCCGGTCTGTTTCGAAGGCGGTTGAAGTGATTACAGCTGCATAAATGGTGCTAAACGACTCCTTTGCAATTTCCCAATCCAGAATTTGTCTACTTCCTCGTGTCGTACAGAAACAGCACAGAGAATTAGAAATGAATCTCCCTACGCTGATAAATCCTTTCCATATAAACTTCAAAGGAGCAAGCAATACAGAAGAAATTGACCCTTTGGATGCTGAACGGAGACTTGAAATCCCTGACTGATTATTGAATGGTGTAGATGCCCTTGGCGTCGTCTCAATCTGGCATCTTATTGGCTGGCATCCTAACGGTGCAATTTTTGTCATTTTGTTCTCCCTATACTATTACGTTTAAACTCTCTTTCGCCCTCGCTATCGCCTGTCCCATCACACAAGGTTCGTGTCCCTGATCATTTTCGTAGACTGTGAATGGGTTTTCCAAAATTTTTTTCAGGGCTTTTTGATGATATTCTGCATTTTCACCAGGGTGCATTTGCTCTTTAATCACGCGGAGGAGGCTATCTTTAATTTTTTCGTGCAACTCGGGCGGTAGTCGGGCAAATTCCGCTTTGATTCTACTTGCATTTTCCTCCGTTGGCTTCGCTTGGGCATCTAAAAATCTGTTAAAAAAAAGATCTAACTTATATGCAGAATTTAGTTGGGCATCCCTCTCAGGATCATAAAAGCAAAAAAGGAAGTATACCTTAATAAAATCCCAAAAGATAGAGCCAAGTCTCTTGCAGAGTTTTAAAAGTGGAAGACCCCTTTGCCGCGATACGAGGGTGTCATAGAATACCTTGCCACTGGTTACAGCTTTGTAAGAATTCAACTGTGCTGAAACCCCAATCGATCTAAGCGGACCCATTTGCTCTAACATGGCAAGAAGTATAATTCCTTATTGAAAATTTATAAAAGGGATATTTTTTTGGTTGGAAGCAAAAACGAGGCAATGCTATCAAGGTAAATATGCGTACAAAATTTTTCTTAGCGATCATTTTTTTCTTTTTTTCTCCCTTTCTTGAATCAGCATCTATCAACAAGCATCAGATAACCTACCTCATGCAAGCAAAGGAAATCGAAAAGTCGATCGGGCTCTATCTTCGCTATAGGGAAGAACTTGGGAAGCACGATTTCGAAATCCTTCAACAAATGGCGTTGATCCTTTTGGAACAAGGAGCCCGCAGCCCAGATATGGAGACGCAACTTTTATCGATCTACGGAAGTGGGATTGCAAGCGTCTCTTCTTCTCTAGATATTTTAGAAGCTGGAATCAAAAGTGAGCACGCTGAGACCCAGGTCGCCTCAATCCAATATCTTGGAGGTCTCCAAGATGACAGGAGCGATGAACTTCTCGTTAAAGCGATGTCCTCCAATTTTTTCTATGCCCGGATGGAGGCAGCAATGCATTTAGCCGGACGGAAGCACAAAACATCGGTCGGGCAGATCGAATCATTGATGTACCGAATCCCCCCCGAGGCACGGTTCTTTTTCCCTCAGTTTTTTGCTCTTATTGGGACTTCAGATGCGATCACTATTCTCAGACAATTGATGGAAGATAAACACACTTCGGTCCGTGTGGAAGCACTCCTCTCAGCTGCTCGCTTTGGAAGAGACGACCTCCTTCCAGCAGTTCGAAGGAACATCACCCATGTTAACATCGCAGAGCAAGAAGCGGCTGCCTTTGCTGTAGGTGTTTTAAAAGACTCAAAATCGATCAAAAAGCTGAAAAACTTATATAGCAACTCCCCTATCAACGTCCAAATCGCGGCGGCCCGCTCTCTTCATATCCTCGGCGATCCAGACGCAAAACATTTTTTAATCAACCAGGCCAAGAAAAACAATTTGTTTGCGATCATCACTCTTGCTGATATTCCTGAAGGGAAAGACACCTTAGCCCAATTGTGCCACCATCCCGAGTTGGCCATCCGGATGAACGCTGGAATATCCCTTCTAAAACACCGAGATCCCCGCTGCAAAACAGCTCTTATAGAAATTTTAGTCCGCGACGCCAGCGACATGGGGATCTCTCCCCAGATGTCCATCGGGAAGACGATGCTTGCCTTCAAACCTGTATTTTCTTCAGCCCAGCACGCCAATAGTCTCTACGATGTACGAGGTGCAACCCTATCGATGCGACAACAAATTCTCCTCGATGCAATGCACCTTTCGGAAAAAGATTTTATGCAAATAGCGAAGCTCATTTTCGACTCAAAACAGAGCGATCTTATTCCCACCCTTGTGACTCTTTTAGAGAACCTTCAAACCCCCGACGCTATCGCATTACTTAAAGAGAAAGCCGTGCAAACGGGAACGCCCCTCATAAGGGCCTATTGCGATCTTGCCCTCTACAGAATGAGTCAAGAAGGTCCCTATGGTGAAAATGTAAAAAATTGGATCATTAGGAACAAAGATTCTGCCATGATTCAGTTTCAGCCAATGGTTCCCCTCGATCAACGAATTGCCGACTCCCCTTATGAACTAACTCCAGAAAATAATTCCCGGCTCCTCATTGAGTCCTTTCAAAGTCTTTCTGATAAACAGCATGAAAGCAGTTTGGATATCCTTCTAGACACTTTAAAAAGTGGAAATCCTAAAAATCGCTATGTTTTAGCAGGCCTCTTGCTGAGAACCCTGCAATAGGGCTATACTTCTCTCCCTATGAAACCCTGTGCCCTCGCCATCGCAACCTCATTGCTTGTCTCATCGACTTTGTCCGCTGATGAAGATCCTTTCGTTGTAAATCTAAAAGACCCCGAATACTCTGAGGGGGTCGTTAAAACAAATAAAGGTGGTGTGATCACCGCGCCTGGCCTGCGTATCCAAGCAAAACAGATCCACTTAATCAACAGAAAAGATGAGCAGAGCATCTCTGCACAAGGCGATCTTTTAATGGAATATGAGGGGCGCTATTTTGTTGGGGAGAAGCTCGAATTTGATTTCATTCATCGAACGGGATATTTAGTCGACGGTAGAGCCAATATTGACATCTGGTACATGGGAGGCAACCACGTCCGATTAGACTGTGATGGGACCTTGTTTCTTGACACCCCCTTTTTGACAACAAGCGTTAATCGGAAAAATCCTTGGGCCATTCGCGCAAATTCAGCAAGAGTGTCAGATGGGGAAATTCTCTCTGCTAAAAACATCACTCTACGAGCTCTCAACGTTCCTCTATTGTGGCTTCCCTCTTACAGTACAAATCTCCGTAAAATGAAAGACCCCGCCATCCGGTACCGCGGTACGTGGGATACTGGCCTTGGCCCCAAACTCTCCTTCCGCTACCGCTTTTTTTCGACCGATACCTTCAATGCCTACGCCCGCCTTGATTACCGGTTTAAATACCTCGTAGAGACAAAAAAAATCATCCCCCGTGGCCTCGGAGGTGCTTTAGAAGCCGATTATGCATCAAAAGACAAGCTAGCTACCTTTCAAACTCGGAACTATGGGGCGCTGGATAAAATTTTTCCTGATGAAAATGGGAGCAAGCGGTTCCGTTTTCAGGGCATCTATAAGGTCTCAAGCCAAGACAAATACTCGAAATTCCACGTTCAATGGGATCGGATGTCTGATGACCGGATGGTTGGCGATTTTCGGGATACCGATTTTGAAATAAATACACAAAAGACTACCTACTTGGAAGGTCTACACTACAGCCGCTCTGCCTATACCGGTTTAACGCTCCGCCCAAAAATCAACCACTTTGACACCTTAAACCAAGAACTGCCAACAGGGGTTGTAGCCCTTCGACCTCTAACGTTTTGGAATACTGGTGTAATCATGGAAAATTACGCAAGCGGTTCCTACCTCGACTACACCTTTGCAAACCAATTAGATAAAATTCTCCAAGATCGAAAATCGGGAAGGGTAGAAACCCTCAATACCCTCTACCGCCCTTTTTCGTTTTGGGGAACGACCATCACACCCAGGATCGGTCTTGTCGGGATCTACTACACTCAAAGCCCAGACAAACAGGCAGTGGGACAACTTCTCGGCAGCTACGGGGGTGATGCCAACATCCGCTTTTCTAAGAGATATTCCCACTTTAAACACACAATCGAGCCCTATGCCCGGTACGTGGGATATACCCGGCCAACAGTTTCTGTCGATGATTACTATGTTTTTAACATTAATGATGGGTATGACAAACTCGATCAGCTCCGCTTCGGGATCCGCCAGCTCTATTTCCTCGATTGCAATCCCATTTTCCTCCCCGGAGTTATTGTTGATCTCTATGCCTACTCATTTTGGGGAGCTGAATCCTTTACTCAGCGGATTCCAAAAGCATTTATCGATGTAGAATACAACAAGCCCACCTATGCTCTCAAAGGAGGTCTTGCGTGGAATATCCAAGAAAGCCTTCTCGACTACGGGAACGTCAATTTCCTCTGGACTCTTTCTTCTAGTGTAGCCTTAGGATTGGAATTCCGCCATCGGAGTAAATTTTGGTGGAGAAAAGCGGTCCATGATAATTTCGTCGTCGATTTTGCTCGCCCAATCGATGAACTCCTCGCCTCACCGTTAGCCGATGGACGAAATACTTTTCTCACAAAAGCCCATTTCCGCCTCTCTCCTAGATGGAACCTCCAACTCCAGACATTTCACGGCTGGGGCCGGGCTGACGAACACAGGTATAACGGAGCAAAAGTAGACCTCTATACGATGGTTACGGGGAACTGGCAGATGAAGCTCTCTTACGAGTACATGCCAAATGACCCGATCCGGGTTTCCTACAGTTTTAAACTGATTAAATGAGTGTTTTTCCAACAATAACAGGAGGGAAAAATGGATTTTCTTGAAAGTATTGGTACAGCGGTAATTGCAGTAGCTAAAGAAGCTGAAGAGGGACTAACTCGTTTCAACCGTGGAGTTTTTTTAACCAACGCACTCACAATTTCTGTAGTCGCATTAACTATTTTTTCCTTGATAGAAGCTTCATTGGCGTTTCTTGTTGGGGCGTGCTGTTTAGTTCTTTGGAAATTTCATCTAGAAGAGACCCTGGAGGCTTCCTTAAATAATCTTCGATCACTGTTTCCAAATCTAAAAGGAGGCGATCAATTTTTGCCCTTTTTTAGAAGGCAAGTGACCTCGCTCGCCTAGAATTACTTGTGTTTTTTCTTGATGGCTTTGAGCTGAGGTTCGATCCCCTTGCGGACACTGGGAGGAAGCCGATCAATGTGGAGAGTACCATTGAGATGATCGTTTTCATGAAAAGAGACGCGGGCGTTGATCCCGTCGCGTTTGTCAATAAAGAGGTTGCCCTCGAGGTCCATTGCCTCGATATGCACTTCGTAGGGCCTATCAATCGGTCCCACCTGCAGTCCTGGAAGAGACATGCACCCTTCGACATCGGTCTCCAGCTCCTCACTTTTCCAGATGACTTTTGGATTGATGAAGACTTTGGGAGCCGTTACAGTCCACTTCCCATCAGGTTGAACTACGTAATCGCGAAGGACAAACAAGCGGATAGGGACGCCGACCTGAACAGCGGAGAGCCCAATCCCATTGTGGTTATCCGCATAGTCGATCATAAAAAGTGCGAGCTCTTTGAGTTCCTCGGTAATTTTCTCTACCGGTTTGCTATGCTCTCGAAGGACGGGATCGCCGTAGTAGCGAAAGCGCCATTTAGCCATGACTACTGAATATCCTCAATTTGTACAGGAGCGCGTTGAGGCGCTTTCCCCATAATTCCCGACCAGATCGAAAGGACCACGCAAGCGACCATAAATGTAATAGCTAAATAAGCTGTGAACTTCTTTAGAACAGCAGCAGTTGATGTTCCAAAGACAGAATCTCCTGGATCTCCTCCGAAAGAGGCTCCCAATCCCATGCTTTTGCTCTCTTGGATGAGAATCACGAAAGAGAGAAGAACACTCAGAACTACAAAGAGAATAATTGCTGTATAAAATAAAAATGTCATTGTAAGACCATTTGGGTAAAGGCCTCGACGTCGAGGGATGCGCCTCCGATAAGCGCCCCGTCAATGTCAGGCTGATTGATTAATGATGTAATATTTTCGGGTTTTACCGAGCCTCCGTAGAGGATTGAAACACTGTTTGCAAAATCATCGTCCCACCTCTTGGTCAGATAGGTGCGGATTGCTTTGTGGGTATCTTGAGCAATTTGAGGAGTTGCAGTTTTCCCAGTTCCTATCGCCCAAACAGGTTCATAAGCCAGAATTAAGTTTTCTAATTCTTCTGATGAAAGGAGGCCAAGGCATCCATCGATTTGTTTTTCTAAAACTGCGTGAGATCTACCACTTTCTCTCTCTTTCTCACTTTCACCGATACAAACGATGGCCGGTATTTCTTCTTTAACAGCCCGTTTGAGTTTATGGTGGATATGCTCATTCGTTTCCCCAAAATGAGAGCGCCGTTCTGAGTGACCTAAAATAACGAACGTAGCACCTGCATCTTTAAGCATTCTTGCAGAGATCTCTCCTGTGAATGCCCCCTCATCGCTATCGCTCATGTTCTGTGCCCCTATGAGGATTCCACTCCCCTTTGCAGCCTCTACGCATCCGGTGATCGCTGTAAAGGGCGGAGCTATTAAAACTTTGGAGGTTGATTTCGCCATTTTCAAGCGGAGCACTTCAATGAATCGGGTAGCTTCCCGAATCGTCTTGTGCATCTTCCAGTTACCGGCAATTATCGTTGGTCTAGTCATAATTTTTTGTATTTAAAACAGCTACTTATCATAATGGTTGTTTCGTGTGAAATCAAGGAGTTATTCGCTAGCTCTCGAAGGTAGTCTTTTTTTGAACCAGACAGAAGTTCTTTCCGTTACCCAGCTTACAAGTTTTATCAAGCAAAAGCTAGAGAGCTCTTTTGCTTTCCTTTCAGTAAGGGGAGAAGTAAGCAATTTACGTAAACAGGCCTCTGGTCACCTCTATTTCACCCTAAAAGACCAAGATGCCCAGATCTCAGCTGTTCTCTTCCGCGGCAGCGCCTCGCGTGTTTCAAAACTCCCCAAAGAGGGAGATAAAATTGTTGTTCGTGGCGAATTGAGTGTGTATCCACCTAGAGGGGGCTATCAAATCATCGTTAGAGAGGTTGAGTTTTCGGGGGAGGGAGAGCTCCTCAAAAAGCTCCACGAGCTAAAAATAAAACTTCAAGGTCTTGGTTGGCTTGATCAGGCCGTCAAAAAATCCCTACCTAAATTCCCTAAAACAATTGGCGTAATCACCAGTCCCACCGGTTCGGTGATTCAAGATATTTTGCATGTTTTGAAACGCCGCTTCTCGGGATTCCATCTGATCCTGGGTCCAGTCCGTGTTCAAGGAGAAGGGGCCGCCCAGGAAATTGCTAAAGCAATCGATGAGTTTAACCGCTATAAGCTAGCAGATGTCCTCATCGTCGGAAGGGGTGGTGGAAGTTTAGAAGATCTATGGCCCTTTAATGAGGAGTGCGTTGCAGAAGCTATCCACAATTCCCACATCCCCATTGTAGCTGCTATCGGTCACGAAACAGATTTCACAATCGCCGATTTCGTAGCCGACGTTCGAGCTCCAACCCCATCTGCTGCTGCTGAAATTGTTATGGGAGAAAAAGCCCAGGTTCTCTTGCAACTTTCAAAAGCCAAAACAAGGATTCTTCAGACAATTCAAGGGCACCTCAGATCGGCCAAAAAGATGGTCGAGACCCTAGCAAAACAGCCTTGCTTTACATCACCTTATACCCTTCTAGGTCCCTATCTGCAAAAAATGGATGATATCCAAGAGGATCTCGAGGGTTCTATCCATCAGGTTCTTTCTCACCATCGGATTCGCTTGAATGGCCTGATTAAACAGAAAGAATTTTTAAAGCCGAGTGCCCAAATCGCCACATTGCAAAGAAATTTTTCCAAAAAAGAAAGAGAGCTCTTCTGGGCCGCGACCCAAAGGATCCAAAGAAAAAAAGAGCAGCTAAAAAAACTTTCAGAGCACTTGCAGGCAATCGACCCAAAAAACCTCTTGAAAAAGGGATACAGCATTGTCTTTCATGAAAAAAATGATTCGGTTATCCTCTCCACTGAAAGCGTTAAACCGGAGGAGGTCCTCCGAATTCAATTATCCGATGGACAACTGAGAGTCAAGGTACATGACTGAAAAACAAACATTTGAAGACGCCTATGACAGGCTGGAAGAAATTTTAGAAAAAATGAATGCAGAGCAGGTATCTTTAGATGATGCTCTTTCCCTTTATGAAGAAGCTGATGGGCTTATTATCTCCTGTCAAAAGCGGTTAAATGAAGCGGAGCAAAAAATTGAGATCCTCCTGAAAAATCGAGAGGGATCCCTCGAGATCAACGAAAAAGGGATTCCAAAAACAGACGACTTTGTCACAACGAACTCTTCTGGACTGAGTCAATGATTAAAAATCTCATCCTTTTAAAAAAAGGTGAATGGTGGATTTTTACATTAATGTTTTTGGCAGTTTCCCTCATCAATATCAACTTCAATATTCTTCGAAGCGTCCGTAATGCACTCGTTGTTGCAGAGCAGGGAGGAAGTGCTGCCTTTATCCCCTATTTTGAACTATTTGGGACCCTGCCAGCATCAATTTTAATGACCTGGGGAATCTCCCACTTGATCCGCTATTTTTCTTTTCGGACTATTTTTTCATTAACGATGGCCTTTTTTCTCTCGTTTTTCGTAGCGTTTGTCTTTTGGATCTATCCCCACCGAGAAGGTCTTCAGTTTCTCTTTCAAACTAAATTTGGACTTTTGTTCAACCTGGCCCGTTTCAAAATGGCGATGGCCCACTGGACTGACCTCCTTTTTTATGTTATGGCCGAATTATGGAAAGTCGTCCTTCTCTCCGTTCTTTTCTGGGGATTCATTAATCAACACCTCTCGCTTGAAAAAGCCAAGCGCTTCTATCCCCCTTTAATGCTTGGCAGTAGCGTCGGAGCAATTTTAGCTGGGCCTATTACCGTATTTTGTACTTCTCAATCGATCTGGAGTAGCACCCCTCTCTCGCCCGATCGGTGGCAACACTCATTATTTCTCCTCACTTTCTCGTTAATAATTTTTGGCATTCTCACGATATATGCTGTGAACACCCTCTCAAAAAAGTTGGAAACAGGCCCCTTTGTTTCAGAAGAAGAAAGAGAAAAAATCCCTTTTAAAAGACGACTTCTTTCCCTTTCCTCGAGCATTAAATATCTTTCAAAATCCCCTTATTTAATGGCGTTACTATTCATTGTGATTGCCGAATATGTTTCCTATGCTTTAGGAGAACTCATTTTTCTAGAGACCTTAAAAGCAAAATTCCCCTCCCCTCCTGAGTATTGTCAGTATTTGGGAACTCTGACTCTATGGACTGGGATTCTCACTGCCTTTTTTGCTCTCTTTTTGACCCCATTGCTCCTCCAAAAATATCGGTGGAGTTTTTCCACATTGCTCACTCCCGTGTTGATGGTCCTCATGACCTTTGCTTTTTTTGCAGCTATCTATATCGGAAAAATGGGGTTTTACCCTGGAACTACTCCTATTTCCCTCATTGTGTTCTTGGGAAGCCTCCACTTTTGCATTGGCCGTTCAATAAAATATACGATCTTTGACACCACGAAAGAATTGGCGTTTATCCCTTTAAACCAAGAAGGGCAAATCAAAGGAAAATTAGTGATCGATGGGATAGGATCCCGGTTGGGAAGAGGCACTTCTTCTTTTTTGAGTATCCTTCTATTCATTTTTATAGGTGGTCCTGGAGAGAGTGCCATTTTTGCAGGGATTTTAGCTCTTTGTTTTGCCCTCTTTTCTCTCCCTGCCGCCCGTATTATTGGTCGTGAATTAGAACAAACTAAAGCCGAGGTCAAATCATGATCATTGCGATATTTCCTCATAGCGAGAAAAAAGAATCCAAAAATTTAGCCGTCGGCATCCAAGAATATCTGACATCCCGTGGCGCTACTGTAGTAGCAGAGGACGAAATCGCCTCCAAAATTGGAGCACAGCGCCTCTCACAAGTTCCACCAGAGTCTATTGATTTTCTCCTCACGATGGGTGGAGATGGGACGATTTTGCGCATCGTACATCAGTACGCTCACCTCACAGCAGCAGTTATCGGAATCAATCTCGGACATTTAGGGTTCATGGCAGATATTCCCGTCTCTGAAATTTATCCAAGTCTCCAGGATCTTATTCTCGGCCACTACACAATCGATGATCGGATTACCCTTCATGGTGAGTTCCCTGATGGTTCAACAAATTTTGCGGTGAATGACTTCGCCATCCATCGAGGGAAAAATGCAAGCCTTGTTGAAATGGCAATTCACGTGAATGGGGCCTATCTCAACACATTCGTAGCAGACGGTCTTGTGGTCGCTACTCCAAATGGCTCAACAGCCTATTCTTTGGCCGCTGGGGGACCTATCATCAAGCCCTGCCTCAGCTCTCTTGTGATCACACCAATAAGCCCTCATACCATCTCGAACCGGCCCATTGTTCTTGATGCCGATGCTGAGATCCATATTCAAAACCTTAGCGAATACGATCCTCTGGAAGTGAGTGTTGATGGGGTATCGAAGTATGAGCTTTCTACAGGAGATGTTCTGAAAATTACCAAAAACGAAAAACTTTTCCGGCTTGTGAACCTAACTAGACACGACTACTTCGCCACACTGCGGACCAAACTCGGCTGGGCAGGGAAGCTAAGGTGATTTTCGTAGCCTCGCATGCTAAGGCATACTGTGCAGAGGTCTGAATCATCCCCCATCTTCCCGTATCGGGATGTCTGAGCTTTTTTACGATCGAAACCATATCATGACTCTTAGATCGATAGGCATCAAGGGCTGCGCAATAGGTCCCGGTCCGTCCAATCCCGGCACTGCAGTGTGCGAGAATTTTGCCTTCGCGTTTCCCTGTAATCTCTACAAGCTGGGCTAGGGTTTCTGGCTTAACAATTCCGTGATCAGGAAAGTTTTTCAGATGATATTGTGTGATTATTGTTTTTCTTTCGCCGACCTCGAATTCCCTCTTAACGATCTGCTCACTCCCGTTCGAATAAATCAGCTCTTCACCTATCTGCCGGAAGGGAATATCACCCTCAAAGCACCAGTATTGAGAACATTTTTCCATCCCCTTTTCGACAAGATCGGTAACCATCACCACTGTTTGAATCTCATGATAAAGGGCCATTTTCCAAAATTCTCTGTGATCGCTCGAAAGAGGACCTTGGCAAGCGATTACAGTTCCATCTAAAACCCAGTTTGCATTGAAGTAAAAATAGGGGTCCCCGTCAATCTTAACTCTTGTTCCTTCATTTGGCAAAACATCGAAGTAGCGGTTTCCGAATGGACACTTTGCTCCAAATGAAAAATCTATTGCACTTGTCGGAATATCGGAGGTTTTTATTCTTTGAAACTCTTCCTGATAGTCCCTTTCCACAGAATTACTTGAAGCTGCCCAGCGAAATGGGATTGTGATCGTAGAAAAAATGGTTTTTATGGCTTTAAAGGGAAAACAAAGTGCCCTTGTAATCCTACTGCAGTCAATAAAGTGGACCCTTTTACCAAGAACCCATAAACCGCCAGTAAATCCTTCAGGATGGACTTTCATGCCAAAGAGTATACGCTTAACTAGAAATTTGGAGAAGGAGATTGAGAAGAATTGTCCGTAGTTTCACGTTGTGCTCAAGAGCTTTTTGCCCCTTAGAGACCTCGGAGGAAATTTTCTCAAAGAGTTTTGGGTCTTTAATGCTTTCTAAAATAGCCTTAAAAATAGACTGTGGGTCTTCTTCTTCAAGATTTTTGAGTCGGTCAATAACCTCATCCCACTGCCCACTCTGAGCCATTTCGATATAGGTAGAAAGATCGGTAGATAAGACTTCATCTTCACCAAAATTCACTACGGAAAGCCTTGAGAGTATTGTTGGGAGAAGACGGCCAGGGGCGTTGGATAGGAGAATCAGATAGGTGTCTTCGGGAGGCTCTTCAAGTGTTTTTAAGAGGGCATTGCTCCCGGATGGGAGCATCTTATCAGCCTCTTCAATGACAAACACTTTACATGCTGTTTCAAAGGGGGGCATAGACATCTCTGCTATGAGTCTTTGCATAGATGCCATAGGGTGGAAGCCACTTTTTTCATCCGGCAGATAAAAATGCAGATCGGGATGGTTCCCTGAATCAATTTTACCCTTATGTCGATCTCCAAAAAGCTTTTTGACAAACCCAATAGCCTCCTCTCTACTCCCCCAAGAAAAGAGGAGACTTTGAGGAACTTTTTTTGAAAGAAACATCTGATCAAGCGTCGTCGACATATCTATAATTCTTACTCAAAATTGATTAGAAATCACCCATATTCGCCGATCTGCTTGATCAATTTCGCAACCGTTCCAGTCCATCCTGTTTGATGACTAGCACCAAGTCCCTCGCCGGTATCACCGTGAAAATACTCGTTGAAGAGGATGTAATCTTTAAAATGGGGGTCTGTTTGGAATTTCTCTCGACTAGCATAGATCGGCCGCCGCCCCTTTTCATCTTTCGCAAAAAGACTGACCAATCTGCTAGAGAGTTGATGCGCGACCTCCCATAAGTTGCAAAAATTCCCAGATCGAGAAGGGAACTCTATACGGAAATCATCTCCATAATAATGATGATATTTTTGGAGCGATTCGATGAGAAGAATATTTAAAGGAAACCAGATCGGTCCTCTCCAATTCGAGTTACCCCCGAAGAGGTCATTCGAAGATTCTGCCGGTTCATAATCAACTGTGTAGCTATGCCCATCAATTTGAAGAGTAAACGGATTTTTCTCATGATATTTGGAAATGGAGCGAATTCCATGGGGGCTTAAAAATTCGTCTTCATCCAAAAGTTTTTCAAGAATTCTTTTTAGCCGATCTGCATCGACGATTGAAAGGATTCTTCTCCCTTCAACACCCAATGTTTTCATCGAGGCTACTTTATCGCAGAGATTGTATCGGTGCTGTAAAAACCAGTCCATGCGCCCTTTGAACCCAGTCATTCGATCGAGGTCTTCTTGCTCAATCGTTGCAACAGCCAAAAGTGGCACAAGCCCTACCATCGACCGAACTTTGATGGGGTAGGTCTGCCCATCATCTGTGGTAAAGACATCGTAATAGAACCCGTCCTCTTCATCCCAGAGAGGTTGGCTCTTGTCGCTTGTGTAATTAATTGCGCCTGCGATATGGAGGAAATGTTGAAAGAACTTACTTGCAATATCTTCGTAGGAGGGGTTGTACTTGGTCAATTCCGTTGCCATCGTCAGCATCGTGAGACAATACATTCCCATCCAGCTCGTTGCATCAGACTGGTAAAGCTTCCCCCCTTTAGGGAGCTGGGCACTTCGATTGAAAACACTAATATTATCCATCCCGAGGAACCCCCCCTCAAAGATGTTCTTCCCCTGGCTGTCTTTTCGATTGATCCACCAGGTGAAATTCATGATCAACTTTTGAAAAGTCCGCTCTAAAAAAAGCTGATCCCCTTTCCCTTTCATGTGTTCTTCAATTTTATAAACCCTCCAGGTAGCCCAAGCATGTACAGGGGGATTTACATCGGCAAAATTCCATTCATAGGCGGGAAGCTCTCCATTTGGGTTCATGTACCACTCTCTGGTCAAAACGGTCAATTGATCTTTGGCAAAATCGGGATCGATCGTAGCGAAAACAAAGTTGTGGAAAGCGCTATCCCAAAGGGCAAACCAGGGGTATTCCCAACTATCCGGAACTGAAAGGACATCCCTTGAAAAGACATGGACCCAATCGACATTTCTCCCCTTTTTCCTTCCAGGTAGTGGGGGACAAAAGTCCTTATCACCTTTCATCCATTCTTCAATGACATAAAAATAAAATTGCTTGCTCCACAACATTCCAGCGAGAGCCTGCCTTTGAATCAGCTTAAGATCTTCCGAGATATTTCCCGGAATTACCTGATCGTAAAATTGATCGGCCTCTTTTTTTCTGAGTGCAAAGACCTCGTCGATCTTTGCAAAGGGATTTTCTAGGTGCAGTTGATCGGAAAGACGCAACTCAAAAACGTGTTTAGATTTTCCGGGAATATCGACACTATAGTGGAAAGCCATTTTCGTCCCTTCGTTTCCAGGGTTAATGGCTCCCTCCTTTTTCTTCACGATATACTCGTTAATTCCATCTTTGAAAAACTGCCCAACCGATGAACATCCTAATCTCGCTCCATTTGTTTCATTCTCTGTAAAAAGAGGACTTGGCTCCCCTTTTGCGTAAAGCATCCTCTCTCCAAGTTGAGGCAACTGGATGTGACAGGCGTTTTCTTTAACCATTTTTAGATGAGGCTTTTCTCTATCCTCGCCCCAAGACCAGGTATTTCTACACCAGAGGGTGGGAAGCAAGTCGATTGGGTGGGAATCTGTTGAGCGATTTTCGACGGTGATCCTGATGTAGATATCTTCTGGAGAGTCTTTTGCATACTCAATAAAGACATCAAAGTAGCGATCCTCTTTAAAAGCTTCGGTATCATAGAGCTCATATTCTGGCTTTGCTTTGCCCGCCTCCCTATTCCTTTGAATCAACTCCTCATAAGGAAACTCTTCTTGAGGATATTTATAGAGGTACTTCATGTAAGAATGGGTGGGCGTGTTGTCGATGTAATAATAGAGCTCTTTGACATCCTCCCCATGATTTCCTTCTGTAGGAATCAGACCAAAATACCTCTCCTTGATAATCGGATCCTTTTTATTCCAAAGGGCAAGGGCAAAACAGAGCCTCTGGTGGTTATCGCAGATTCCCCCAATCCCATCTTCACCCCAACGGTAAGCTCTCGATCTGGCCATATCATGGCTCAGATAAGCCCAAGCATCGCCCTCCTCACTGTAGTCTTCCCGAACCGTTCCCCACTGCCTTCCACTCACGTAGGGTCCCCATCTTTTCCAGTAGTGGGTTCGTTTCTGGTTTTGTTCTAATCTGATTCTTTCTGGATCCATCTACTTCCCTAAAAGATGCTCACCAACGCGCAGTGCATTGGCAATGATTGTGAGGGCGGGGTTTACAGCCGATGCGGAACAGAAAAAGCTTCCATCGACAACATAGAGATTGTCCAGGTCGTGTGCTTTACAATTTACATCTAAAGCCGAAGTTTTGGGATCTGTCCCAAATCGGATCGTCCCATTTTGGTGGGCCACACCGGCAATCGGAATCTTTTTCTTCAAATAGATGCTGCTTGGTATCAGCATTGCTTTGCAGCCGATCTCTTTGAGCATCCCTTTTAGCTTTTCATTGAGTTTCCTGTGGCTCTCGGTATTATTCGGGGTATAGTGTAGGTGTGTCCTCCCCTCCTCATCTACGAGGACCCGATTATCAGGATCGGGCAAATCTTCTGTCGTCAACCAAAAATCGAGAGAATGACTGGCCATCTCTTCGAGAATTTTAGTAGGAGTCAGAGGTGGAGCATCGCCTTTGAGCATCTGCGCATCCGATTTACCGAGCATCTGGATCAGTCCAAGGGGATACTTCCAATCCTCGGCTCCCCAATAAAAATCACTGATCCCTAACGTCTTTTGAAACTTCGTCGGGTTGGGTTCAAAGGAAATTGCCATAAAGGCGGTGTTATTATGACACATATAGTGCCGTCCAACCACTCCTGAGCTATTGGCAAGGCCATCCGGATGCTTATCACTTTTTGATCGGAGCAGAAGGGCTGCAGAATTGATAGCACCGCAAGAGACAATGACCGTTTTCCCCCGGTATATTTCTCTTTTCCCCTCTTTTTTCACATGAACTTCTGAGATCACTCTTCCCGAATCATCAGTCACCAGCTTTTCGACATAGCTATTGCGGATGAGTGTCAAGTTCGCTCTCTGTTCAAGAGCCGGATCTACACAGAGCACTTGGGCGTCGGCCTTAGCGTCTACTAGGCAAGGAAATCCATCAAAGCTGTTGCATTTGATACAGGGGCTCTTGTGCCAATCTGACTCATCTAATTGGATCCCGATAGGCATATAAAACGGTTTGTGACCAATTTTCTCTAAATCATCTGCGAGTTTTTGAATCCGCGGTTCATGGGAAACTGGAGGGTACTTATAAGGGGCTTTTTCGGGAGGTTCCATCGGATCATTTCCCCTCTTTCCGTGGACGTGATAGAGCTCCTCAGCTTTCGTGTAGTAAGGAGCTAAATCGGCATAGGAAATGGGCCAGGCAGGTGAAATTCCTCCCTCATGCTGAACCTCCTCAAAGTCCTTCTCTCGAAGACGCATAAGTGCGGCCCCATACATCTTCGTATTTCCCCCTACAAAATAGTGGGTCCCCGGTTGGAACTCATTTCCACTTTTATCAATCCACATTTCAGGGGCATCATAGCGCCGCTTTACAAACACTTCGTGAGAGTCCCAGTTTTCCTTTTCACGAGTGACATAGTCTCCCCGCTCTATAAGAAGGATTTTCTTCTCTGAATTCATGGCCAGGTGATGAGCAAGTGTTCCCCCTCCAGCACCTGAGCCGATAATGATGAAATCGTACTCGTTATCCATTCGTTGTAAATCCCGGGTAGAGGGTCATCCCTCCGTCGACAAAAATGCTTGTTCCCACAACATAATCCGATTGATCCGAAGCTAGCCACACGGCAACTTTTGCAATATCTTCCACCTCACCAATCCGCTTGTAGGGAATGAGCTCCATCAGTTTGTCGTAAGACTCTTTCGTCTCCCACGCGCTTTTGTTGATCGGCGTCTTGATAGCACCAGGACAGATGCTATTGACCCGTATGCCATCCTTGGCAACTTCCTGAGCAAGACTTCGCATCATCAGGTGAATGCCCCCTTTTGATGAAGCGTAGTTGGGATGTCCAGCCCATGGGATCACCTCATGGACAGAACTCATACAAATGATCTTCCCCTTTGAGCAAGAAACCTCTTTGCGGAGCCCTCTTCGTTTGAATTCTCTAACAGCTTCTCTTGCGCATAAAAACTGCCCAGTTAAATTCACACCGATCACAAAATTCCACTCTTCAAGGGTCATCTGATCAAAGGGAGCATCCCTCTGAAGCCCTGCATTGTTTACCAGAATATCAATTGTCCCAAACTCTTGGACCATCTTTTTAAACATCCCTTCTACTTCATCTTCTTTCGAGACATCGGCCTTATGGGCATAGGCCTTGACGCCGGGACTATTTTTTTTGATTTTATCGACAACTGCTTGGGCTGTATCTTCTCCCATTACATAGTTCACAACGACATCAGCGCCAGCAGCAGCAAGTCCAATAGCTACCCCCTCACCAATCCCCGAATTAGCTCCAGTAACGAGTGCTTTTTGTCCTTTCAATACTTGCTCGACCATCAATAACCTCCACCTTTCTTCCCACGGAACCAAATTTCGCAGATAATGTAAAGTATCAAGTTGAAAAATAATCCCAATCTTCTCTATCTCTTAAGCAATGAAGAAATACAGAAAAGAGAGCGATAGTTTCGGTGAGATCAATGTCCCAATAGACAAGCTGTGGGGAGCCCAAACCCAGCGCTCATTGAAATACTTCAATATCGGTGTTGAACTTATGCCCAAAGAGATGATTCCAGCGTATGCAATCGTCAAACTAGCCTGCGCAATCGTCAACAAAAAGCACGGCCTGATTTCAGAGAAAAATAAACGTCTTATAGTGACTGCTTGCAATGAGCTCTTAGATGGCAACCATTTGGATGCATTTCCCCTCCACGTCTGGATGACTGGCAGCGGGACGCAATTCAATATGAACATCAACGAAGTAATTGCCAACCGCTGCTCTCAAATTGAAAAAAAACCTCTCGGCAGTAAAGATCCCGTTCACCCCAATGACGATGTTAACCGCTCCCAATCTACTAACGACACCTTCCCAACAGCGATGCATATCGCTACTGCCCTTTCAACCCATTTTCGCCTTCTTCCAACTCTCCAATCTCTGCATGAATCGATCGAAAAAAAGGCGAGCCAATGGAAAAACATTGTTAAACTTGGTCGAACTCACCTCCAAGACGCCACGCCCATTACATTAGGCCAAGAATTTTCTGGATATGCAGCGATGCTTCAAAGCGATATAGAGAACATCAACCTCTCCTTGAAAAAGGTCTACGAGCTGACGATCGGAGGGACTGCCGTTGGAACAGGCCTCAACGCCCCTAAACATTTCGACAAAGAAGTTGCAGAGCAAATAGCAAAACTCACTAAACTCCCCTTCCTCCCAACGAAGAGCAAATTTGCTGACCAAGGAGCACATAGCGCTCTTGTACAATTTAGCGGTACATTAAAAACTCTTGCTACCTCTCTCTATAAAATCGCAAACGATATCCGCCTCCTTGGATCGGGTCCAAGAGCAGGACTTGGAGAACTCCTCCTCCCGGAGAATGAGCCGGGCTCATCGATTATGCCGGGCAAAGTCAACCCCACCCAGTGCGAAGCCCTTTGCATGGTCGCCACCCAAGTCATGGCTAGTGACTTTGCAATAACCATGGGCAATGCAGGTGGTCACCTAGAAATGAACGCCTCTAAACCCTTGATCATTTACAACCTTTTGCAATCAATCCGAAACTTAAGTGACAGCTGTGAAAATTTTGAAGAATTTTGTATCCGAGGCATTAAACCTAACCTCAAGCGAATCAAAGCAAACGTAGAACAATCCCTTATGCTAGTTACAGCGCTCACCCCTCTGATCGGGTATGATAAAGCGTCCGCTATTGCAAAGTACGCTCATAAGCATGAGACCACTTTGCGCAAAGCAGCTCTCAAACTCGGCCATATCACAGGCAAAGAGTTCGACAAGGCGATCAAGCCTTTAGATATGTGCAAAAGTTAGTAAACGTCAATTGTAAATATCTTTCGAATATGTGAAAATTTTCAGTATGCGTTTAAGGACTATCGCTCTCGTTTTGTTCCTCCTATTAAATAGTAGACTCATCCCAGATGAAGTCTACGCTGTATCTCGCTCCACCCCTGCGGTATTTGTCCTTGAAACAGACACCTTCATGATAATCTCAACCATCACCACTGGATTCGGTGCAGGAGATGTAGTATTTTCACCGGGAGGAGACACTGCTTATGTTACCAATCCCCTGTTTTTTTCTCTAAATGGGGTTAGTTTAATTGACACTGAGGAGAAACGTGTTATTGCTACAATCACAGTAGGAGACGGATCTGGTGGTCTGAGTGTTTCTCCCGACGGAACTACTCTATATGTTATCAACATCATTGGAAAATCTTTGTCTATCGTCGATACCTTTTCAAGACAAGCGATTGCAACAATTACTTTTACAACTGGGGGTAATCCTCGCGATGTAGTTGCTACTCCAGATGGAAATTTTGTCTATGCCTCTGTATCAGCAGGAGGCTCGAGTTTTTTTAGTGTTATCGATCCCGGAACGAAAAGCATTATCGCTACAATTCCTACGGGTGCAGATTGTTTTTCGATGACTGTTACACCTGATAGCCAATTTCTTTATTCCGGCTATGGCCCTTCAATTGTTACAGTTGTTTCAACCGCTTCACAAAGCGTTGTGGCAACCATTACGACAGGGGCCGGTACAGGTATTGATGCTGCTATCACACCGGATGGAGCGCGATTGTACTTTCCTTCCCGCAACCCACGAAACGTAGTAATGGTTATAGATGCGGCTAGTAAAACATTGGTTGCAACGATCACTGTACTTACCGACCCCACATCCGTAACGATTACAACAGATGGCCAGCTTGGTATCGTGGGAAAAAATTTAGGTCCCCCTTTTCTAGTGGCATTTGATACCGATTCAAACCTGCTCACCTCAAACATGGAAGGAACAACATCAATTTGGAAACTTGCCACAAAACCCTTGGATTCACCTCCTCCACCTCCTCCACCAACCTCCGCTATGATTGTGGCATCAGCAAATACGATCGCGAATACCTTCTTAACTCAAATAGACCTGACCAATAACCTTGAATGGTCTATAGTGAACGCCCCTACAGTCGCCCAGTTTCGGATATATCGCGATGAAACGTTTACCGATTTAATCACGACTATACCTGTGGGGGGCTCCTTGGAGTTTAAAGACCATAACCGAATGCCCAAAACTACCTACACGTATTCTATTGTTGCAGAAGATGGAACAGGCGCTGAACTTGTTTATGCTAGTGTGAGTATTACAACACCTTAGAACGAATAGCCTAAACCAAGACCTGTTTTGAAGCCGCCGATGTAGGCATTTCGGTGGAAGAAGGCCACCTCGTATAGATAATCGACGAAGAGGTCGATAAAAAGACAATCGATAAGGGGATATTGTGCCCCTAGTCTAGCCACGGCACCTAGGGCAAAAACATCTGATTTTTTCTTCCATGTGCGGCAGCCCTTGCAACACTTTCTTTTGTTTTCTAGCCAGACCCAACCAAATGTAGGACCGATTCCCCCGTAAAACTGAAAACACTCACAGGTCCAAAAATGCTTGTATCCGACGCTCCCATTGAGGATGTTTAGGTCTGATGATCCGCATGAACCGAGATGGCCCTGCTTAGGATACCAATCGACACCTAGCCAAATCTGCTCTGAGCAATTGCAACCAAAATTTTTTGCTATCTCGAGTTGATAGTTAACCCCTACCGATCCAAAATTGTCTCTGAATCGCTTTGAGGTGGGGAAAAATGCCGCTACTCTCACCTCACCTGAGTCGATCAAGGCGCCGGCACAAGGAGCCGTCAAAAGGGAGGTTAAAACAAGTAATCCTTTAATCAATGATTTGGATTGGAACATGGACACTTTCTGCAAAATCATCATACACAGCGGCTACCTCTAACCGTTTTCCTTGGTTTTTCGAAATGAGACAGGTACTAAATTCTAACGGAAATCCTACTGAGATCTCACCGATCACCTTTTCTCGATCATAAATTCTATAAAATAAAACACCGGTCTCTTGGGGCACTGTCCAAGAAGAGGTGATAGAGTACTCATTTTTACTCAGAAACTTGCACTTTTTGATTCTCCCAACAAATGAGCCCGGTGCAAAGGGGGCTGGTAAGACAATCGTTACGGTATTTGAATAGACCTGGAAATACATATCTCCAAAACTTTCAGAAAAGGCACTAGAAAAAAAGGAGCGACTTTGTCTAGTGATCGACGGAACTTGGAAAACATAATCGACACTGACCGTATTCTCATACATATTTCCAACGGATGGATAGTCCTCAATCTTGACTTGAAAATCGACCACTGATGTCTGATCTACACCTATGTCTCCAATGGGGACCCCTTTAAAAAAATTCGCATTGAGATAAGGGACCCCATTGATCCTGCAACTCCCTTCAACGGGCATCAATGCTTCTTCCAATTCGTCTCTCAATACTACTTCATGGGCTGTGACAGAACCTTTGTTTGTCATACTGACCGAAAATGTGACCGTATCACCAACTTGCGACGCAATATTCTCCGCCCCATTAACCGTTTTAATCGGTTCGATAATCGGAGCCTCAACTAGGATTTGAATCCCGAGCGCATTGATCGTATAGTCTTCTCCCCCAACTGACGTAACACCCTGTGCATAGGCCGTTGTTTGCCCATAATAGAGGGTCTCTGAGCAGTCTACATTGGTGATATCCCACCCCTGTCTTCCGGCAGAAATTCTCTTAGGAGGAGGATGATTCCGATTTCCAAATGTTCCCCTCGTATCGATCAAACCATCATCACCGTTGATTTGGGAGGCAAAAAAATCATTTAATCCATTGTTCGGACCCGTTAAATAGGTCAAATTATCTGGCGTGGGCCCAAACCCCATATGGTCGCCCGTTTTATTCGCATCCCCTTCGATTCCGCAGACAAGGAGCCTCCCTGAAAGGGTTCCTTCAAACGGTGTTACAAATCCAGTAACCTCTGCTGGACTTTCTGGAGTCGAGGCCTGCTCACAACCGACAAAAAGAGACATGTTATGGATCTCCAAGTCGGGGTGTTTGTAAATCACAGCAAGAGCCCAACCGGCCGCATTATGGGTGTCATCGAAAGGAGAAATGGTGGAAGCTACCCCCCCAACGGCATACGCACCACCTCCAGCAGCCTTCACAAGATCGGTTACATTCTGGCTCCTAGTATAGTTTCCGGCTGGATAGGTGATTTTTGGGTCTGCATTTTGGATATTTTGCCTTGTTTCTGGATCAGAAGTAATCTGATGAATTTTACCAGAGGGAGTTGTAAAATTAATCGGCCCATTCGCAGGAACCAAAACCTCATCGGGATCTTTCCCCTCATTAGTTTTGTAATATCCATAACTTCCTGCCCAAATCAGTTCAGCATAGAGGATAGTACTTCCCTCAGGTATTTCAAGGATGGCAGCAGAGTTATTTTTTCTATAATCAAGGGTTGTTCCGGCAGGAAAATTTCCAACTTTCTCGCTGGTATCCAGAGTAATATAGGCACCAATCGAATCCGCTGTACCGGCATTATTTTGATTACCGGTTTTGCTGAGTCCCAAGGTGTTTCCGGTGAAGGTCATACTTCCATGCTCAGCAAGAGCAGTATGTCGATGTATATACGCAGATTTGAGCTCAGAAAAACTAAACAGGGCAATTAGAAGTAGGTAAAGCATATCAATCAACACCCTAGCTTACCTCATTTTTTTTGACAAAATAAATCCTCTGGTGCAACTTAAGATTCAACCAAGAAAGGAGAAAAAATGGTCAAGAAAAGCAATTTCCTCATTTGTTGCCTTGTTTTTCTATTCACAAACACAGAATTGAGAGGGGCCGCTACCGTTTACGCTGCCGATTTCACAAATGACCGAATTTATGTGATTGATGCTGATACCAATCTCGTAATTGCAACAATCTCAGATCCAGAGGGCCCTTTCGACCTTGCCATTCAACCGAATCATAACAGTTTATATGCCGCCAACGCCCTTCCCCAGTCGGCAAGCGAAATTGAGATCGATACAAATGTGATTATCGCAACGATCCCTATCTCCGCAAAATACGCACTTGGTGCTTCAATTGCCATCAATCCAAGCGGAGACAAAGCATACTACACAGCGTTTGATGGTGAAGTTGTGGACGTACTTGATTTAGATACAAACACCGTTTCAGACACAGTTACCTTTACTGGTGCCTCAAATGTCTTTTTTTCGGCTTTTTCTCCTGATGGTACAAAAGCTTATGTAACTGCTTTCATCCCTCCAGAAGGGATTGTTGCTGTTTTTGACCCTTCCACAGATACTGTGATTGCTACCATCACTCTCCCTCCAGTTGCCGGTGTCATTTTTTCTGAAGATAGCCAAAAAGCCTATGTAAGCGAAGGGAGCGACCCTGGTGCAGTCTATGTTATTAATACAAGCACCAATCTTGTTGTGTCTACCATTACTGTTGGGGCAGCTCCCCAGAATTTTACTTTGAGTCCTGATGGGCTTTCTCTCTACCTTCCAAACCTTTCTGGTGGGAATGTCAGTGTGATCCATACAGTCAGTGACTCGGTCATTGCTACAATCACCGTTTCAAGTGCCCCTACCCATGCTGAGTACCTCCCCGATGGGACGGCAGTTTACGTGAGCGACGGCACCAACAGTGTTATTACTGTGATTGATCCGATCACGCAAAAAGTCGCATCGACAATTCCAATTACAGGGGCGCCCTTTGCACTAGCAACCTTTGGGGACCCACCCGCCCCTCCACCACCTCCTTCCTCAGGTTTTTTGTTTGTATCAGCTGCTGCAAAAACAAACACATTTTTGACTCAACAAGAGCTTTTCAATCAAATCAATTGGAATGACCCGAGAATTGCCACAATCACAAATTACCGGATTTATCGGGATGCTGCCCATACTGACCTCATTGGAACAGTACCAGCAGAAGCTCCGCTCGAATTCAAAGATCACAACCGGATGCCGGACACAGAGTATAGCTACTTTGTTGTTGGGGTCGATGTAAATGGATTAGAGCTTGTCGAAAGTAGTGGGATCGTAACCACCCCCTAGTTCGGATCGGCTAGAAAATTCTGCATCAATGGTGGAAAACCTCCTTTGGCAGAGGGCAAGATCGAGTAGGCGTTAGTTTGGGTTGGTTGAGAAACAGTGGTTATCGATGAGGCGAAGCGCTTCTTGGAATACTTCTTCTCTAGGTTTTGAGGCGTCGATGATTTGGAACCGGTCGGGGTTCTTTTTAGAGATAGAGTGGAAACCTTCTCGAATTTTGTGGTGGAAGGCAAAAGCTTCCGCTTCGATCTGATCTTTTCTGCCTGACGCCTCTTTTGCCCGCTTTAAACCGATCTCTGGATCGATATCAAGATAGAGAGTTAGATTGGGATTGAGGCCATTTGTGGCGAATTCTGTGAGCTTTTCGACCTCATCCATACCGAATCCCCGTGCAGCACCCTGATAGGCTATTGTCGAGTCGTTATAACGGTCACAAAGGACAACTTTACCTAGATCTAGGGCTGGTTTGATTACCCGCTCGACGTGCTGGGCGCGATCAGCGAGGTAGAGGAAAAGTTCGGCTTTGCCGACGAGTGGATCTTGTGGATGGAGGATGAGCTCGCGCATCACTTTACCGGGCTCGGTCCCCCCCGGGGCGCGGGTCTGGATAACTTCAAGACCTCTTTCTATCAGAGCAGCGTGGATGCTGATGATCAGGGAAGATTTGCCAGCGCCATCTCCCCCTTCTAGGGTGATGAAATGACCTTTCACTTATCCTCTACGTGCTCGATTTTCTGGATGCTGACGAGCTTGTCATCAGATTTTAGATGGACAAGGCGAACACCTTGGGTCGACCTTCCCATGACTCGGACGTCTTCCATCGAGGTTCGAAGGGTTTGTCCTCCCTTAGACATCATAAGGACGCTATCGAGGTCGGTCACCGAGACGGCTCCTACAACCATTCCGTTACGGGTAGACGTAATGATCGAACGAACTCCGACTCCTCCGCGACGGGTCTGTCTAAAGTCTTCCACCTTGGAGCGCTTGCCATACCCTTTTTCACAGACAATCAAGAGACTTTCATCCCCTTTGACCACTTCGCACGACACGACACAGTCATCTTGGTTTTTCTTGAGGCTTGCACCTCGAACACCACGTGCTACCCGGCCGATATTCCGTACTTCAGATTCATCGAAGCGAACAGCCATCCCAGCCCGTGTAAAGAGCATAATCTGCTCATCTTTGTGAGCAAGGCGAGCAGCGATCACTTCATCGTCTTCATCGATGTTGATCGCGTAAACCCCTTTGCGTCTCGGAGAGTTGAAGGCTTCCAAAGACGTTTTTTTAACGACACCGTTGCGCGTTGCAAGGAGAATAGAAGCCTCATCTTCAAAATTTTTCACGCAGAGAATCGCAGCGACCCGTTCGCCGGAGCGGAGCCCTTCAAGCATGTTGATCAAAGGTTTCCCTTTGGAGCGGCGTCCCGTTTCTGGGACCTGCCAAGCTTTAAGCCAGTAGCATCTACCGAGATTGGTGAAGAAGAGGAGATAGTCATGGGTTGAGGCAATGTAAACATCTTTGAGGATGTCTCCCTCTTTTTTCATATCCATCCCAATCACCCCTTGACCACCACGACGTTGCTCACGGAAAGTATTGGTGGGCATCCGTTTGATGTAGTCGTCTTCAGAGATCGTGACGATCACTTGTTCGTCGGCGATGAGGTCTTCAATGTTGAATTCTCCGTCAGCCGCAGTGATCTGTGTTCTCCGTTCCTGCGGGTGTCTTTTGAGGATATCCTGAAGCTCTTCCTTGATGATGTTGCGAACCATTTGCTCAGATCCAAGGACAGCGCGTAGATGAGCAATTGTTTCAAGAAGCTCTTTGTACTCATTTTCGATTTTTTCTTTCTCGAGACCCGTCAATTGATAGAGGCGAAGGTCTAGAACGGCATTTGCCTGTCTTTCAGTAAATTCATACTGGGAAATAAGGGCTGATCTCGCTTCGTCGCGATTAACACTTCTTCGGATGATTTTAACGACTTCATCGAGATGATCGAGCGCCTTTAGGTATCCCTCGAGGATATGGGCTCTAGCCTCGGCCTTAGCAAGCTCAAAACGGGCCCGTCTTCGGACAACTTCAATTCTATGCTCAATCCACGCCTGAATCATCTGCTTGATGTTCATTGTGCGAGGAAGTCCCTTATCTAGGGCGAGCATGTTGCAGCCAAAAGTGGTCTGCATTTCTGTGTACTTGTAGAGCTGATTGATGATGACGTCGGGAATTTCGCCCCGTTTTAGTTCCAAAACGATCCGCATTCCATCTTTATCCGATTCGTCCCGGATATCAGAGATCCCTGTAATTTGTTTGTCGTTGATCAGTTCAGCAATTTTTTGGATGAGTGTCGATTTATTGACGTTATAGGGGATTTCATCGACGACGATTTGCTCGCGGTCTCCCGATTTATCCTGCGCCTCAACGCGGACTACAGCGCGAAGGATGACTTTTCCCCGTCCGGTATGATAAGCCTCTTTAATTCCGCGATAGCCACAGATGATTCCCCCTGTTGGGAAGTCGGGACCCGGCATAACCTCTTGGATCTCTTCAATGGAAACTTTTGGGTCATCAATAACGAGTTCGGTAGCTTTGATGAGTTCACCAAAATTGTGGGGAGGGATGTTGGTCGCCATACCAACGGCAATTCCGGAAGATCCGTTACAAAGGAGGTTAGGAAATTTTGAAGGGAATACAGTCGGCTCTGTTTTTGTCTCATCGTAGTTGGGGACTAGCTCGACGGTGTCTTTTTCAAGATCTTCCATAAGAGCCATCGAGGCGTGCGTAAGGCGCGCTTCTGTGTATCGCATCGCAGCAGGTGGGTCTCCATCGACAGATCCAAAGTTACCTTGGCCGTTGATCAGGGGGTATCCCATTGCCCATGGTTGAGCCATCCTAACGAGAGTCGGGTAGATGACCGTTTCACCGTGTGGGTGGAAGTCTCCTGAGGTATCTCCTGATATCTTCGCACATTTCCGGTGCTTACCGCCCGGAGAGAGGTTAAGAAGTCTCATCGCGTAGAGGATACGCCTTTGAGAAGGCTTTAGTCCATCACGTACATCGGGTAGGGCCCTAGAGATAATGACCGACATTGAGTAGCGGAGGTAGCTTTCTTTAACCTCGTCTTCTACGTTACGTGGAAGAATGATTTCATTTTCAGTGTAACTCATAGTTGGGACCTTTAAATATCTAAGTTTTTGACTGAGAGAGCATGTTGTTCAATGAACGCTCGTCTTGGTGGTACTTCTTCTCCCATCAACATGGTGAACATGTGGTCGGCAGCGATCGCATCAGGAATATTGACCCGAATTAGGGTGCGCTTAGTCGGATCCATGGTCGTTTCCCATAGCTGGTCGGCGTTCATCTCTCCGAGACCCTTGTAGCGCTGAATTTCAATTCCTTTGCGCCCATTGACTCTGAGATGGTCTAGTCCTTCTTTGAGGATATAAATAGGGGTTTCGGCCCCATCTTCTTCGATGATGTCAAAGAGTTTTCCATCAGGTGTTAAATAACTATCTAAAGAAAAATCGAGGGCTGCAAGCTGCTCTTTCAATTTATGGAGAACATCTGCTTCATAAAGCTCCATAAAAGGGAGCGCTTTGGGGGTAAACTTCAGCATGCTGGGTGTCCGCTCCCCTTCTGGAATTGCAGCAATAGTCCGATCGTGATCTTCTTTTTGAATCATTTCGAACTCTTTTTTGAGTTCAACAAACTCTTCTTCAGAATAAACAAGTTTTTGCTCATCGCCTAGTTTGACTTGGAACTGGGGGAGCCTACCTTGTTCATCCTTAAGAGAAATGAATTCTCTAAAGGGGATCCCTTTTCTCTCTAGTGATGAATTAAACATCTCGACATCACGAACAGTTTTGATCAGAGCGTCAACTTCAAGGGGCTGCAATGGCTCTTTATGCCCTGCTAGACGAATCTGGACATCGCTGGTCCCTAGTTTGAGAAGGTAGTCATCCATCTCTTTTTCGCTATGAATGTAGCGCTTTACTTTCTTCCTTGTAACTCGGTAAAGAGGAGGTCTAGCGATGTAAATGAAGCCATTTTCAATGAGCGCAGGCATGTGACGATAGAAAAAGGTCAAGAGAAGAGTCCGAATATGCGATCCATCGACGTCAGCATCCGTCATAATAATCACTTTGTGATAGCGGAGTTTGGAAATATCGAAGTTATCTACTCCAATTCCGCAGCCAAAAGCAGAAATCATCGCTCCAACTTCGGTGTTTTGGAGGATTTTTTGGAGTCTGGCCTTCTCGACGTTTAGAATTTTACCGCGAATGGGAAGGATTGCCTGAAAACGGCGATCCCGCCCTGATTTTGCAGATCCACCCGCAGAGTCTCCCTCAACGATGTAGATTTCACAAACTTCGGGATTTCTTTCCTGACAGTCAGTCAGTTTTCCAGGGAGGCGCGCGCTATCAAGCGCTGTTTTTCGGAGGGTAAGTTCTCTTGCTTTCCGAGCAGCTTCCCTTGCTTGCGATGCGATGAGCGCTTTTTCAACGATCTGTTTTGCAATCGCGGGGTTTTCTCCAAGATAGGTAGCGAACTCTTCGCCTGTTACTTGCTGTGCAATTGTTCCAGCATCTTTATTCCCGAGTTTTTGCTTTGTCTGCCCTTCAAACTGGGGATTTGGAACTTTAAGAGAAATAACGGCGGTTAATCCTTCGCGCAGGTCGTCACCTGTTACAGAAATTTTGTCCGCTTTTGGGAACTGCCCACTTTTGATGTATTGGTTAAGGACCCGAGTAAGAGCGGTTGAAAATCCACTTACATGGGTTCCCCCTTGCCTAGTTGCAATGTTGTTCACATAGGAGTGGAGGTTTTCAGTGTAGGTCTCATTCCACTGCATCGAAAGTTCGAATTCAACAGGACCATCATCCCCTTCTTTTGTTCCTTGAATGTAAATAGGAGGATTGAAAAGTGGCGTTTTATTTTCGTTTAAGTACTCAACAAAAGAAACGAGCCCCCCTTCATAGGAAAAGACAACTTCAGGATGATCGGTTGATCGCTCGTCGGTGAAGACGATCTTGATCCCTTTATTTAGAAAAGCCAGTTCGCGAAGGCGTCTAAGAAGGATTTCATATTCATATTCGATCGTAGAGAAAATTGTCTCATCCGGCCAAAAACGAACCTTCGTCCCAGTCTGATCACTATCGCCAATAACTTTTAATTGTTCCTTAATTTTTCCTTTAGAAAATTGGATCTGATAGGCTTTACCATTTTGGTAAACTTCTGCGATGAGAAGTTTAGACACTGCGTTTACGCAAGAGACCCCGACACCGTGGAGTCCACCAGAAACTTTGTAGGTATTTTTATCGAACTTACCGCCGGCATGTAAAATGGTCATAACGACTTCAATCGCCGACACGTCTCGTTTTTGTCGTTTAGATTCGGCTTCGTGCTTTCCTACAGGGATCCCTCGGCCATTGTCTGTAACAGTAACGCTGTGATCTTTGTGTAAAGTGACACTGATCTCTGAGCAGTACCCAGCCATCGCTTCGTCGATACTGTTATCGACAACTTCGTAAACGAGCTGATGAAGGCCGTTTGAATGAGCATCGCCAATGTACATACTGGGACGCTCACGAACCGCCTGCAGTCCTTCTAGAACTGTAATCGTGCTCGCATCATACTCTTTTCCTTTAGCCATTGTAGTCATACCTTGAAAACCTTATCGTATCAACCGATGATAAACCGGATATTGCGGATAGTAGCATTGGGAAATTTAACCCGCAACTCTTTCAGCAACCTGGCGCGTTCATGTTGCGCTAATAAACTCAATAGAGAAGAGTTTCTCACTTTAATTGTCAAGATCCCACTTTCAAAAGAGACTGCTTTTGTCATCGGTGCAAGACGCTCTCCAATTACTGCTTTCCACTCAGCCATGATCAAATCGGGACGCTGCTCATGACGTTTGCTAATGAATCGTAAAACTGAAGGGAGAAGACTCTTAATATTGCGTGTGGTTGTGGTTGTTAATTTTTTATCGCGCATTCCCAAATCATACCATTTTTCGGAGCTATTTTGCAACGGTATTCGTTCCGTCTAGCCGGTGAAGTTTTTCATAAAAATGGGCGAGAATTGAAAGGAGCATAAGCAGCGTCGAAATTGTCAAAAGGACCACTTTGGCCGCGAGCTCGACACATGCAAAAGCAGCTATCCCGAAACAACCTAAAGCGATTAAACAAATTTTCGAAACTGCACGGACCAGTGCTAAGTTGTGCTTTGGTTCTCCAACGTCATTTGCACTTAGAACAACGATTTCTTTTTTAAGCCCCTCAACAGCTTTAACGATCATAGCAAAACTCCCCAAGACACCGATGATTCCCAGGATTTTATGTTGAAAAGCAGAGAGGGCGATTATGTTATCTTTCTCACCTACTTGGACACTATCTGCAAGCAGACCTATCAGAGAGAGGAAGGTGTAATATGCACTTTTTACTCTATCTGGAAGATCGCCAAGGGAGCCCAAAAATGCAGTGTCTGCAACTTCAAAACCAGCGTCTAGGGAGTTAGTAACGGCCGTTGGAAACCCTTCCCAACTCAACAAGTGGTTCGCTCTTTGCAAAAACCATTGAACCGACTGAGAGGTTTCTGAGAGAGGATACTCATAGAAACTAGCCCAGCTGTAGGCTTTCAAAGTGGGGGCAATAATCATTTTTTTTATGCCGTCTGGTTTTTGTATGTAGTCCTTTGCTACAGAATAAACCGTCGGCTCATTATGATCAGATCTATGATTCGATTTAATTGAAATAGCCATAATAAAACCTATTATAAGTTAGGTTTATTATATCAATTTTAAAGCAGAAAAACAATGGATTAAAGTTTTTAATTTACAAAAGGAGACGGCTAATTCCAATAGCAATTAAAAAGTAGATGCTCATGGATAAAAAATCATTGAATGCAGTGACAATCGGCCCAGAAGCAACAGCTGGATCGACCCCAACCCGGACAAAGAAAAATGGGGAAAACACCCCAAGCAGGGTCCCAGCTAGACAAGCCCCAAATAGCCCCGTACTCACAATAAGACCTATAATCCAGGGGCTTGTGGAAATGCCCATGATCCCCACAAAGTCCATCAGAAAGATCAGAGTGCCGCAAAGGAATCCGAAAAAGACCCCAGCCATCAAACCCATTAATAATTCCTTGAATACGGCGTCTCGGCGATTGCTCCTAGTAACCAAGCCAAGAGCCATACTTCGAACTAAGACAGTCGAACACTGAATCCCTATATTCCCCGACATTCCTGTAATAAGAGGGACAAAGAAAAGGACGAAGGTTAGCATCCCCTTTTCAAGGTTGTCAAAAGTCGACATTACACCCACATTGATCAAACCTGCACAAAGAGTGACGATCAGCCAAGGACTCCGAGCTAAAAATCGCTGGAAAGCCGATTCATTGACCCCGACCTTCTCACTTGTTCCCGCCACGCTACCGATGGTTTCATCCAAAATATCCTCTAGTGCATCAATCACATCCTCGTAATTGATGACCCCTACAAACTTCCCCTCGCTATTTACAACAGGAAGGGCGCTGATTTTATACCGCTCCACGATTTCTACCATTTCTTCACGAGGGGTATCTGTTGAAACTTTATGAGTAACAGGACGCATGACCATTTTAAGAGGGAGATCATCGGGATTTACGATGAAGTTTCGAGCTGGGACATACCCTTGAAGCTCCCCCTCAGCATTCAAAACAAAAATCCGGCTGGTGAGATCTATTCCTGGATTATTGCGGATTGAGATCGATGCTTCGCCAATAGTTGTTTCCATCGAATAGGCAAAAAACTCGTTTGTCATGAGTCTGCCAGCAGTATTTCTCGCATTTTTTTGAATTTCGCGTATACGCTGGGCCTTTGAGGGCTCCAACCCATCTAACACCCTGCGATAGCGCCTTTCAGACAGATCTTCCAACACCTCGACTGCCTCATCGGGGGGCATTAAGCCTATGGGACCAATGATTTCTGCATCGGTCACTTCTCTAAAAACCGCAATTCTAGTCGTACTATCTGTGTTGATTAAAAATTTAGTTTGCTCTTCTACAGAGGTAAAGTTTTGGAAAAGGACAGAACGGGCATTTGGAGGGAGCCTTGAAGCTGCAATGGCCAAGTCAACAGCAGAATGCTCTGCTGCAATCTTTGCAACATCATGAATAACGACAGCCTGAGTCTGCTTATGGAACGCATTTTCTAGCTTTTCGATCAGGATATCATCGAGAACGACCACGTCGTTGTCTATACTCATAATGTGTTCCTGGGTTAGGCTTTTCATTGTAGCCAAAACAAAGCTTTAGTTCAATGATCGAATCCCCTATACTCAGCAGCTATGTATACTCCAGACAAAATAAGAAACGTTGCCATCATTGCCCACATTGACCATGGAAAAACGACCATGCTCGACAGCCTTTTGCGGCAATCCAATATTTTCCGCGACAACGAGCTTGTCCCAGAACGGATCATGGACAGCTATGATCAGGAAAAGGAACGGGGAATAACAATCTTTGCTAAACATACCAGTATTTATTTTGAAGATTACAAAATCAATTTGATCGACACACCTGGACACTCTGATTTTTCCGGAGAAGTTGAGCGGGTCCTTGGCCTGGTAAACTCAGTTCTCCTTCTTGTAGATGCAAACGAAGGGCCGATGCCTCAAACACGCTTTGTCCTTTCACAAGCACTAAAAATCGGCTTACGGCCCATTGTTGTCCTGAATAAAATTGACCGTCCCGGAGCGAATTCCGATCGCGCATTGAACTTGACTTTTGACCTCTTCGTTGAGCTAGGTGCTACTGACGAACAACTCGATTTTGAAGTCTGTTACGCATCCGGCTTGTCTGGATTTGCCACGAAAGAACTCGACGACGAGCGGAAAGATATGCGCCCTCTTTTCCAACTCATTATCGATGCAGTGCCTGCCCCTCCTGGTAATCTAGAACTCCCCTTTCTCATGCAAGCAACAACTCTTTCCTACGACGACTTTGTCGGAAGACAGGCTTGCGGACGCATTTTAGAAGGGAAAATTTCTAAAGGCGACACCATTACACGGGTCAACGCAAGTGGCCACCCTACGCAACATAAAATTACTCGAATTGAAGGGTACCACGGGCTTAAAAAAGTAGAGATGGAAGAAGCGGGTGTCGGTGACATCATCAACCTTGCCGGAATCCCCGATGCAATGATCGGTGAAACGCTCTGTTCAAACGAACATATTGTCCAACTTCCCCTGATTGCGATTGCAGAGCCTACCCTTTCTGTTGAAATCATGGTCAACAATGGACCTTTTGCTGGAAAAGATGGTAAGCACATCACAATGAATAAAATTCGCGATCGTCTTCTCCAAGAAAAAAGAGCAAACATCTCTCTAAAAATTGAAGACATCCCTCGGAGAGAGGATGCGATGCGGGTCTCTGGACGAGGAGAACTCCATCTAGCCGTTCTCATAGAAGCAATGAGAAGAGAAGGCTATGAATTTACCGTTTCTAAACCACAAGTAATTATTAAAGAAGAAGAAGGACAAAAACTCGAGCCGTTTGAACGGACACACATTGAAGTCCCTGAAGTTCACTCAGGCAAAGTCATTGAAGAACTTTCCCGAAGAAAGGGGGAAATGCAGAGCCTTAGCACGAATGAGCACAACATCACCTCAATTGAGTTTTTGATTCCGACCCGCGGTTTGATGGGTTACCGAAATGAATTCATGACCATTACTAGAGGACTCGGTATCCTCACATCTATTTTTGATCATTTTGGACCTTGGAAAGGGGAAATCCCCGGTAGACAACAAGGCGCTCTCATCTCAATTTGTAATGGGAAAGCGACTCCTTATGCCCTCTTCAACCTCCAAGGGCGCGGAACACTTTTTGTCGGACCAATTCACGAAGTGTACGAAGGGATGATCGTTGGGAAAAATAGTCGCGACAACGACCTTGTGATCAATGTTACTAAAGAAAAGCAGCTGACAAACGTACGAGCTTCTGGAACTGACGAGAATGTGACACTGACCCCTCCAAGGACTTTTACATTGGAAGAAGCGATCGACTTCATTGAAAACGATGAGCTTGTCGAAGTGACCCCCAATTTTATCCGCCTCCGTAAACGGCTCCTCAAAGAGAACGATCGGAAAAGGACTAAATCATAAGTTTGGATTTTTTATGAGCTGTTCAGCTCTTAGAATCTCGCTACTTCTTCCCATCGGTAAGCCCATCCTAACAAAAAACTTTCGAGCTATACCCGTAAGGGTATAGCTGTCTCTTTGAGCCTTCACAACAATACATTCTGAGAGATTTTTCAAGATCACTTTTTCAAGGTTAGGATCAGGGTTTGCGCTGAGGAGTTTTTGCGCACAGGCTGTGACATGATCGAGAGAGGATTCTGCCAAGAAGTACTCCTCGATCAGATCGACCCCTTTTTCCCTGTGTATGTGGGCGTTAAGGAGGATTTCTTCTATTAGATGATCACGTATCGGATGGCCCATGACTTCATTCTAAAAGATATTTTATTATCCTGAAATGGCTTTTCCCCCTATAATTTCGGATAATGACTCAACGCCAAGTTTCTCAGATGTTTAATGAAATTTCATCCTCGTATGATTGGGTCAATCGAATCCTTTCCTTTGGGATTGATCGGAGATGGAGAAAAAGGCTCCTAAGCCACCTCCCCAAAAAAAAGGATCTAAGACTGCTCGATTTGGCGACAGGGACCGGAGATCAGCTCCTTTCTCTCTTGAAAAGTGGAAAAATCGGGGATGCTGTTGGAATCGACCTAGCCGAGGAAATGCTCTCCATTGGCCGTAAGAAAATCATAGCCCAAGGATATGGGGATCAGGTGAGGATGCAAGTGGGCAGCGCCACTAAGATCCCCTCAGAAGATAGCCTTTTTGATTGTGTGACCATTTCTTTTGGAATCAGAAATGTCCAAGGAGACTGCCTTCCTGAGATCTATAGGGTCCTTAAGCCTAAGGGAAAAGTTCTTATTTTGGAGTTTTCTCTCCCCAAAAACCGAATCATCCGAGTTCTCCACCTCTTCTACCTGCGCCATATCCTCCCTTTTGTTGGAGGCCTCATTTCAGGCAAAAGAAGCGCTTATCGCTATTTGAATAAAACAATAGAATCCTTTCCATACGGAGACCAGTTTTTAGCGAGAATGGAGCGATCGGGCTTTATTAAACTAAAAGCGATCCCCCTCACCTTTGGAGTTGCAACCCTCTACATAGGAGTAAAACCATGACCGAATCACGAACTCTTTGTGTGAGCGGCAAGCGCTATTTCCACCGCTATATTCGCAAGGAAGTAGATTCTTCTATTGATTTACTCTCCTGGCTGGAAAGACAGGAAAAAACACCAAGAGTTTACTGGCAAGGAAGAGATGGCACTGAAATTGTAGCCTTCGGAAGCGTCTTGAATCTAACCGAAGTTCCAAAATTTGACGCAGGAAATGATTCCCCTGCAACTTTCTGGGGTGGACATGCTTTTTTCCCAACCCAGTCCCAAAAGGAGTCGGTCTGGGGCTCGTTTCCCAAATGTGGCTTTTTTCTCCCTCAATACCAGCTCGAGAAGAAAGAAGGGAAAATCGTTGCTACAATCCAGGCGATTAATGGACAACTTGATGAAGATTTTTTCCCCCAGCCCTCCTATTTCGCTAAAAGTTCAGGTCGCCTGAATGAGGCCGATCATCTCCCTTGCTCGGAGACATGGAAGCAATTGATTCAGCATTCCCTAAACGAAATTAAGGGAGAGATTCTCAAAAAGGTGGTCGTTGCAAGGCGGTCAACCTTTACTTCCGACAGTGATTTGCATCCGCTAGAGATGCTAGCTAGACTGAAGGCAAAAGGGAGCATCCGTTTTGCTTTTCAATTTGGAGATCAAGCCACATTTATTGGGGCAACACCGGAGCGACTCTACAAAAGAGAGGGGCTCAAACTCTACACAGAAGCTGTTGCAGGAACAAGACAAAGAGGCAAAACCGAAGAAGAGGACGCCCTTCTACATCAAGAGTTATTGGACAACCCAAAAGAGCGTAGAGAATTCGATTATGTTAAAGAGTCGATTGAAAATAGCCTTCTACCCTTATGCAGCCAGCTTAAATGTGATGATGAAGATGGAATTATTAAAACTCCAAATGTCCAACATCTCCATAACCCCTTTATAGGTCAGCTATTGCCAGAAGTGACAGATGAAGCAATTTTATCAGCTCTTCATCCAACAGCTGCCATGGGGGGATTCCCTAGAAAAAGCGCTCTAGAATATCTCCTAGAGCATGAGCCCTTTGAAAGAGGCTGGTATGCTTCGCCTATAGGGTTCGTAAGCCAAGAGAATGCCGAATTCGCTGTAGGGATCCGGTCGGCCCTCGTCGAAAAGAATCAAATCCACCTCTTTGCTGGGACCGGAATTGTAGAAGGGTCTGTCCCCGAAAAAGAATGGGAGGAGCTAGACCATAAGACCTTTTTGTGGAGATCCCTATGAATCTGGGAGAGCTCAATGAGACCTGGGGGAAAACCCTGATCGATCAATTGATTGGCCAAGGGGTTACCTATTTTTGTCATGCCCCTGGTTTCCGATCGACCCCCCTCGCTCTAGCGATTGCGGAAGATCCAAGAGCTGAAACATTTGTCCACTTTGATGAAAGAGGCGTCGCCTTCCATGCTCTTGGTTATGCCAAGGCAACGGGCAAACCTGCTGCAGTCATTGTAACCTCAGGAACTGCACTAGGTAATTTAATGCCTGCTATTATGGAAGCCTCAGCTTCCAATGTGCCCCTGATCCTACTCACCTGCGACCGCCCGGCTGAACTGCGAGATACCTGTGCTAATCAAACATGTGATCAGATCAAAATTTTTGGGGATTTCGTCCACTATTTTTTTGATTTCCCCTCCCCAAACGCATCACTACCCACCAACTTTTTGGCGACTACGATTGCACAAGCAGTAAGTAAGAGCCTTTATCCCTCACCTGGTCCCGTTCAGCTGAACTTCCCTTTTCCAGAACCCTTCTTTTCGAATTTACCAACTATGGCTCTGGATACTCCCCCCGTGAAATACCTTTTTCCTAAAAGAACCTTTCAAGACGCACACCAGTGGGCCCAAAGGCTCCAACCAATCAAAAAGGGAGTTATCATTCTTGGAGCGAAGGGAAGCTGTCCCTCGGCTACAGTACTTTCTGAGAAATTGGGCTGGCCAATCCTCGCTGACATCATTTCGAATCATAGGGAGCTCTCAGATCCGAGATCGATTCCCTATTATCACCACATTCTCAAATCAAAGCCCCAATTGGAGGCGGAATTCGTTTTGCACCTGGGTGACACCTGTGTTTCAAAGCTCCTGATTGAGTGGATGGGAAAAGCAAGTACCCTTGTCCATGTCGCCCCCCACTGTAAGCGAAACGACCCTCTTCACACCGTCACAGAACGAGTCGTTTGTGACATTGAAGATTTTTGCAATCAGCTAGCGTGCGAAATCAAGCCTAATGACCAATCATGGTATAGCGAGTGGAATAAGTGGGCCGCTGTTGCAGATCCTCCACTAAAAAACACAGGATTAACAGAACCACATGTAACGAAAATCATCGAGTCACTCGCCAGCCCCACCCACGCACTATTTTTTGCCAACAGCATGCCAATCCGTGATGCCGACATGTTTTTCTTTCCCAAGTCCCCCTCCGGTCCAATTTTTGCAAACCGGGGCCTTTCCGGGATAGATGGAAATATTGCAACAATTGCTGGAATCGCCAACAAGTGGCCTGTCACTGCAGTTGTAGGCGATCAAACCCTCCTCCATGATTTAAACTCCCTGGCGCAACTTAAGAAAACAAAACATCCTGTACGGATTATTGTGATCAATAATGGCGGAGGGGGAATTTTCTCATTTGTAGCCATTGGGGAGAGAAAAGATGTTCTCAATACCTACTTTTCTGCTGCGCACGACTTGAGCTTTGAAAAGGCCGCTGCCCTCTTTGCGCTACCCTATGAGAGGATCGACACAGTAGAAGGATTGACGAAGTCAGAGGCAACAATTATCGAGGTTGTGACGAACCGAGATGAAAATCTTGCCCTGCACAAGCAAATCGATGCTGAAATTCAGGAAAAACTATGCTCCTTTTCTTGCACGGTTTCTTAGGACAAAAAGAAGACTGGGCCCCCCTTTTTTCCCATCTTAAAAACCACCAAAAAATTGCAATAAACCTTCCTGGGCACGCCTCTGAGCCCTTTAGTGAAGATGTTGCCCTCTCCGTAAAAAAACGGGTGCCAAACGCCCGTTTTTTGATTGGTTATTCTGCAGGTGGCCGTGTTGCTCTCGAATTAAAAAACCGGTACCCCAGCGATTACGAAAAAGTCATTTTGATTTCAACGAACCCGGGAAGATTGAATGATGCTGAAAAAAAGAAGCGCTTCGAGATCGATCAGGAATGGATTGAAAAACTAAAAAATCAATCTTTAGATCTATTTTTGGATGAATGGTACGATCAACCCCTCTTTTCAACTTTGAAAAAACACTCCTCTTTTCTTTCAATTTTAGAAAGGAGAAAAAAACAAAACTCTGGACAGTTAGCGCGTTTCTTAGAAACCTATTCTCTTTCTAAAAAAACATCTGAGGAGATACTTACAGATGCTTTTTGGATTTGCGGTAAAGAAGACTTGAAATATCAAAAGCTTTACCGTAAACTAATTCAACTTTACAAAATCTATACAATCGAAAATGCAAGTCACGCTGTCCATTTAGAAAATCCAAAAGCATTGGCTCAAGTTTTAGAGGAGATCATCAGTGAGTACAACGAATTCAACACCGTCCAAGACATCCTTCGAATGGCACGAGGGAAATAAATACCAAGACATCAAGTACCACAAGATGGGCGGGATTGCTAAAATCACGATCAATCGTCCCGAAGTGCGCAACGCTTTTCGCCCCCAAACTGTTGAAGAAATGTCCCAAGCATTGAACGATGCTAGATTAGACGAGAAAATCGGTGTGATCATTTTAACTGGCGAAGGAGAGAAAGCCTTCTGTTCAGGTGGAGATCAGCGAATTCGAGGTGATGCGGGATATACTGACAACTTAGGAATGGACAGGTTGAATGTTCTCGACTTTCAAAGACAAATCCGCTCTTGTCCCAAACCCATTATCGCCATGGTTGCCGGATATGCAATTGGTGGTGGTCACGTCCTCCATGTGATTTGTGATCTCACAATCTGTGCTGACAATGCTATCTTTGGCCAAACCGGCCCTAAAGTTGGGTCTTTTGATGGGGGGTTTGGAGCTGGCTATCTTGCGAGAGTTGTAGGCCAGAAAAAAGCCCGTGAAATCTGGTACATGTGTGGCCAGTACACAGCTGCAGAGGCTCTGGATATGGGGCTGGTAAACGCTGTAGTCCCCTATGAAGAACTCGAAAAAACTACCGTAGAATGGTGTGAGCAAATGCTTCAACATTCACCCCTTGCGCTCCGCTGTTTGAAGTCTGCGTTCAATGCTGACTGCGATGGACAAGCGGGAATACAAGAACTCGCAGGGAACACTACTCTTCTCTACTACATGAGCGAAGAGGCCAAAGAAGGGCACCGCGCCTACTTAAAAAAACAAAAGCCCGACTTTAACAAATTCCCGAAACGACCATGAATCCACTCTTGCTAGCAACTAGACCCAAAACCTTAATTGCTTCCCTCAGCCCGATGTGTATCGGTACTGCGATGGCCTACGCGAAATCTGGTTTTTGTTTTTGGGTTTTTTTCTTCACCATTCTTACTGGTGTGGGTATTCAAATTTCGACAAATTTCGCCAACGATCTCTATGACTACCTGAAAGGGGCTGACACAAAAGAGAGGAAGGGGCCAACTAGGGTCACCGCTAGTGGTCTCTTACAAGTGGGTCAAGTAAAACTCGCGACCTTTTCCGTCATGGGAGCAACAGCGATCTTTGGCTCTCTCCTTATTTACCGAGGTGGGTGGCTCATAGGTCTTCTTATCGCCCTTGCCCTCCTTCTCGCTTTAGCTTATACAACAGGTCCTTTTCCCCTCTCCTATCTAGGAATTGCAGAAATTTTCGTGCTAGTCTTTTTCGGTCCCGTTGCAGCCGGTTTCACCTATTATTTACAGACCCTTACGTTTAGCGCCCTGCCCTTCATTGCAGGACTGGCTCCCGGATTGATTTCATGCGGCCTTTTGATTGTGAACAATCTTCGCGATATTGAAGAAGACCGAAAATCCAATAAAAACACCTTAGTTGCCCGATTAGGTATTGCCTTTGGTAAATATGAGTACGCCGTCTCAATCCTGACCGCCTGTTTTATCCCCCTCTGTTTCTATCAAAAACACCCTCTTGTCCTCCTTTGCCTCCTCTGTCTAATCCCTGCAATCATTTTAATAAAAGCTGTTTTTCAAAACACAAACCCCTACCTTTACAACCCTCTCCTAGGAAAAACAGGAAAATTACTAACCGTTTATACATTTATTTTTTCAGCTGGATACATACTATGATACTTAAAGAATGCAAATTCGAAGCGATTTTAATCGATAGCCGCTGCTTTCGAAAAGGGATCTTGCTCACCCTTACCAGCCAAGATGGAAGAGTCGCACATGCTGAGATCTCCCCACTTCCCGGATTCAGTCACGAAACGCTTGGTGAAGCACTCAAACAACTCCAGCACCTCCAGCGTCGCCTTCTCACAACATGGTGGTCAAAACAAGGGCTGCACCACCTATCCAACCTCGGTCTCTACGCTTCCGTTCACTTTGGAGTTGAGTCGGCTCTTCTAGATCTCATTGATCCCATCGAAGAAAAACCATGCAAAAAGTACGCTCTACTGATTGGTTGTAAAGAAGAAATCCTCGATCGTGCTGATGAAGCTTACGAAGAAGGCCTTAGAGAAGCCAAAGTAAAACTTGGCCATCTTACTCCTGAGATTGGGCATGAAATTGTTGGAAAGCTCAAAGGGCGCTTCAACATCCGCCTCGACTTAAATAGAAAGTGGGACCTTAAAGAGAGTCTTGATTTCTGCTCGAATTATCCCGAAGATTTTTTCGAATACATTGAAGAGCCTGCGACCAACGCCTATGAGCTATCCCAATTCCCTTACCCATTTGCCCTTGATGAAACTCTTCGGGACTACCGAACAATTACCCCACTATTTCAAATACCATCACTCAAGGCTATCATCATCAAGCCAACGATGATTTATCCATTTAACCACTTTCTCAACATCGGCCCAAAAGTAATCATCACAAGCAGCTTTGAAGGAATCGTAGGGAACTCTCAGCTCCAACGCCTCATCCAAAGAATGGGCCTCGAAGAGAATTACCATGGACTCGATAGTCTGAGATACTTTGAGGACCAATATGAAGCAATGCCCGATCGCCAGCTCCTGTCAGCATCAACCTAAGGCCAATGCATTTTCTTCCCTAAGCTATGAAGAACTAGAAGAGCTCATCCAAAAGCAGTGTGTTTTTGTGGAAAAAATTCCTCAAAAAACGATCGCATTTCAACCCCGATACACCATCGAAGATATCGCTTTTTTCTTTGCAGCCTGGCGCTGTGAGAAAGCGATTTTCCCTTTAAGCCATCACCTCCCGAACAAAGCGGTTTTGGAAAGGGTAAAGCTCACCGATTCCGCTCTCGTTATCCCTAAAGAAATCCCTCTTGGAAACAGGAAAAAAATCGACACTATTGATGAAAATATCATCGCTACACTGATTGAGACCTCCTCCTCCTCAAAAATTGTCTGCCATAGCCTCTTAAACCACCTAACAAGTGCAGACTCTTGTGCCCGCGCACTTTCCCTTGAAAAGACCGATAAATACTGTCTCAATCTCCCTTTGTTCCATGTGTCGGGAATCGCCCTGATCCTTAGAACATTCCTTGTAGGGGCTACTCTTCTTTTGCCCCATGAAATTGAGCTAGCAACTCACCTATCAATGGTTCCAACCCAACTCTACCGCCATTTAAACTCTGATCAGATTTTCCCAAATCTTAAGTGTCTTCTTATCGGTGGGGCTCCTTTACCCTACCCCCTTCTGAGAGAAGCTGTTGAAAAAAAGCTGCCCATTTTTTCAAGCTACGGAATGACCGAAACAGCCTCTATGGCCGTTATTAAAAAAGGGATGGGAAGAACGACCATTTTAGATCATATTCAGCTTAAGTTAGCCGACGATGGAGAGATCCTCTTACAAGGTCCATCTATCATGAGGGGATATTTAGGAAAAAAACCCCATAGGGGTTGGCTCCACACCCGTGATTTGGGTGAAATTAATTCAAGTGAAGGGTTGAAGATCATAGGGAGAAAAGACCGGCAATTCATCTCAGGGGGTGAAAACATTCAGCCAGAAGAAATTGAAAGAGCGCTCTTATCAATCCCCCATATTATCCAAGCAAAAGTCTCACCAATGAAAGATGATGAATTTGGAATGCGTCCAAAGGCAGAGCTTTTTTGCACAAGAAATTACACGACTGATCAACTACAAGAGAAACTGAGAAAAAATCTTCCCCGACACAAAATTCCTTCAGAGTTTATTTTCAATGGGGACTTGGATAAGTTCTCTAAGATAGGAGAGAATTGATTCTGGAATAGGGTGGGGATCACCTGTCGTTTTGTCAACACAAACATGAACGATCTCTGTAGAACCCGAAACGATTTCTCCCTTTGAAATTGAGGTCTGGAGAGTAAATGATGTCGAACCGACTCCTTTCAAACTAAGATCTATCTTAATTTCATCCCCTACGCGTAGTGGGGCCGAAAAATTACATTCAGCATGGACAATTGGCAGCAAAAACCTATTCTGCTCAATCAACATTTGAACCGTTAACCCCTTAGACTTCCAGAACATCTCAACCGCTTCCACTGCAAGATTCAAGAGCTCAGAAAAGAAGAGAACACCCGTTGCATCTGATTCTCTCAAGTAAATTGTACGAAAATAGGTAAACATATGAAAAAAATGTACCCAAAAAATGGATTTACCAATACAAAAAACAATCTTTATGAAAAATTTTTAATAGTTTTTAAGGCGACACAACCCCCTCATATTCAATTATTTTTATAACATTTTTTTTAAGAAGGGTCCCTTCAAGAAACCTATAGAGATTGTCGAAAATACCCCCCTTTTCTATACTCGTCACTTAACCCAAAAGGCAATTCTGATGGAATCAACGATGCGTCCTACACTAGTTTTAGAGCCAATTTCAGAAGAAATCCAAAGCTTTGAAGCGATGATCTCCGAAGGTGAATACAAACTTCTTCAAAATCATTTTGAAGAAGCAGTTGAAATCTTTGAGGAAGCATGCAAATTGATGGACAACTCGCGCCCAGATCTCTTCTACCGGCAGGGACTAGCTCTCTTTGAGTACGGCTCGGAAGAGGGCGATTCCGACGCCCTCCTTTTGGCAAGTAAAAAATTTAAGACAGCCCACAAACTTGAGCCTTACACAGCTGAAATCCTCCACCCATGGGGAAATACCCTCACCGAACTGGGCGAGCTTCAAGAAGAACATCATTTTTTCGTCGAAGCAAAAGAAAAATATGAGAAAGCTCTTGGGCTAGGCGCTGATTCCGCTGAAATCTTCTGGGACTATGGCGTAATTTGGTATCATATCGGCTGCCACTCAGAAGAGGCAGTTGATTTCCAAAAAGGACTTCAGGCCTTTGAAAAAGCGGTTAACACAACAGAGCCACTCCCTTCAGAATTTTGGATTGATTTTGGTGCAACAGCCCTCCTTCTTTCAACAAAAATTCAAGATGTTCGGCAAATAATAAAAGCAGTCAACTGCTTTAAGCACGCTGTCTCCCTCGATGAAGGTTCTTTTGAAAGCTGGAGCAGCCTAGCCGAAGCTCTCGACATGCTCTACGAACACACTCATGATGAAGACCACTTCACCCAAGCAAACGAGTGCTTTTCTACTGCAGCAAAACTTAGCCCTCAGGACGACGAACACTGGCTCAATTGGGCAAAGTTTCTTCTCGGAAGCGCACATAGTACAGGCGATGTTAAAAGACTCCGAGAGTGCTTAGAAAAATGTCACCACGCCTATATCCTTAATCCAGAACACTGTTCAACACTTGGGATCTGGGCAGAGGCGCTAGCCCTTCTAGGGCAGCTCACAGAACGGCTGGATCTCATCTATGAAGCAGAAAACAAGATGAACGAAGCCCTTGATCTTGATGAAGACGATCCAGAAGTATGGTACCACTTAGGCACCTGTTTCAACTCGTTTGGGCACTACTTCAATGACTATGACTACTACTACCAAGCTATTGAAAAGTTTCAAACGGGAATTTCTATTGACCGGACCTATGACCCTCTTTGGCATGCTATCGCCAACACCTATGCAATTATCGGAGGATTAGAAGAAGATAGCGATGCTCTCATTCAATCCTTCAAATTTTACGAAAAGGCTCTTGACTTTTCCCCCACAAGCACAAGGCACATGGACTATGCAAAAGCCCTAGCAAAACTTGGGGAAATGAACCATGATAAACAATGGCTCGAGCAAGCACTTCACCACTTTGAAATAGCTCTGAACAAGCAAAAAAATGCGGTCTATCTCCATCCTCAATGGCTCTTCTCATATGCTTCAACTCTCGATATGCTTGGGGATTTTCATGAGGAAGAAAAATACTACACACGTGCTATCGAAATCTTCTCTCATGTCCTCATGGTCGATCCCGATTACCCGCAGGTACATCACCGACTTTCACAAGCCTTTTCCCATCTGGGAGAGCTTTTAGGAGAAACCGATTATTTCTACCGGGCAATCCACCACCTTCGCCTTGCTCAAAAACAAGATGAAGACAATGACAGTATTATTTTGGATTGGGGGATCGCACTGATTAATATTGCACAGCACACATCTGTAATGACTGATATTGAACAGGTGATGGGCGATGCTCTACAAAAGCTCACTCTTGCCTCTAAACTAGGTAATGTCCAAGGCTACTACTACCTAGCCTGCCTTTACTCTTTACAGGACCAAATAGATCGCGGCATGGCCTTTTTGATGAAGGCTGACTACTTTAATGCACTTCCCCCACTAGAAGAACTCCTCAATGATGAGTGGCTAGAAAACCTCCGAGGAACCTCAGCTTTCGTCGAATTTCTCTCTGAGCATCCCCACCTCCAAGAGTAACTTAGCGTTCTCATGAGTGACATAAAACACCGCTAATGGTAGTATCGACTGCTTATGGATAGACGTACTTTAGTTTTTATTTTTGCTATGACTGCATCCCTGTTTCTGATGAATCAGTGGTTTGATTATAAAAAAGATGCAGCCCCCAAAACTCAACTTGAGCAGCCCCTTACTCAAGTGGATCTCCAGAGCAAAAGTGCCCTGCAGAAATCAGCATCTCCCTCCCCTGATTCTGAACCTCAAACAACCATTGCAATTGCAGGTCAAGGGGCAGGGAAAATCTTAAGCGAAGATGAAATCCAAAAATATAGTATTGTTCAACTCTTCAAAGACCTGAATCTCACCGACCCTGTTGCCTTTGCCGTCCAGCAGAGCAATGGGTACATTGGTGTCGCCTCGACGAAGAACATGCCAAATGAAATCTTCGTTTCTAACGATGATGGAAATACAAAAACCGTTGAGAGAGCTTTTCTTCGCGTTGAGCCAAAAGAAATCGGCGACCTTTTTTTCTATTCCATTTACCCCCTATCTAAGCTGCAAGTCCCTTGGGTACCAAACGAAGGTGTTTACCCTCTTGCGTTCCTCTATTTTGATCAAAAAGGGGTCTATAAAATTGATGGAAAAGCCTTCGGCTATGAAAAGGCAACCCTTACGCAAAAACCCCCAAAAAATGCTCTGGTCCTTTTTGAATTCGACAGCAGAATCGACCCGTTAGCCCTCTACAACCCGAACACCAATAAGCTCTCCTATATCGATCACCTCCCGGTATTTTCGAATTTTACCATCCTAGGCTATCCTGAGAGCTCTCAGCTTGCTCAGGAATACCGAAACCAAAAGTACTATGTTTTGGAAAATGACTACCTCCAATTAGTCTTTTCCAATATCAATGGATCTCTTGCTGAAATCAACCTTCCTTTTGCTTCGAAACAACACCCTAAAAGCATTGTAAAAGAAATTGAAATCGATCGGATCATTGAAAAAGACTACCCGATCAATGCAACGTTTCCTCAATACAGGTACTTAGTTCCCGAAACGGACCAAGAGCAAGACCCAAAACATGGAGGATACTATCCTCTTCTAAGGCGTAACATCATTGGATCTGCAGGAGATACTACGACCCGGATCAACCCCCATTATTACGCCTTCAACGTTTTTGAAAGGGACTTCTCTCCTGATGATTATGAGTACAAAGTTACCCGCTTCGAGAAAGACCTCATTGAATTTCAGCTCTCTGGGCAAAATAGGCGGATCACAAAAACCTTCTCCTTCCCTAAAGAGGGCGATAAAGCACCCTATGCCATTGATCTGACTGTAAAAATCGAGGGTGATTCAAGAGATCTCTTCATCTCCGTAGGAATTCCCGAGGTTGAATTCACTTCTGGCTCAACATTTGATCCCACCCTGAAATATCGACTAACACGAAATCAAAAGGGAAAAGTAGAGAAGCTTAAGCCCCCAAAACAATTTGTCTCCTACTCTCAGATTACCGCAGACTGGTACACAGATGGGAACGCCTTTTTTGGGATTATTTTCGACCCCCTCACCACCAGCCCTCAGGGATTTGCAATCCACCCTGTCCCTGGAGAAATCGTCCCCTCCCGGATCACCTTCATCGATGCGCAATTCAATCGCTATCCTGCTGATAAATACCCAGGTTATGCGATGCATATTCCCCTCTCTTCAAAAGCGGGAACTGCCAAATATCGGATTTACACAGGGCCTTATGATAAAAACACCTTAGACCTCATCGACACAACCTACGCAGATAAAGCAACAGGATACAATCCAGACTATGTAGGGGCCAAAAGCTATCACGGTTGGTTTGCCTTCATCTCTCAGCCATTTGGGAAATTTCTCTTTATTCTATTGAATTTCTTCCACAAAGTGACCAATTCCTGGGGCTTTGCGATCATCTTTCTCACGATATTCCTCAGACTCCTCCTCTATCCACTCAATAATTGGGCGATGAAATCTACGGCAAAAAGTCAAAAACTTCAGCCCAAGATTAAGGAGATCCAAGAAAAATACAAAAAAGATCCAAAGCGATCACAAATGGAAGTGATGGCTCTGTATAAAAAAGAAGGGGCCAACCCATTCATGGGGTGCTTCCCTATGTTGATACAGCTTCCCTTTATTTTAGGACTATTAGAGGTTCTCAAGTCATCATTTGCCCTCCGCGGAGCCCCCTTTATTCCAGGGTGGATTGATAACCTAACAGCCCCCGATGTCCTCTTTAGCTGGAGCTATCCGATCCCATTCATTGGAACCCAGTTCCACCTCCTTCCTGTTCTCCTAGGTGTCATCATGTACTTCCAACAGAAGTTAATGAGCCCTTCTGCGGCAAGCTCTGCTACGACAGATCAGGCAAAACAACAAAAATCGATGGGCAACATCATGACTGTCGTCTTCACCGTCTTGTTCTACAATTTCCCTTCTGGATTAAATATTTATTGGATTTGTTCAATGCTTCTCGGGATTCTCCAGCAATGGATAATCAACAAGCAGATCAAAGCCAAAGGATAGTATCAGATGCAGGCCTGGGATGCCTTTTTGCAAACTCTTGAAAAAAGAGTCGGAAAGCAGAGTGTTGACAAATGGTTGCGCCCTCTAAAAATTGTACAATTTGACGCATGTAACCTCTACCTAGAACCTGAGAACTCCTTTCAGATTTCATGGTTCGAGGAACACGTCCGCCAGATTGCCAAGAAAGAATTTATCAATAACAACTCTCACACAATCAGGATCCATTTCACCACAAACGGGAAAACGAAGAAAAAAAGCCCCACACCGTTTGAAACAAGGGAAGAACTCCTCGTCGAAAGCGACCCAATCGATTCTACGATGCACTTCTCTAATTTTATTTTCGAAAAGCAAAGTGAGATAACTGTTGAAATTTTCAAACAGCTAAATCTGGGAACATACAATCCCATTTATCTTACCGGTCCAGAAGGGGTAGGAAAGACCCATCTTTTGATGGCCTGTGCAAATTTTCTCAAGAATAAGGGGCTATCCGTCTTCTATGTCCATTCTGAATCGTTTACCCAACACGTAGTTCAAGCGATTCGGAACTCACAAATGCGAAAATTTCGGGAAATTTATCGCAATCAGGACGTATTAATTATCGATGACATTCATCATTTTGCACGAAGATCTGCCACACAGGAAGAGTTGTTCCACACCTTCAATTCACTCCATACAGCTGGTAAACAAATTATTCTCTCCAGTTATCTCCCTCCAAGTCGATTAGAGGACATCGAACCAAGACTTACCAGTCGATTCGAGTGGGGTATCATGCTCCAGCTATATTCTCTGACGGAGAATAAAATGGGCCAAGTTCTCAAGAATAAAGCCCGGCTCCATCACTATCCCCTTTCTAATTCGGTAATACACTTCCTCTTAGAAAAATTTCCGAGCTCTTCGAAATCTATGATGAGGGCTCTAGAAGCTCTCATGATGAGAAATAAATCGGAGGATGAACTCACGGTGGAAGAAGCCGAGCGAATTCTTACAGACCTACTCGCTGTGGAAAAAAAACAGCAGCTAACATCCCAGAGCATTCTTTCCGCCACTTCTGCCTATTTTGGAATCAGATTAGAAGATATTTTGGGCAAGTCTCAATCGAAGGAAATAGCATTCCCAAGAAAACTAGCTATGTACCTCTGTAGAAAAAAACTAAAACTGCCTTACGAGGCTATTGGTAGAACCTTTAATCGGGATCATTCAACGGTAATGACCAATATTCGTCTCATTGAAAAAGGCTCCGAAGAAATCGAAGCCTCATTAACAGAAATTGAAGAGTTACTGACTAGATCTTGATGAAGCGATCTGTTCCACCACCACTGTGGTTTCCAGGGCCTGGACGACCTTGTGGGGTCATCTGAGGAGCTTCTCTAGGAACTTCGTGTCCATCGAAAATCTTTTTAGCTTTTTCACGCCACTTCTCTACAGCATCAACGAATACTGGAGCAAAACGGCACAGGGCTTTCGCATCAGTTCCTGGACCCATTTCAATGACAGCATGCATCAGAATAAGTTCCTCAGGGGTCGCAACCCCTACACCACCACCAGCCATTTGTCCACCTAACATAGAGCCTTCTAAAAGGGCTTCGTAAAGTTTAAGGCGAATTTTGTCATCCTTAGGAAGACCATCTAGGACAGGAGAATAGAGGTAAAGCCTGTCTGAATTTGGCTCATAAGTTAGGTGAAGTGAGAATGTATTATCGATTCCGAGAATACAAGTGTGATTTTCGTCAAAAGCCAGCCCTTCGAGGTTGAGTTCTTTTCCGAATTCCTTGAGATTTTGCTTGGCATTTTCTAAAGACATTGAAATGTACTCCTTTTAGAATATTTTTCTTCGCTACTTTAATGAGTTTCCCACTGAAAGCCAAAAAGTGCAACAAAAAATTCGGAGTTAAAGTTTTTTTCCTCAAAGGGGGATTTTTCACCACTCCCCCCTTTTTCAAAAAAAGAGTTTTTTTTGGTTAAAACGACTACTCTGAAGAGAGCTGAAGGAAGCTTTGCGTTTAAAAAAATAGATGCTTTCAGCGAGATGGATTTGATCGACGAAAGCACAGCTCAAGTGCTATGGCTCAGGAGGAAAATCGATCTATCAAAGCCAGAGCCTGCCTATAAGCAAAAAAATGTCGTCTGCTAGGAGATGTTCTATTGCTGGCCTAGATTGCTTCCGTTTGCTATCTTTAAGGATGTGAGACCGTTAAAAAAACTGTGTCAGATTCGAATTCCTTTTAAAGGAAACCTACTCATTTGGAACATCTTACTCTGTTCTTTCGTTCTAGCTTTCTTAGTCGGCTGCTCCCAAAACCGAGGAGTCGTCTCCGCCACCTCCTTTGAAAGCAACTCTCGCCCCACTATTGCTTTGAAACCGATGGAAGACCTTGTCGGAACTCCCCTCTCTTCCAAAGTAGCAGTTGCCTTTTCAGAGGCGATCCATAAAAGACTTTCCCAAAAGCAACTTTTGGGATTTGCCAGAAACACTAGAGGAATAAAGGAGTTCGAAGTAACGATGCAACTCATGCAGCAAGAAGAGGCTGTACAAAGTCCCTCTGAGATGTCTATAGGCATCCACTTGAAAATTGTCGACCTAAGGAGTGAAAAACCCCGAATCGTCCTTCAGGAAATTCTTCGAATTACCACCCTTTTAGAAAAACCATTTTATGCCTTCGGTGAATCAGATTTGCAAGGGGATCAGTTCAGCGTCAGTCCCCTTGGAATGGCCCAATCTAAATTATCTCGCGACATAGCCACCCGGATAGAAGACTACATACTGTTAGCTCAGAAAGGAAAATGAAATGATACTACTCGCATTAATCTGGGCAATTGGAGCCAACTGGCTGGCTTTTCGAAAAGGTTTTTTCAAACTCCCGACAGAGTCACCAAAAGCAGCTCCTTTCATTTCTACAAAACAACTCCTTTTCTTCTTTGGCATCTACCTTATTTTAGCCCTTCTACTCGCCCCCATTTCAGCCAAGCTGCTGATGGTCTTGATCCACAAAGCCTACCCAGATGTCACCTCCTTGCCGATCACGATCCTTACTGCTTTGCAGTTCTGCGTGATGATTGTAATCTTCCTTTTTCTTATAGGGTATTCGAAAAGCCTCTCAGCAAATTTTCTTCAAGATATTTGGAATCCAAAAAAACGGATGGAGGGACGCCCGATCGAATTCAGCTTTGGTATAGGGGTTGCGAGTTGGTTTTTAGCTTTTCCCTTAGCTTCTGTGATCGCAGAATTTATTGATCATATTGTCCAATCGGTTTTTGGGTTGAGTCATTATGAGCAAACTGCCGTCCAGTTTGTAAAAGCCGCAGCCGAGGTTCCAACGGCCCTCACCTTTGCCTTTGCCTCTGTTCTGATCATGGCTCCCTTGATCGAAGAGTTTCTCTTTCGGGGTATTATGCAAACCTACTTTAAAAGGCGTCTAGGAACTCTACCGGCGATTCTTTTAACCTCTCTTTCTTTTGGCATTTTCCATTTTTCCCCCGGACAAGGAATGGGGAATATTTCGCTCATTATCGCCCTTTTCGTCCTTGGGTGTTTCCTGGGACTTCTCTATGAGAAACATAAATCGCTCTGGGCTCCCATAGGGCTTCATATGACATTCAATGCAATCAGTGCACTTCGCATCGTTTTTTTTCCGGAGGCTTCATGAAAAAATTCCTGGCAATTCTTTCTCTAGCTCTCCCCTGCTTTGCCCATTCCATTAGTGAGGATAAGAACCAATTTCCCTTCTCAGCATTTTATCAAATGGAGAAGAACACTAATCTGGTATTCTCGCCCTACAGCATATCAACAAACCTCACTCTACTCCATGGGGGTTCTTCAACCGAAACAGCTGAAGAAATTGAGGGGGTCTTAAATCTAGAAAATACCTCCCCCTTACAAAAGCCATCAGAATGGTTGGCCTTCGATCCACAGATGGGATACCGCTTTCACGTAGCCAATGCACTTTTTCCCCACCACCAAACATGTATCCTCCCCTCCTTTATCGAGTTAGCTAGAGATACATTTGAAGCTGAAATAACCCCGGTAAATTTCAGCGACTCTCGAAAAACTCTGGAGACAATCAACGGATGGATTTCTCAAAAGACTGAGAAGAACATCACGACGCTTATCACCGAGCAAGATATCAACCCCTATACCCGCTTAATCCTGGCAAATGCCCTCTTTTTTGAAGGAAACTGGGACTTTCCTTTCCTAAATAAAACAAGGGCTGTTTTCTACCCTCCAAACCAACTGCCTGTTGAAGTTGAGATGCTTGAGAAAACAGCTACCCTCTCCTATTTTGAGGACTCGGACCTCCAGTGCGTAGCACTCCCCTTCCAAAGAAATAATGAGAGTCAGCCCAATCTTGAGTGCATTTTGGTCCTTCCTAAGGAGGAGAGTTTAAACAAGCTAGAATCTCACCTGTCATCTGACTTACTTTCCTCTTGGCTTGCTGCATTAAAGCCTACCTGTCTAACGGCCCAAGTACCAAAATTTCGTTTTTCACAAAAAATTGACCTTAGCTCTCTCCTCCAATCACTCGGAATGAAAAAAGCCTTCACAAACAAAGCTGATTTCTCGAAAATTAATGGAATGAACGACCTTTATCTCGACCGTGTGATCCACGAAACTATGTTTTCTTTCCATGAAAGTGGGGTAACGGCTACTGCTGCAACAACGAGTCAGATGGGGTTAACATCGATCCCCTCTTTATCGAGCCCTAAACTTTTTTGCGCAGACCATCCTTTCCTTTTTTTTATTGTTGATACGGATTCAGAAGCAATTCTCTTCATGGGACGCTTTGAAAATCCCCCCTTAGAGGTTGATCATGAAGATTAAGTCGTATGGAGCTTCTGATATTGGACTTTCTCGGCTGAATAACGAGGATGTATGGGCACAGATGCTCAAAGAGCGCTTTTTCATCCTTGCCGATGGTATGGGAGGACATAAAGCCGGTGAAGTTGCAGCCAATGAAACAGTCATTTATCTCTGTTCCTTGATTAAGCGCGTCTATGAAACAGATCGTTCGATTGATGATTGGATCACGATTTTTGATGAAGGGATCCAAAAAGCCAATGCACATGTCCTTGAGCTTGCTGCTAAAAATGCTGAACATGAAGGAATGGGAACCACCCTTTGTTTAACTCTAATCACAGATCATACGCTTATCTATGCTCACGTGGGTGATAGCCGACTTTACCGAATCCGCAAGGGACGCATTACGCAGCTAACTCGCGACCACTCTCTCAGAGACGATCTCATCGCTAAAGGAGAGCTCGACGAAAGCCTAGCCCTCTCCTTTCCCTACAAAAATGTAATCACCAGAGCAATTGGAACAGACAAACGGGTCCGTCCTGAAATAGACTCAGATACGGTCCAACCAGATGACCTCTACTTTCTCTGCTCTGATGGGCTGACAGACACCCTTTCAGATGCCCAAATCCACGACATCATCGAAGACTCGTCCACCCTGCAAAAGGCAGCCGACACCCTTATCCTCGAAGCTAAGAAAGCTGGTGGAAGCGATAATATAACGATCATCTTATTTCAAGTGAATTGAAGACCCTTTCCTGCAAGGAAGCCTGTTGTCCACGCGTTTTGGAAATTGAATCCCCCCGTCACCCCATCAATGTTGAGTATTTCACCAGCAAAATAGAGGTGGGGACAGATTTTACTCTCCATTGTCTTAAAATTTACCTCTCGAAGATCAACACCACCACAAGTGACAAACTCCTCCTTATTGGTCGTTTTCCCTTCAACCTGATAAGAGTCATTTTGGAGTTTTTCAGCAAAGGCAATAATCGCCTTATTTGAAACATTTGGAACCGTTTTCACAAAGTCTTTCCATAGGTTTTTTGGAAGTCCAAAAGAATGGCTTGAAAGAGCATTTTTATTCGCAATGAGAGTAGAGATTAGTTCCTCAGGGCGGTTTTTTGGGAGCCAATTGATCACGAGTTCTGCCCGGTAATTTGTTTCATGCAAAAAGGGGGCTGCCCACGCCGAGAGTTTGAGGGCTACGGGCCCACTAAAGCCAAAGTGGGTGATGAGTAAAACACCCCGCTGCTCCTGGGAAGATCCTTTTAAACGCAAAATGCAGTCGCTTACTGCGATCCCACTTAAATCCTTTAAGGGGGAGCTTGGGACATTGAAGGTAAAAAGGGAGGGAACAGGATTGATGATCGAATGACCGAGCTCTTGTGCCCAGGAAAATCCCTGCGATCCACTTCCCGTTGCAAGAACAAGCTTTCCACACTCGATGGGTGCAGAGTCCTTCATCTCTAGGATGAACCCGTTTGTCGATTTTTTGATCTCTTGGACTTTAGTCCGGAGGGCGATCTCGACCCCCAGTTTCTTCGCCTCAGACAGCAAACACTGAATAATTGTCTCAGAGCTATCGGTGGTAGGAAATATCCGACCATCCTTCTCCGTCTTAAGGGTAACTCCCCTGCTTTGAAACCAATCAATCGTTTCTTGGGGACCAAAGGTATAGAATGGTCCAAGGAGTTCTTTGTTCCCCCTTGGGTAGTTTTGAACCAAAATTTTTGGATCAAAACAGGAGTGGGTTACATTGCACCTTCCCCCACCAGAGATGCGGACCTTCGAAAGCAAAACAGCTGTTTTTTCTATCAGAAGGACACTTGCCTGAGGATTGGTTTTCTTAGCCGTTATCGCGGCAAAAAAGCCCGCAGCTCCTCCTCCAATAACAATAAAATCATACATAGTGGTACCAGTATATAAGAAACACCGATCGAAAAGCACGCATCAAGTTTACAAAGTAAAATTATTTATTGGTTTTTTAGAAAAAAAACCCGAGAAAATAAACGGATTTTTTGGTATCCTGCTCCTATGGAGCAGAGCTATTTAGACAACAACGGTACAACCCAGATCGATCCCCGCGTAATGGAGGCGATGATCGAGGAGCTTAAACTCGGCCCCTCGAACCCCTCGAGCATCCACACTCCTGGACGAGCTGCAAAAATCCGTCTCGAAAAAGCTAGGGACTCGATTGCCGACTACTTAGGGGTAAATCCAACCGAGCTCATCTTCACAAGTTCAGGAACCGAAGCGATGAACATGGCAATCCACGGCCTCAAGCCCCATGGTGAAATCATCAGTACAAAAATAGAGCATGCCTGTATCTACAACACTCTCCAAAGGATGGAAAACCCCATCGTCTACCTCCCCGTTGGGAAAGAGGGTCACATCCACCTGAAAGATTTAGAGGAGTCGATTGGCCCGAAAACGAGGTTGATTGTCCTTGGGGCTGTTAATAGTGAAACTGGGGTCAAAAATCCGATCAATGAAATTGCCTCGATCGCACAAAAACACCAGATCCCCCTCATCATCGACGGGGTAGCCCTCTTGGGCAAAGAAATCTTCACGATTCCTGCCGGGGTCACAGCAATGATCTTTTCAGCCCATAAAATCCACGGGCCAAAGGGTATTGGGATGCTCTTTATACGGAAAGGGACAAAGCTGAGCCCCCTGCTGACAGGAGGGGCACAAGAGCGGCAGCGCAGAGCCGGCACAGAAAATCTGATGGGGATAATCGGCTTTGCGAAAGCAATTGAGCTCCTAAAAACAGAGCTTCCAGAAGCAGCTACCCGGATGGCAAAACTTAGGGATCAACTAGAACAGGGACTCGAAGGGGTGCACATCAACGGAACAGGTCCGAGGGTTTGCAATACCTCTAGCATAACTTTTCCCGGAATCGACGGCGAGGGACTCCTCATTCAACTCGATCGAAAACAGATCGCTGCAAGCATGGGCTCTGCCTGCTCTTCTGCAAGTTTAGAGCCCTCTAGAGTTCTTCTGAATATGGGCCTTTCAAAAGATCAGGCCCTTTCCTCGCTGCGGTTTTCTCTATCGCGTTTTACTCAGCCCTCTGAAGTCTTAAAACTCTTGGATCTTTTAAAGGTCTTTGCCCGGGAAAAGAGCCTTCTCCCCGAAACATATTGACCGGCAGTACAAAAGCTCGACAGGACATGATAGGAGAAGAGCTAGAAACTCCCCGCATCCTGGCTTGACGCATCTGCTCTACCAAAGAAACAGATGGGTCCGGGGCAACCTGTTTGTTTTGTCTACCTGTTTCGAGTTGCTCATCTAGTCGCTCTTGTCTTGCAATTTTATTTGCTAACTCGTCGGTGAGGGGTAGCCTTCCCATAACATCTCTTTGAGGTAACGGTTCAGGAAGCCTGTCCATTGCGCGGGGATCATCTCCTGTTGAACATTGGTTCAATACTACGTAGGCAACACCTAGAACCAAAAAAGCAGTTGCAATGGCGGCAGCATTTTGCGTATTTCCTAATTCTTGTAACACCGTAGACTGATCTATATTATTTACTAAATTAATCATATTCAAAGTTCCCTTTATTATTTTTTAGATTTTTAATAGTTTACCGAATGACAAATGATGGATCAACGATTTACCGAATCAATCCCGTTTCTCATTACATATATTTTAGGGGTTACGGGAAAAGCCGATAAAGTATGATATCCCCTTTGCGGCTCATGTTTCAAGGCAAAATATGCAATAGAAAATACCATCACCGCGATCCCGAAACAGGAGGTTGGAATGGCAGATTTTGCGATGGAAAGGGCTGCAGATGCTCCATTTGATACTAGACTTATCACTGTTTACTCCTTTTATTATTATAATAATCAAAATTTTAACAGAGAAAATCTATATTGTCAAGAAATTGTTAAGATTTAACACAAGCCCTTTGTAATTCGCAGGTTAAAACACAGTTCGTATAGAGATTTTTGCAGGGCCTCTTAGGGGGGCTTCCTCTACGGTGAGCTCGAATTGATCAACGTGGACGGTTTCCCCTTTTTCAATCCGGTGACCTAGCTTTTTGTGAAGGAGCTCCTCTAGGGTAGTAGCGTCCATAGGATCGAGATGGACATGATATTTTCGGTTAAAGTCCTTGATGTGCATATCGCCGGGAAAAGTTTTATCGACAATCACGTGGTGCATCCGAGGGAGAATCCCTTCAAACGACTGCCAGTTGTCCTGCTTTCCAAAAATGGCATCAATGATGTGGTCTAAGGTCAAAAAGCCGCATGCGAGGCCAGCTTGATTGAGAACAACGGCAATGCTTTGATTATTGCGCCGAAATTGCTTCAAAATTTGTAGAATTGAGCTGCTCTCCGTGATAAACCATGCCGGTCGTGCGTGATCACGTACTTTTTTCTCTTCGGTTATCCGGAGGAGATCCCGAGGATAGGCAATACCAAGCACTTGACGGGGATCCCTTTCATAGATCGGGAGAAAAGGGGAATATTGGTAGCTAAGTAGTGTCCTAAGCTCCCCTATTGTGCAGAAGGAAGGAACCATTTGCACTTCAGTAAGAGCAGACATGATATCGGAGGCGACTTTTCCCTTTAAAGCGAAAATATTCTCAGCAATCGTATTGATTTCTTTAGATGATCTAAACCCCTCCTCCCTCTGCTGAAACATGTGCTGCAGGTCTTCGCGGGAGAGGTAGAGCCCTTCGCGCACTGTGCTTCCAAGCAACTTATTGATCCCCTGGCAAAGAAGGTCGAATAGCCATATGAAAGGACGGAGGATTGCAGAGGTGACGTAAAGGATAGGCACTCCAAGCATGGCCACATGCTCAGCATACCTTCTGCCAGCAAATAGAGGAGCCAGTTCAGCAAAAATTAATACGACAAATATTTGGGTAAGAGGAGCCCAGTCAGGATTGAGTCCAAGGGCATCATAGAATCTACGAGAACACTCTGAACCAAGTTGAAGAGAAGCATTGACGCCAATTAAGGTGGCTCCAAATAACATAGTTGGTCTTGCCAGAAGATAGCTGAGCCAAATTGCCCTTCTTTTTTTTTGGCTTACCCAATATTCTAGCCTCACTTTATTGAACGAAACGGCAGCCATTTCGAGCATGGCAAACAGTCCTTGGGTAAAAAGGAAGATGATGGTCAAGATAAGATAGAACTTCCAGTCGCTCATTTAGCCTGTCTCCGAATATAGATCCGGCGAATTCTTTTCTCGTCAGAGGAGAGGACATGGAAGAGTAAATTTTTGTAGGAGTGTTTATGGCCGCTTTTAGGGATATCTCCTATCTGTTCAATCAGCCACCCCCCAACGGTGACCATGTTATTTTCACTTTTAAGGGCTACGTCAAAGATATTTTCAAGTTCAATAAGTTCAAGTTTTCCAGAGGCAATGATCACATCATTTCCTGAACGGGTATAACGGCTCTTCTCATCCCTTCGATCAAAAATTTCCCCTACCACCGATTCAACAAGATCCTCGATGGTGAGGACTCCAGAAAAAGCTCCATATTCATCCACAACAATAGCAAGGGTTTCTTTTTTCTCGTACATTTGATCAAGGAGTGCTTGACCCTGGGTTGTTTCGGGAACAAAAAAGGGTTTTTTAATCAGCGGAAGGATATCTCTACTCTCTTTTAAAGAATCCCGATGCAGAAAAAATTGACCACTCGAAATGATCCCAATGATGTTTTCCATTTCATTTTCACACACTGGGATCCGTGTGCATTCTTGATCGACAAAGAGGTGGATCAATTTAGAAATGGGCTCGCTGATATCAAAGAAAAGGACTTCCTCCCGAGGACGCAAGAACCCTTTCGCTGTCGAGTTTTGCAAATTGAGGTAGCCCCGCATCAGCTCTGCTTCATCTTCAGCAAGAACTCCAGTCGCCCGTGAGGTGCGGAGAGCATGCTGGAGCTCCTCGGTCGAAATTTCCTGCTCTTCCTGAAGAAAAAAGAAAGAAATTCGAGAGACCACCGAAGTGACCCTCATCAGGACAACCCGAATGGGCCAGAGCAAGCGATTTAATACTGAAAGTGTAGGTGCAACAGCAGGGGCTAGGCGGGCGTTGTTCGCAATTCCAAGGGACTTTGGAATAAAGTCACCGAAAATGAGGGTAAGAGCTAGCGGAACGCCAACATTAAGCCACCATCCAGAAAAATCCCCGAAAATATTCGATACAATGTTTTGTACGACGATGCTCAAGATCACGTTGAGCATGATCAATGTGATGAGTAGATCCCTAGGAGACTCGAGGAGGTTTGCTGCTAGTTGCTTTCGAAGATTCTGACTTTTCTTAAAGGACTGAACTTGCATCGATGAGAGAGAGAAAAGAGCCGTCTCTGATGACGAACAAAACCCGCAGCCGAGAATTAAGAGAAAAAGGAGGAATATAAGAAAAGGGATCATTGGGCGTCAAAGTACACTTTAGTCTGACCAAAGGGTACCATGCCTAGGTGTTTTTTGATGAGCATTTCTGTCCAGGAAGGGTCAGACTGGCTTTCAATTTGGAGACAAAGGTCTTCCCTAGTCTCCACAGCAGCAACGAGTTGTTCCTCAAGAAAATCGACTTTTCCTTTAAGCTCAGAAAAGAGCTCCTTTTTTTTATGCATGGCGTGGAGGTAAAACCCATAGCAAAACAGGATCAGTAGCGCTGTCCACCAAAACCGAAAAAAAAGAATATAAAAGGCATTTTCTTTGCTTTTTATCAAAATAGGCTCCTAACAACATTCTAAGCAGATAATTGCAAATTATGCAATGGGTAAGGTGATATCAATCTGTCCCATGTATTTACCGCCCCGGTCTGCATATGAGGTTTCACAAACCTCAGCTGCCTCATAGAAAAGGACTTGAGCCAGTCCCTCATTTGCATAGATCTTGGCTGGAAGGGGCGTTGTATTTGAGATCTCAAGGGTAACAAAGCCCTCCCATTCAGGCTCAAATGGGGTCACATTGACGATAATTCCACAGCGAGCGTAGGTTGACTTCCCAATACAAAGGGTAAGAACATTCCGAGGAATCCGGAAATATTCGACACTTTTCGCCAGAGCGAATGAATTGGGAGGAATGATGCACTCATCAGCGATCACATCAATAAAAGCATCTTCCGTAAACGCTTTAGGATCAATGATAGAATTTTTCATATTTGTGAAAACTTTAAATTCTCTAGAAACACGGAGATCGTAGCCATAGCTAGAAAGTCCGTAACTGATGATTTTTTTTCCGTCTTCGACTCGGATGAGTCGATCAGAAAAGGGTTCAATCATCCCCTCATTTTGTGCCTTTTCCCGAATCCAACGATCTGATTGCAAGCTCATAGCGATACCTCTTTTACATTTAAGATGGAAAGCATTATATATCTGCTTTAAGTGTTTTCAGCCAGCGGTTTTTTTCAGAGAGTCACATGAGTAACGAATCCTACATACAATCATCTTGGGCACAAAAGGACCCACCCTTCGATCAACCACTTCGCCCGAAGCAACTATCTGACTTTATGGGACAAGAGGCTCTCAAGGAGCGACTGGGTGTGTATATCAGGGCGGCCAAAGAGCGGGGCGAGCCTCTGGGCCACTGCCTTTTTCATGGCCCCCCCGGCCTCGGCAAAACAACTTTGGCCAACATCCTTTCTCAGGAAATGGGAACGCAAATGGTGACCACTTCGGGACCCGCTCTAGAAAAAGCAGGTGATCTAGCCGGACTACTGACCAACCTCGAAGAAGGAGACTTCCTTTTCATCGATGAAATCCATCGGATGAATAAAGCAATTGAAGAATACCTTTACCCAGCGATGGAAGACTTTTCTCTCGACCTGATGATCGATAGCGGCCCCAGCAGCAGAAGCGTCCAGGTTCAGCTAAAACGGTTTACTCTTGTTGGGGCTACAACACGAAGTGGTCTTCTGAGCAGCCCTATGCGCTCTCGCTTTGGATTCTCTTGCCGGCTTGACTTCTACGAAACGGAAGTTCTCGCCGAAATTCTCCATAGGTCAGCTCGGATTCTTAAGGTTGAGATTTTGAAAGAAGCAGCATTTGAAATCGCTACCCGATCCCGGGGTACTCCCCGCATTGCAAACCATCTCCTCCGCTGGGTCCGAGATTTTGGACAAATCCACAAGCGGATTCCAATCGATCTCGCTACGGCGAAAGAAGCTCTGACGATGCTTGCTATCGATGAACAGGGATTAGATGAGATGGATAAAAAGTTTTTATCGACGATCATCGACCATCATCAGGGGGGACCCGTTGGTCTGAATACTCTTGCAATTGCACTCAGTGAAGATCCCGCTACCTTGTCTGAAGTCTATGAGCCCTACCTTGTATTGAAAGGGTTTTTACGCCATACTCCCAGGGGAAGGGAAGCCACTCAGTTGGCGTATCAGCATTTACACAAGGAGTCCTAATTGCTTCGAAAGATTTTGCTCTTTCTTTTTCTTACCACCTCTTTAATCAGCGCAGAAAAGCCCGTTATGGTCAAAGTGCTCCTGACGAAGCTTGCTGGCGAAGCTCTCATCGAAGTGAAAGGAAGGCATATTCTCTACAATCCTAAAACAAGCGAGTGGATTGCAACAAAGACGAAGAAGAAAAGAGCGCGGATAACAACAATTGATCGGGGGCTTCAATGGGGTGAGCTCTTACCGAAAACCTTTGAGGTCCGAATTGTCGCTGATGAACCGGGTGCCAGCATCTTAGTCAATGGGATCCAATACAAAGGAACCATCGAAGTGTACAGCATTGGTGGGACGATCAATATCGTCAATGAGCTCGATGCGGAGGACTACCTCAAATCGGTTCTGAGCAATCAAATCACACAAAAATACTCGAAAGAAGCACTTGATGCTATTGTTATCACTGAAAGAACGAACCTCTACTACTCGATCCAAAAAGACTCCTACGCGAGCTGGCAAGTTGAAGCCGATAAAGTTGGGTATTATGGAAATGTTGCCGGAAAACTGAGCTCCTTTGTCGAAGGAGCTGTTGATCGGACAAGGGATATGGTTCTCAACTATAAGAAGAGCCCCTTTGCAGCTGTGTGGGGACAAAACAATGCAGGTCGAAGTGTAGCCTACCCGGCAATTTACAGAAAAAGTGCGATAGTTCCCCGAGGAGTCGATAACCTCCCCTCTCTGCAAAACCGAGAAAAGTCGAAGTGGAAAACTCAAATTCCTGCAAAAATGCTGAGTGAGCTTGCTAAACTTAGCTCAATCACAGAAATCGAACTCTATCGAGCCAAAAACTCTTCTAAAGTCTACGCTGTCCGTCTGATTGGCCCTAATGAAGCAAAAGATGTCGATTTTTTCACCCTCCAACGCCTCCTAGGGACTGGAACTCTGCCTAGCAATGACTTTGCCATCTCCGTGAAAGGGAAAAAGATCTTTTTCACCGGATATGGTAAAGGGGCCGGGGTTGGATTATGTGCAGAAAGTGCTGAAATTCTCGCCCAACGACAAGAAAGCTCAGAGAAAATTTTAACCTATCACTTCCCTGGGACCACCCTTGTCAATATGCGGCTTGAAACAGGAAACTGGTGAAAAAACGGATAAAACCGTAGAATGTTCTCTTTGCTGGGGGCCTCTTGGAAGCGATTGATCCGAACCAGGTCAGAACCGGAAGGTGGCAGCCTTAAGGAAACCACTCGTTGCCAAAAGTAACCTCCAGCTTTTTTTCCGAATAAAATAGGTCGATTGGATGAACCGTTTAGCCCTCCTCACCCTCCTCTACACTCTCCCCCTTATTTCGAATACATCTGAAGAGCGGTTTACAACCATCTACAGAGAAGCTAAATGGGGCGTAAACGAAAAAGGAGAGGGGTTTTCTGGATGTGGCTCTACAGTCCGGGAGGCGGCGCCCTACATGAAGTTCCTTCAAGACTTTATCAAGAAAAATAAGATCAAAACGATCGTTGATGTTGGTTGCGGTGATTGGACTTTTTCCCAGTACGTAGACTGGAATGGGGCGAAATACACAGGAATCGACGTCGTGAGAGCTGTAATCGACAAAAACAATGCTCAATTTTCTACGAAAAAAATTTCCTTTATCCATTCTGACGGGATGGATATGAATCTTCCTAAGGCTGATCTGATCATCTGCAAAGATGTCCTTCAACATTTACCCGATTCTGAAATCGAAAAATTCCTCAAACAACTTCATAAATTTAAGCATTGTCTGATCACCAATGATGTCGATCCAACCACTAAAACCAGTGAAAATTCTGAAGAGGTAGATCTCACCTATGGGAGACATCTAGACCTGACAAAGGCCCCGTTCAATCTCCGTGGGACAAAGGCTTTCACCTACACCTCTGGATGGGATACGAAACAGGTCCTCCACGTCAAAAACTAAGGGAGGCTCCTGCGTAGAGACCATCAATCACAATCTGCCCCTTTCCATTCACAGTACGACGCTGGGGAAGATAGACGGTCCGATTGTTCGGTGCCAAGCCAATCCCCGTAAGGATAAAGCCCTGATAGCCGATATGAATGTCAAAATTCGTCCAGATATTGAACGCAAGTTGTCCATAGGCTTCTAGAAGCCAGCTATCGGTCGAACGCTTCTTTTTAAAGCCGATAATCTTGTCGGTGTTATTCCGATCTTTTACGCAAACCTCGTTCTTGATCCGATTAAAAAAACCAGCCCCTTTTACGATAAATGTCCAGGTCCAGCAAGAGGTGGGATTTACTTGGAGCATAGCCCCGAGCTGTGGACCGATTAAATGATCTTTATCCTGGATCTGATATTTAGATCTGCTAGAGGGGTGGTAAAATTCTAAATTCATGTTTTCCTTGAGATCCATCCCTCTGGCACCAAAAACCCAAGCAAAAGAAAAATAATCAACCCTTTGAGGAGTCAGGTGGAACCATAAGTTGACCTCCCCATTTTGCAACTTCGATTTGTAGTTTCCAACAACTCGATCTGCACCAACATAGTCGACAGTAAGACTTAAGTCGGTAAAAGGAAACTGCAGCCCAGTTCCTGTTACAACATTCGTAGCTGTCCAGGGGAAGTAGTAGGTATACTGGATCTCGAAAGAAAAGCTGGGGGTGCAATGAACGGTGGTAAGAGCACGAATGGCAGATTGCCAGCCGAGCCTCTCTGCCAGGTCGTCCGTATCCATCACCTTCTTAGGCTTCATATTCCCATTCTCATCAATGAGAATTGAGGCGTTTTCAACCAGGCGAAGGTCACGAACATCTTGCCGACGAATATAGCCATAATCAGCTTGAAATGTAATATGTCTATCTAAGCAACACTCTTCATAACCAAATAGAGAGGAAGATCCTAGAAAAAGAGCCAAAAATAGTGATTTGTTCATTTGCGAAAGAGTACTTCAGTCTTGAGTTGACTGCAACTCCCAAGCTTTGAAGGCCTTTTCTTCTGAGGAAAGAAGTTCTCTGAAAGAGCTTTCGATGTCTATCCTTTCGGCAACACTGGTTTCAATGATCGAAAATATTTGGTCTGCGAGTTTTTCCGATTGATTCGAAGGGGTTCTTTTTTTCCGTTTATAGCCACTCTTATTCATTTTTTTTAGCATCATATAAGCTCGGTGCAGTGAAGGCAGAGTCGGGGGAATTCCATCAAGGGCGCTTGTCCGATGGCTTTTCTCTATTTTTTTGATCGCCTCCCAATTTTGAATCACTTCATCCATCGACTCGGCTTTATTTTCTCCAAATACGTGGGGATGACGGCGAATCAGCTTCTCCTTCAGCGTATTCAATATAAGCTCCATTGAAAAGCGCTTCTCCCTCTCCGCAATTTTCGCATAGAAGACGACTGTGTAAAGGAGGTCACCGAGTTCCTCGATAATCTCTTCGTCCACCCCATTATCGATAGCTTCGAGAACCTCATGAGCCTCTTCCAAAATGTAGGGGCGAAGGGTCTCAAAGTTTTGTTTGATGTCCCATGGGCACCCTTCTGGGCTATTGAGTGTATTCGCTATTTCGATGAGCTGGGCAAATTCCCGCATTTTTTTCCTCCAAAATATGAAAGAACTAGTATAACATACCCCTTATGAACAGGCAATTTGTATCGACGTGCTACATCGTCGAGGAAAATAAGTTTTTACTTCTTTTCCATAAAAAGCATCAAAAATGGCTCCCTCCCGGGGGTCATTTAGAAGAAAATGAAACTCCGTCAGAAGCTGCAAAGCGGGAAGTTTTGGAGGAGACAGGGCTAGAAATCGAATTCATCACCCAAGAAAATTTATGGGTTGATGAGTGGAATGCTAAAAGTATTGAACGTCCCTACTCATGTCTTCTCGAACAGATACCAGCTTTAGGAGATCAGCCAGCTCACGAACATATTGATTTTATCTTTGTGGGACGGCCAAAAGGGGGCGAATTGTTTGACGGGACCTGGTTTAGCCTCGATCAAATTGAGGCCCTTAAAACTCATGAGGAAATCTTTTTTGATACACAAGAAATGGTCAGAACTCTAAGTCAAAACAAGCTGCTTCTCTGAAACAGCATTCCAGAACACTTCAAAGCGCTCGAAAAGCAGATCTGCTGATACATCTTTAAGACAAGCGCCCGTCTGACAGGTACGAAGATGAGGACACCGTTTTTCAAACTGAATGTCGTAGGGACATGAACCTTGGAATGCGAGATGTTTATCCCCTAGCGGCTTGTATGCAGCCGCAGAAGAAGGTCCAAAAAGGCTAAAACTCGGCGTGCTTGTCGTTGCACATAAATGCAAAGCCGCAGAATCCATCGAGATGACCCCCTCAACAAGACCCATAAAGCGCTGCCAAAGAGGCAAGCTCATCTCCCCAACTGCATGACAACTACTCGAAAAATCAACTTCTAACCGGTCTGCAATTTCCCTTTCTTCTAAGTTCCCATAGGTAAAGAAAAATGAAGGGGAATACTTCTCATCGATCTTGTGCAGGAAAGCAGAAAGGGTACTTTCTGAAAGCATTTTATTTTGCCAGTTTGATCCAAAACAGATCATAATTCGCGGTCTTTGGAATCCAAGTTGATTGAGCCTCTCAAGACGCAAAGTCTCAGCCTCGGTCAATTTGAGTTTAAGCGGTCTTGGGCTTGGGACCTGATCTTCTCCAAAAAAGTCCTGAAGGAGCTGAAGGTATCTACTTCGTACATTCTGCCCTGCTACTGGGATATGAACATTGGTGAAAAAATAGTTAGTTTTTTCAGGGACATTTTTCCAACCATATCCAACTTTCTTACAGGCTCGTGCTAGAGCGAGGATTGCAGCTGATTTAGTATTCCCCTGGAGATCGAAAAGGACGTCGTAAATCTTCTTCCGAAGTTCTCTCCGGAAACACCCCATTTCTTTGTGATTTTTCAAAATGTGTTGGCGCCAAACCTTGGTATCGACCTCAAGGACTCGATCTATTCCTGGGTGAGAGCGGAGAAGAGGGGCCGTTTCACTCTCGACAACCCAATCAATTCTACATTTAGGAAAGCGCATTTGCAAAAAATCAACCAGATGAAAACACTGGATAACGTCACCTATCGAGGATGTTTTTACGATCAAAAACTCTTTCATGGCTATTGATTATGCTCCAAAGAGCTCTTTTTTCACCTCTAAAAAGTCGGGAAAATGGGGCGCTTCAATCCGAAGGTCTTCACCGGTGATTGGATGAGGGAATTCTAACGTTCTAGCATGGAGCATTTGCCGAGGAGGATGGAGCTTGCACTTGAATTCCTTACCGTATTGCCAATCGCCTAAAATTGGATGTCCGTAATCCTTTAAGTGGATTCTGATTTGGTGTGTTCTTCCCGTGATTGGCTCCGCTGAAATTAGAGCGGCTGTATCGGTTTTTTTCACGACGGCAAACTCAGTGACTGCCCGCTTTCCTATTTCTTTAGACGTTTTCCCAAAAAGAGCACCACCTTGGTAGCTTGCTTTTTTCCCTAAATAATTATCGACTCTCCATTTGGGATGAAGAGGGGTTCCATCACAGATTGCCTCGTACATTTTTTTTATTTTTCTATCGGCAAAAAGCTTTACCATCGCCTTTTCGGCCTCAGGTGTTTTTGCCATTACCATTACCCCAGAGGTGTCTTTGTCCAACCGATGCACCAAAATCATCTCTGTGAATGACTCCGATGGAATACCAGGAGGCTTATTAATCACAAGAATAGCCTCATCTTCGTAAAGTACTTGGTGCTGAAATTTAGGAGCGGCATCTCCGAGTGCAATCACGATCTTATCACCTGATTTCACCCGGTGAGTAGAAAAGTACTCAACCTTTCCGTTGATCTTGCATTGTTTTGCATCGATCGCCCGTTTGATCGCCTTCACGGAAGGAAATTCCTTAAGATGATCGCGAAGGAAGGACAGAAGGGTTTCACCACTTTTGCCTCTAGGAACAATCAGAGTATAGGTTTTCACAGGCACAACTTCGAGAAAAATTGGGTCAGTAGACGAACCCCAACACCTGTTGCCTGAACAGGATGATAGGGCTTAAGGTTATCTGGGAACGATGTTCCTGCAATATCTAGGTGTGCCCAATCGACTTTTCCGATGAATCGCTTAAGGAAAATCCCCCCCTGAATCGGAGAAGCTTTTCGCTCGCCTGAATTTTTTATATCTGCAAATTTCGACTTAAGCAAATCATCATACTCATCGTAAAGGGGAAGACGCCAGAGTCTTTCATAGGTCTGTTCACCTGCATCAATCAGCTGCTGAGATAAAACATCATCATTTGACATAATCGCTGTCACTTCTTCGCCAAGTGCAACAACGGCCCCTCCAGTAAGGGTAGCGATATCGATGATCCTCTTTGGCCCATAGTTCATTTGGAGATACGAAAGGGCATCGGCTAACACGAGTCGCCCCTCAGCGTCGGTGTTTGTGATTTCAACATGTACACCGCTATAGCTTGTGTAGACATCACCAATTTTATAGCTCTTAGAACCAATCGAGTTTTCCGTCGATCCGATCACCCCGATCACATTGATCGGCAGCTTTAGCCGGGCGATCACGTGCATCGTACCCAAAACAGTCGCCGCACCCGACATATCATCGCGCATGGTCAACATCCCAGACGTTGGTTTAAGACTTAAGCCACCGGTATCATAGGTAACCCCCTTTCCAACAATCGCACTCGTCTCTTTTGACTTAGGATTTCCCGTGTATTCGAGGATGATCAGAGCAGGGTCTTCTGATGAAGCGCGGCTAACCGCCTCCAAAAGGCCCAACTTTTCTTTTTTGATTTGCTTTCCATCTAAAACGGTCGTTTTAATCGAGGAATGCTCTGCAGCCAGCTCTTTGGCCATTTTACTGAGAAAAGTAGGCGTCACCGTATCTGCATTACTGATTGCTAAGTTTCGAGTGAGAAAAACCCCTTCGCAAACCATTTCTACCCGTTTAACCCCTTCCCGATCTTCGGTGATAAAGGTAATTTGTCCAACGGATTTGTCTTTTTCAGTCTTGTTCGTATCGTAGACATAATTTGTCAGAAGGACACCTTCGACCGCAGCCATTATATCCCCTTCCTGAGGAAGCTGAACATTGACCGATTTCGCCTTTTTCTTGACTGAGCTAAGGGCTTTGGCATACGCCCGCCTTAGCCCCTCACTGGTGAGGTCCCCCTTTTTTCCAAGACCTACGAGAACGAGACGTTTTTCTTTTCCTGTTTGTGGGTAGTGACAGAGAACCTCTTCCTTTTTTCCCGTGAAATCTCCCGCCTTAAGGGGGGAAGAAAACAGGCTCGATCCAAGTTTGCCGGCAAATGCAGGTTTTTTTCCCTCGTAAAAAGGAATGATCAGCGCATCTGCGCTCGGTCTTTTTTGAAGAGATTCAACGGTCTTAACAGTCATTAGAACGGAATTTCCTCATCGGCAAGAGCTTCCTGAGGCTGTTCTTTTCCTTGAGAAAATTCTTTTTGCGAATCCTGATGGTGTCCACCGCTTTGTGACTCTTCTTCATGAGAAGCTGAACCACCACCTTGGCTATCGGGCCGACCGAAGGGACTGAACGAGAGGTTCTGTGCCGTAATATTCATTGAAATCTGTGGACGTCCATCGCGATCTGTAAAAATCTCAGGTTTATTGAGCTCACCGAAAACAATGACCGGACTCCCCTTTTTTAAATAGGGGATCATCTTATCAAACTGCTCTCCCCAAATGGTAACCCGCCACCAAATCGTGTCATCGCCTTTAGCTCCTTTTCGAACACGAGCTGCAACGCGGATAGTTGTCACCTTTTGTCCGGATGATGTGAAACGCACTTCTGGATCGGCGCCTAAATGTCCTGCTACTGTAATCTGATTCATGAGAAAAACCTCCTGTCAAATCCCAATTATTCAGTGAAAAAAATTAAAAGACAACACCAATTATGGACTAATCGCTGAAAAAAAATTCGGGTATTAAAAAAAATTTAATGACAAAAAATTCTTTAATGATTTAGACCGGGAGTTTCACACGTAAAAAATAGTGAGATTGGTTATGGCAAGAAGAATACCTAGAAATCCCCATCCGGATGGAATCGAAAAGCGCCCGCTAAAGACAAAACAACTCCTCGGACGAGAGCTCCTCGATGCGATCGATGAAAGCCCAGAATTTCACGATCCCTATTCAGATCTAAACCTTTTTCTCTCCCAAAAAATTAAACGGGAAATGTACCACTGCAGCAACTCTAAAAAGTGGTCTCTTCAACTCCAAGATGAACTGATCAACAAAATCACTCCCGAGTTTCAAGAAAAGTTTCCAAAGTACCGCCTCGGGGTCTCGGCTTTGAAAAAGACATGGGAAAAAGTCCAGTTTTTTTCGACACAGATTCAAGCTGAAAAAAATGCTCTAACACAGGATGGAAAACTCAACCTTCCCTTCTTCATTAAAGAGAATTTAAAAACGACGGCTAAACAGCCGAACACCTGTCATATCCACCCCTGTCATTATGCACACCAGCTCGCCGTAAAGATGAGTGAATGCATCGCCGTTGTAGATGGGATTAGGCCCAAACTCGACCAGCTCACAAGGACAATTTGGTCTTTGCAACGCCACCTAATTCCGACCCTTTCCCCTGACCACTTTAAAAGCCCTTACGATGAAAACGGGAAAGTAGACAAGCTCATCGTGAAAGCGATTTTAGATATTACAGCAAACCACCCAGAAGTATCCCAGTCTGAGCTGGCCTTCTATGTCCAAAAAAGGCTCATCCAACTCCAGTCTCTAACCGCCAACTACACGCCAACGCAAATCAAGAAAATGCTCGTAGCACTCTATGCCGATGTGTGTCACCATACTTCAGAGAGAATGGAAAAGACCTTAGATAGAATCCCCTATCCCATTGCAAAATGTCTGAAAAGTGAACTTGCTGCGATTGCGATCGACTCCCCCTATTTAGGACCCGAACAAGTAGCAGAAGAGGCTTTTTCTTTCTTTGAGAAAGCCAGCAACGCGCTTGGAGATATCGAAGATCAAGAAATTGAAAGAAAGATCCAAAACTGGACGATCCAAAACGACATGCTCCTTCGTTGGATACGCCTTAACGAGGCATCTGCCCTTCTTAAAGAAATCAAAGCTGCTTGGAAAAAAGGACAAAACTTTGAAGAGCTGGTAGACACCGTCCACAAAGGGTACTTAGAAAAACACCCCCGCCTACTTGGGTTTGCAAAGGAAATGAAGCTTAGAATCTGGATCTACATCAAGTATCTCTGGTATACCCAAGAGTTTGATGATGAAACGTCAACCTACGATCGGTTCATCAAATGGCACAAGGAAATGCTCCGCTCGCAGCAATTCTCTCCAAATGAGCTCATTGAGAAATTTGAACGCCTAAGCAAAAAAATGCTCCCGCTACTCCCCTTTAGCAGAGAAAGAGCGCAGACGATTTTGGTCACGGAAGAAGAGAATTACGCCGACTAAGATCATCGGAATGCTCAGGAGTTGCCCCATATTCAGAATAGCATCTGACTTGATCAATTCGCTTTGAGGTGACTTCACAAACTCGATCAAAAACCGGAATGTAAAGGTCCCCATGAAAAAGAGGCCCGATGTCTTACCAAGTCGAAACATCTTCGGTCGATTCCTTCGTAGAGCCCATAAAACAAAAAAGAAAAGAAAATAAAAAAGACCTTCGTAGAGTTGAACTGGGTGGCGAGCAACCCCCGATAAACCGTCAGCTGCCTGGCCAAATACAATTCCCCAAGGCATCGATGTGACTTTCCCGATGATTTCCTGATTAAAGAAATTCCCAATTCGAATGAATCCCCCTGCAAGAAGTGCCGGAATGGAAAGAAGATCAAGCATAGCTACCCAGGTTAGCATCGGATATTTTTTTCGAATCCTAAGACAAAAAACCCACAAACTGATCATAATCCCAATCACGCCACCATGGCTCGAGAGGCCCCCTTCCCAAAATCGAAAGATTCCAAAAGGATCCTGGACATAGCCTCTTGGGCTCTGATAAAATAGGACATCGCCGAGACGAGCGCCGATTACAGTTCCAAGAATTACATAGAAAACAACCTTTTCAGCGAGCTTGGCAATCTCTTTTTTCCGGACCTTGTAGGTCCGCATAAAAGTTTTTAATAACCCCTGAAAGACCAAATAGGCTAAGAAAAACCCTAGAGCAAAGAAAAACCCGTACCAGAGGATCGGTCTAGCTAAAAAAGGGATATTCCAACTCGTTAACTCCTTTGCAGGATTCCAGTAGATGTATAAACTAAAGATTTTTTCCATCGGCAAAACAAAAGAAGCTTGGTTACAACAAGCAATTCAGGAATATACTAGACGGCTTGGCCCTATCCTGTCAATCGAGTGGTGTCTCGCCAAGGACAACACCCAGCTGCGATCCCTTCTTGAGAAGCCCTATATCGCCCTAGATCCACTCGGAACGATGCATACAAGTGAAGAATTCTCTTCATGGATCGTTAAATCGCTAGAAGTATCTGGATCCCGCCTGAGTTTTGTCATCGGCGGCGCTGAAGGGCTGCCTAACGAAATCCTGAGCAATGCCAAACAAAAAGTCAGCTTTTCCAAGTTGACTTTCACGCATCAGATCACTCGCCTCATCCTCCTCGAACAACTCTACAGAGCCTTCGAAATTGAGAAGGGAACCAAATATCACAAGTAGACTTTCACAATGTAGATGAGGCAAAGAGTAATTTCATCGACAAAAAAAAATCGTGGCTATAAACTTCCTTGGCTATGTCAAAACCGTAATCTAGGGGGCTTGTCCATGAAAATCTCTTTGCCTTTCCTAAGAGTTTTCTTTCTCATCTTGAGTCTTTTTTTCATGACCGCATTTATGACAACTTTGCCAATTGGGCCTATGTGGCAAAGGGTACTGATTGGAATCGGCGTTGGTCTAGCTTTTAGTTCTCTTCTTTTTTCTCTAGAGATTTTGTTCAAGCGATATAATTTAAAGGCCTTTAACACACTCATTTTCGGCCTCTTCACTGGGTATCTCTTAGGAAAAGCGTTAATCGTTCTTTTCAACGCCGTCCTATCGATGAGCCATTTGGGTATAGTGCTACAAGCGCAAACCATAGATTTAATGCGGGTATCTTTTTTACTTTTGGGAACCTATTTAGGAGCATTTCTAACACTCCACTTTTCGAATGAGATTCTCATCAGTCTTCCTTTTGTTAATCTCGTCAAATCCCCCCTTTGCAAAAAGGACATCTTGATCGACGTTACAGCTCTTTCTGACTCCCGGATTTTGGACCTTGCTACAACGGGGCTGGTTGATAATTTTTTGGTGATGCCTCGATTTTTAGAAAGAGAGCTCTACAGCCAAACAGAACTCGGTGATGATAATAGCAAAGCAAAAGCAAGGACATGCATCGACACGCTAAAGAAACTGCAAACTCTCCCAGAACTGGGGCTTAGATTCAACGAAACGGAGTATCCGGCGATCCACGATCCTTTTGCCCAACTCATCCGATTAGCCCGTATTACAGATGCAAACATTCTCGCTGCAGATCTATCTCAGCTCCATCTTCCTGCAGTTGAAGGGATCAAAATCATCAATTTGAATTCTCTATCTAACGCCCTCAAGCCTCTTATGGAAGCTGGCGAGGTGATGAAGATCAAAATCCAGCGCTTTGGGAAAGAACCCAACCAAGGGGTAGGCTACCTCGAAGATGGGACAATGGTTGTCGTCAACGGTGGAGGAGACTTTATCGGCGAGTGCATCGAGGTAAATGTCCTCTCAGTGAAACACACCTCATCAGGGAGAATGATCTTCTGCAACACAATGGAAGATGCCCCCATGAAAGGAAACAGGGTCGAAGTATAATGCTGCAGGGCCTTGGAAATGACATTATCGAGATCTCTCGTGTCCGTGAAGCCCATCAAGAACACGGAGAGGCTTTCTTAAACCGTCTCTTCACCAAAAAAGAGCAAGATTATTGCTCCCTTCACAAAGATCCTTTTCCCCGCTTTGCAGGCCGTTTTGCTGCAAAAGAGGCGATTGCCAAGGCACTCGGCTGCGGAATCGGAAAAGAGGCCGCCTGGCACGACATTCAAATTCTCGCAAATGAAAACGGGAAGCCCGAAGTGCATTTTTCAGGCGAACTAAAAAAGCGGTTCAAAGACCCAAAAGTTCTCGTCACCATCAGCCACTGCAAAGAATACGCCTCCGCTGTCGCCATTTGGATTGACCTCCGTTAGACAGAGTAATGCTCTCATATCCAAGTTAACTTCTCGAAAATCAGACCGGATGGGTCAATTGGAGGGACAGTCTTATTTGCGAAGTGAAGAGAAGACCATGCCTACAAAGGGCAGAATGGATAATTAAGGGTGAAGAGAAACGTATTCACCTTCTCAGGGAAACTTCGTGCATGTACCCGATAGAGGTAGTCAAATTGCAGATCAAACCAGACACCAAATGTGTAGCGATAGCTTGCCCCTAAGTCAATACTCTGGTGGCCAATCTCAGACCAGCCTGGAAATGGATGGGTAGGGACTGTCGTTTTGCTTCCAAGTCCCCAATAACTTTTTCCGTAGATGCGAAACTGATGGCAGTCGTGGATATTCAACCAAAAGAAGAGATCACCACGCAGCCAGGGAGACCCGCTCGTCCCCTGCCCGATTGCACCGACAGCATAGGAGCGGAAATACCAGTAGGGGCCAGAGCTCCATTCTTTTCCTATCGATGTGTGGAACTCAAAATTGGCGCGGGAGTGGTAAGGAGTAATCGGAGCCTTGCGCATCCTACCTCCCGCATCGCGATAGACCAGTCCAGTGGACAGACTAATTGGATCGCAAGCTACATCGTCGAGCCAGAGTTTCCGGATCTGCAAGGCAAAACTCCGGTACCCCCACGAAACAGGTGTCGTGTCTGCAAATTCAAGCTCCATTTCCCAGTTCCAGGTGTCGGGAAAGGTAAAGTCAAGATCGAACTGGAGAACATTGTTGTACTGATTTTTTGTGAGCTGGGGCAGGGCGCGATCAATTTTTCTGAAAAACTCGTACGTATATTGAGGACGGAAATGAAACTCACACATATCCCCGTACCAAGGCCTTTCTTGAAGAGCAAAGCAAGCGGTAGGAGCAATAATGGCGAAGAAGAGTTTCTTCATTCTAATCAATCAAACCCTTAGCGCTGAGCCACCTTTCTGCGTCAAGAGCAGCCATACAACCACTTCCCGCTGCAGAGACCGCCTGTCTATAGACATGATCGTATACATCTCCGGCTGCAAAAACACCCTCAACGCTTGTAGTGGTCGAACCTGGAGTGACCTTTAGGTATTTGTTCTCTTCAATAGCGAGCTGGCCGTTGAGGAATGCAGTATTGGGGTTATGACCAATTGCGAAGAAGACCCCACCCGCATCTTTTTTCTCGGTTTTTCCCGTTTTAATATTTTTCAGCGTGACCGACTGGACAACTTTATCCCCTTCTACTTTTTCTACCACTGTATCCCAGAGAATTTCAATTTTGGGGTGTTTCATTGCTCGCTCAGCCATGATTTTTGAAGCACGTAGCTCATCACGCCGATGGACGATATAGACCTTGCTACCGAATTTTGTCAAAAACACTGCCTCTTCACAGGCACTGTCTCCTCCACCGATTACATACAGCTCTCGATTGCGGAAAATCGGCGCAGCTCCGTCGCAAACAGCGCAAGCTGTAACCCCTTTTTGCCAAAATTCCCCGTCACGTGCTCCCTCAATGTCGAGTCGTTTTGCCGTGGCCCCTGTCGCAATAATGACTGCATCGGCAGTCACTTCAGTTGTATTACCAAATACTTTAAATGGATGAGAAGAGAGATCGACAGATTTCACGTCTTCTGTCAGTATTTCGGTGCCAAATCGGAGCGCTTGCTCACGGAATTTGATCATTAGCTCTGGTCCCTGGATCCCATCAGGGAAACCGGGGTAGTTTTCTACATCGGTGGTAGTCATGAGCTGTCCACCGGCTGTTCCTGAATAAAACCCTTCATACAAAAGGGGGTGAAGGTTAGCTCTTGATGCATAAATAGCCGCTGTATAGCCGGCAGGACCCGACCCAATAATAACAAGTTTTCTCTTCTGCATATTTTTTTCCCTTTCGGTTCAAACGTAAACTTTTACCTAAAAACCGAGTATAAGTTCCAGGAAAATATCAAATTGTTTACAATCCTTTGGCTATGCGTGGTATTAAACTAGAAGACCTTTCTAAATCAATTAATGGACAGCCAATCCTCCAAAATATCGACCTGATGATCCCTGGGGGAAAGTTCTTTGCCCTCCTCGGCCCCAGCGGATGTGGCAAAACGACACTTCTGAGGCTGATTGCAGGACTCGAGACGGCAGATGAGGGGAAGATCTACTTGGGTGATCAAGATATCACGCGGGAGCCAATCAACGAGCGCCCTATAAACATTGTATTTCAAAATTATGCCCTCTTCCCCCACCTCAATGTTTTTGAAAATGTAGCCTATAGCCTCCGGCTGAAAAAACTCCCCAGAGAAGTGATCAATCAAAAAGTATTTAAGATCCTTGAAGCATTCCACCTAGAAGCCCATATATACAAGCTTGCAAACCAACTTTCTGGAGGACAGCAGCAGAGGGTGGCTCTTGCACGGGCTATCGTCAATGAACCCGATGTACTCCTTCTTGACGAACCATTAGCTGCTTTAGATTTTAAGTTACGCGAGAAAATGCTCCTCGAACTCATCGAGTGGCAGGATGAGCTGAAAACAACTTTCATCTACGTGACCCATGATCAGTTCGAAGCTCTCACGGTTGCCGATAACATGGCAATTATGAATCATCATGGTGAAATTGAGCAGATGGGAACTCCAAAAGAAATTTATGAGTTTCCCCACTCATCTTTTGTTGCTCGATTCGTTGGTACCACGAACATCTGGCATGGAAAGCTCCGTGAACTCGATGGAGAGCCTGAGATTGAAATTCCCGATCTTGGACAGTTCAAAGTCTACATTCCTAAGCAGAAAGAGTGGATGAAAGAGGGGCACGATGTTGTGATGAGTATCCGCCCTGAAAAAATCTACATCTCGAAGACAGAAGCCAAAAATTTTTCGAATCAAATCAAGGGAATCGTCCATTCGATCGTCTACCACGGCCGATCTACCCAATATAATGTGACTCTTGAAGACAATATGAGAATTCAAGTGTTTGAACAAAACGAAGAGCATTTTCCGCATGAAGACATCGACTACGACAACGAAGTTTATTTATATTGGCAAAAAGAAAATGCGGTGCTTCTCGAAAAATGAAAATTCAAATTCTTTCCAAAAAACCTCGTAGTGAACTCCCCTTTACCTTCGGGGTTCCAGCTCTCATTTGGCAAGGGCTTTTCTTCTATATCCCTCTTTGCATGATCGTGGTTTCAACATTTATGAAGGTCTCTGAGACTGGTTCTTTTCAGGGCTTTACATTTTCTCATGTCGCCGAATTTCTAAATCCAACTTACCTGAAAGTTGTTCTCTCCTCTTTATTGTTGGCCTTGTCCAATGCGATTTTATGTTTTTGCCTTGCCTACCCTTTGGCCTACTTCATTGCTTTTAAAGGGCGTAAATACAAAAACTTCTTCCTCTTTTTCTTGATTGTTCCCTTTTGGACAAATTTCTTATTACACGTATATGCATGGTTCTATGTCCTTGAAAATCACGGATTTCTCAATACGATCCTTTTGAAGATGCATCTACTAAGGGAGCCGGTAAACTTCTTAAACACGATCCCTGCCATCATGATTATGATGGTCTACTACTACCTCCCGTTCATGGTACTCCCCATATATACATCTCTAGAAAGGTTTAACTTCAATTTAATTGAGGCCTCTTATGACTTAGGGGGAAACTTTACGACTACATTCCGGCGAGTCTTGATCCCTATGACCCGCCAGGGAATTCGAGCTGGATTTTTTCTGGTATTTATCCCCTCTTTTGGTGAGTTTGCGATTCCAGAGCTGATGGGAGGAGATAAAACAATTTTTGTAGGAACTGTTGTTTCACAGTATATTTTGGGAGAGGGAACCGGTTCTTTAGGGGCTGCATTCACCCTGGTGAGTGCCCTTATTTTGATCCTTACAACAATGCTGCTCTATGTAGGGCTCGATAAATTATTGTCCCCGAGGATGCAACATGGATAATGTCAAGTCTCTACGAAGCATCAGTTCTCTGTTAATTGTCGGCTTTACCTACCTCTTTCTCTATGTACCCATTGTCATTCTTGTGGTTTTCTCCTTCAACATCGAACGTTTTCCTGCCCCTTGGAGCGGGTTCACCATGGAATGGTACCGAGAGCTTTTCCGTGAAAAGTACCTCTGGCATGCATTTGGCAATTCCCTCATCGTTGCCAGTAGTTCTACTCTCATCAGCTTAGGAGCTGGGATTGGACTCGTCTTTTATGCAGCTCAAGGTGGGAGGGTTGGAAAATCCCTGAACATGTTCTATGGCAATCTCATTATTCCCGAAACAGTCCTCGCTGTGAGTTTACTTTCTTTTTTCACGATGATTCGTATTCCACTTGGATTGATCACGCTAATCATTGCCCATTCTGTCCTTGGTCTCGGATTTATCGTACCCATCACCTACGGCCGCTTTAAAGAGCTCGATTACAAACTAACAGAAGCCTCCCTTGATCTTGGAGCTACGCCGCTGCAAACCTTTTTTAAAGTGACTCTACCCATGCTCAGACCAACTTTGATCATGACTTCCTTACTAGTATTTATTCTTTCTTTTGACGATTTCATCCTATCCTATTTCTGTGCAGGAAGCACTGCACAAACTTTATCCCTCTATATTTTATCGATGATTCGGTCTGGAGTCTCTCCTGTAGTGAATGCCTTATCTTCTGTTCTCCTCTTTCTAAGCTCGCTTCTTGTGCTATTCTTCTTTTCTCTAAAAACAAAAATACGGTTTTTCTAATGGATATTGGCAAACTTTTCAAACGGATCGCCATCATTGGTTTATGGATTGTTCTGATCTTTGTTGCCCTATATCTACCGAATATGAAGATATTCCCGACTCAAGAGAAAAGCATCAACATCTTTGTATGGGGAGATACAATTCTCCCGGAGGTTTTGGTCGCCTTTGAGAAAGAAACGGGGATAAAAGTAAACTTGAGCTACTACGCGACAAACGAAGAGCTCCAAGTCAAAATGAAAGCTACCGGAGGAGAGGGATACGACCTTGTAATGCCCTCAGGTTATACCGTCCAGATCCTGATCGAAGATGGACTTCTTAAACCCCTTGCTCGGTCAAAAATGAATTTTATGGGGGATCTTAACCCGGCCCTTCTCGATCATCCCTATGACCCTAACAACGTCTACTCAGTCCCCTTTGAATGGGAAGTCTACGGTCTTGGCTATGATAAGACCTATTTTGCCGAAAAACCCTTTCTTAAGAGCTGGAGAATGATCTATGACTCCTCCTTCGTCGACTACAAAATTGCCCTCAATAACGATCCAATTGAAAATGTAGCTTTCTCCTCGCTCTACCTTTTCGGCCAAGCAGATTCAATTACACCTGAGCAATTTCAAGAAATTAGAGAACTTCTTTTAAAACAGAGAACTTGGGTAGAGGCCTACTCTGATTTCAGAGCCGATTACTTCATCGCAACAGGCAACTGTCCGATCGCCCTATGCTCTAGTCCCCTGATCAAGAGAATACACCCTTTATTTCCGAACATCGAGTTTGCCCTCCCGGAGGAAGGATCTCTTGTCACCGTCGAAAACTTTTGCATTCCAAAGGCGAGCAAAAAAGAGAAATATACCTATCAGCTTCTCAACTATTTATTCAGAGAATCTTCTGTCATTGCCCACTGTAAAAATTTTGGATATTTCCCTGCGCGATTAATCCCGACTGATGAGCTAGAGATGACGAGCTGGGAAGGGACCTTTTACGCATACACCAAAGAAGATTTTCAAAAGCTTCATTTCGTGAAAAAGCTCGTCCCACCTAAAGAAATTCGGAAACTCTGGGTTGAAGTAAAATCCTTCTAAAAAGAAGCCGACCACTTTGAAATGGTCGGCTTCAGCATGCAAAAGGAGAAAAGAAAAAAGAGGGAGGCTCTTTATGCTTTCTTTTCTTTGATGTAAGCGATGACGTCGTTGATTGTTTTGAGTTTCTCAGCATCTTCTTCTGAAATCTCAAAGCCAAAACGCTCTTCGAATGTCATGATCAATTCTGTCAAATCAAGGGAGTCAGCATTAAGGTCTTCCACGAATGATTTTTCAGCAGTCACATCTGCGGCATCTACACCGAGCTGCTCTACTACGATATCTATTACTTCTTTCTCAATCGACATAAGATTGTCCTTTGTTTCCATATATCCTCATTGGTTTTTGTTTGCGTTCATTACATCACCATTCCGCCATCTACTGTCAGGACCTGCCCTGTCATGTATGTTGACATATCGCTAGCCAAAAAGAGTGCCACTTGGGCAATCTCTTCAGGCTTTCCTATGCGTCCCATGGGGATTTTTTTGAGGATGCCCTCTCTTTGCGCATCGGTTAAGGCGTCTGTCATCCGCGTTTCAACAAACCCCGGTGCTATGCAATTAACGCAGATTCCACGAGTAGCGACCTCTTGCGCTAGGGATTTGGTAAAGCCGATTACACCCGACTTAGAAGCAGAATAATTCACTTGTCCAGCATTTCCTGTCAAGCCAACGACAGAAGAAATATTGATGATTTTTCCAGAGCGAGCTTTCATCATAGGACGAACAAGCGTCTGGCATGTGTTGTATACAGACTTCAAATTGACACTGATCACGTCGTCCCAATCATTTTCTGACATTTTCATAAGAAGACCATCGCGAGTAATACCTGCATTGTTTACGAGTACGTCGATGTTTCCCCAAATTTCTAGGATCTCTTTAATCACTGCGTCAGTAGCTTTTTTGTCTGAAACGTCTACGAGCTGAGCGATAAACTTTTGGTCATCGGAAGATTTATTTACTTCAAGCTCATGAATCACTTGGCTTGAGCGCTCTTTATTCGTTCCGAAAATCGAAATATTGGCTCCTGCTTTTGCAAAAGTTAACGCAATTTGTTTACCTATGCCGGCTGTTCCGCCAGTGATAAGAACGTTTTTTCCTTTAAGCAACTGGTGATCCATATCCAACTCCTTGCAAATCTTCAACTTTTTCAACACTAATGGTGGGTATTGTAACACCAATACGTTTATTCATCCCAGCTAGAGTCTTTCCGGGACCCATTTCGATGAAAAGTTCTACACCCATCTTAAGCATCTCTTCGATCCCTTTTTGCCAGAGGACTGGATGGGTTACTTGATGAATCATCTGATCTTGAATTTCTGGCAAAGAAGATACCTCTGCTCCATTTACGTTCATGACCACGATAGATTCCGGTTTTTTCATATCACAGCTATGAATCATTGGCTCTAACTTGGCCTTAGCATCTTCCATAAGGCCACTGTGAAAAGCTCCAGAAACATCAAGGGGCATCACGCGGCGCGCTCCCTTTTCTTTCAAAATGGCAGCTGCTCGCTCTATAGACTCTTTCTCACCAGAAATAACAATTTGACCAGGACAGTTGAGATTCGCAATCCAAACCCCTTCAATAGATTTAAGAGCCTCTTGAACTTGCTCCAATTCCATGCCGAGAACAACGTTCATCGTGCCGGGATGGGTTTCACAGGCCTCTTGCATGTAGTTTCCTCTGGCTTGAACCAGTAAAAGACCGTCTTTAAAGGAAAGAACGCCAGCTGCGACTAGAGCGGTGTACTCACCTAGACTAAGGCCTGCACATACTGAGGGTTTCAGGTGAGGATTTAAGGCCTCTACTACCCGAAGGATGGCAATGCTTGTGATGAAGATGGCGAGCTGGCTATTTTTGGTCTCTGTTAGTTCTTCTGCGGGACCTTCAAAAATATGTTTAGAAAATGAAAAACCAAGTGTCTGATCCGCTTCTTCAAAAACAGCTTTTGCGACAGAATACTTCTCAAAAAAATCTCGTCCCATACCAGGGTATTGGGCCCCCTGGCCGGGGAATAAAAAGGCTGTTTTTTTACTCATTGGTCAGTACCGTTGATCCCCAAGTTAGTCCTGCACCAAATGCAGTGAGCAAGATATTATCGCCCGATGCAATTGTTTTTTCATCTAAGAGTTCGTCGAGTGCAATACCTACAGAAGAGGCAGATGTGTTTCCATACTTGTCGACGGTGATAAACACCCTCTCGCTAGGGACAGCGAACCGTTTTGCGATCGCTTCAATAATCCGAATATTTGCTTGATGGGGAATCAACCAATTGATATCGCCCTCTTTGAGGCCAGCCTTGTCAATACATTCTTTTGAAGAGGTTTCCATGCGGCGCACTGCGTGCTTAAATACTTCTCGGCCACCCATTTTAATGTAGTGCATTTTCTGATCAACCGTATGTAGTGAAGCAGGGTTTCGTGAACCGCCACCTGGCATTTTTAAAATATCGGCCTGATCTCCATCTGAACCTAAAATGACATCTCGGATGACCAGTCCCTTTCCCTGATTGGAGACGATACAAGCAGCGGCCCCATCTCCAAAAAGAACGGACGTGCTTCGATCTTCGTAATCGACAATTGAGGAGAGCTTCTCAGCTGCAATGATCAAAACGGTTTGGTATTGTCCCGATTCAACAAACGCTTTAGCCATAGCTAGGCCATAAATAAAACCTGTACAAGCAGCTTGAATATCTACAGCAGCTGCCTGAATCCCTAGTGCCGATTGAATTAAACAAGCTGTACTTGGAAATGTGTAGTCGGGTGTGAGAGTGGCAACAAGGATTAAATCGATGCTGTTTGGGTCAATTTTAGACTTTCGAATGGCGACCTGAGCTGCCTTTAGCCCCATATCAGAAGTAAATTCGTCACTTGCCGCAATCCGTCTTTCACGCATACCGGTACGTGTGACAATCCACTCATCAGTGGTGTCAACCATCTGCTCTAAATCCTTATTCGTTAGGATTTTCTGAGGCAGGTACGTTCCTGTTCCAATGATTCTAGCTTTCTTCATACGACCAAAAAATATTTATAAACTAGTATCCATTATAGCTGAAAGTTGCATATTGTTGAAGCAAAACATGGTTATCCTACATACTCAATTTTTATGAGCGAATACCCTAGTCAACTTTTAACTTTAATCGCCTATCTTAAGAAGCTACCAGGTGTTGGGAGAAAAACCGCTGAGCGATTTGCCTTCTACCTGCTCGATTGGACCGATGAAGATCTTAAAAAATTTTCCACCCAGATTGGTGATTTAAAGGAAAATGTACTCCCCTGTGAAGAGTGCGGCTGCCTTCAAGACACCCAAAAATGCAGTTTCTGCACGAACACCAATCGGGACCCCTCTAGCTTATGCATAGTCTCCTCAGCTAGAGATGTTTATGCGATCGAAGAAACAAGAGCTTTTAGAGGATTATATCATGTAATTGGGGGGCTCCTTTCCCCTATGGAAGGCCGCTCGATTGAACATTTAAAACTCGAAAAGCTCGAAAAGCGGCTAGCGAAACATGCTATTGATGAGGTAGTCATCGCTTTTGATTCTACCCTTGAAGGAGATGCCACCTCCCTCTTCCTCAAGGAAAAACTAGATAAATTAGGCATTCGGACAACCCGTTTAGCTTTTGGACTTCCTATGGGTAGCTCGCTCGACTTTGTCGATTTCGGAACCCTAGAAAAAGCTTTTACTGGAAGGCACACGTTTTGACTTTACGCAATTTTTCAAAGATGCATATAATCGGGAGTTCTACTTATGAATAATAAATTTCTTCTCTGTCTTTCTCTCGTCCTATCAAGTGGAGTTGCCGGCAAAATAAATGCACAGGCCCCTTCCTCTGTCCAGTCGTATGAGAACCTATCGGTCGGAAAAATCGATGTGAAAATCGAGAACCTCCCCCCAGGAGCTTCCTATGACAGGCAAATTGTCCTCGCAAAACTCCGAACACAACAAGGCGACCGCTTTTCCCAGCATGTTTTCGATCAAGATTTGAAACAACTCGCAAGCGACTATGACCGAGTAGAACCACAAATTCGAGTCGTAGACGGAAAAGTTGAAGTGACAATGAAGGTTTGGCTCCGCCCCCTCATCAGACAAATCGAGTGGAAAGGGAACAAATACATCAAAGAGCGCATTCTGAAAAGAGAGCTCGACATTAAGCCAGGCGTCCTTTTTAACCGGACCGACTTCAATAAATCCTTTAATAAGGTCAAAGAGTACTACATCAAAAAAGGCTACTTCGAATCGCAGCTTTCTTATCGGCTCATCAGAGACCCACAGTCGGGTGAAGTGGATATCGTAATTGATGTTGCTGAAGGGAGAGCTGGAAAAGTAGAAGACATCGTATTCGATGGGTTCTCAAAAGACGATGAGAGCTATATTCTTTTCAAACTCTATACCAAAAAGTACAGCAACCTCACTAGCTGGCTTACAGGAAAAGGAAAGTTCATTGAAGAGGCCCTCGAACAAGATCGACTGACCATTTTCAATTACCTACAAGACCAGGGCTACGCTGACGCACGCGTTGCTATAGAACTGAAAGAGTCCCCCTCTAAGGGTAAAATCATTATCGAAATTTCGGCCGAAAAAGGGGCTCTTTACCACTTTGGACAAGTGAGCTTTGATGGAAACATCCTTTTCACTGACGAAGAGGTTGAGAAGATTTTTGGAGCCTACCCTGATGGTGCCTACTCCCCTGACAAACTCCGGAAAACTACTGAAGCTATCAAGGATCTTTACGGTCGTAAAGGGTTCATCGATACAAATGTCACCTATGAAACACAATTAGCCCAAGACTTGCCTATTTACAACGTCCATTTTCACATTGAAGAGGGACGCGAGTATCGGATCGGGATGATTCGGATTATTGGAAATGTACAAACCGAAGATAGAGTAGTTTTACGTGAATCACTCCTTATTCCGGGAGAGACGTTTGACTCCCTCAAACTAAAGGTTACCCAGTATCGTCTTGAGAGCATTGGATATTTCAAGTCGGTCAATGTTTACTCCGTCCGTACCCAAGAGGATATTTCTCTAGGAGATAACTACCGGGATATCTATATCGAAGTAGAAGAAACGCAAACGGGAAACATCAGCCTATTCAGCGGATTTAGTTCTGCTGATAATATATTTGGTGGTCTCGATCTGACTGAGCGAAATTTCAACTATAAGGGCATTAGCAAAGTCTTCACCGATGGTCTCTCATCTGTTCGTGGTGGCGGAGAATATCTCCATATGCGCGCAAGTTTTGGTCCTAAAAACCAGCAGTACCTCGTCTCTTGGCTCACTCCGTATTTCCTAGACAGTTTCTGGAGAATTGGTTTTGAATTCACAGCAGACCTTAAAAACGAGCTAATCACCAAAGACTACGATATGAACACCTACAACACTGGGGTCTTCCTATCATATCCTCTGAGCCCCTATCTCTCCTATGGCTTCAAATACCGGGTGAAAAACTACAGCAACACGATCGACAGAAAAGTATTCGAAGGATCCGAAGGGAAAGATATCTTTGATAAGCGGCATGAACGAGGAATTCTTTCAGGCCTGGGTACGAACATCACCTGGGATTCTACAGATAGAGCTATTAAGCCTCATAGGGGCTTTAGATCTCTTTCCGATGCCGAATTTGTTGGTGTTGGTGGTAATCTAAACTTCTTCCGAACCTTTACCGTAAACTCCTTTTATACCCCGCTATATCGACATGGCTACATGCGCTATCGCTGCGATTTCCGTTTCCTCTACCCCTTTGGCAAATCCGATACTTTTGAAGAGATCCCTGTCAGCGAGCGTTTGTTCTTGGGAGGAGTTGGATCTGTCCGTGGTTACAGAGATTTCATTCTAGGCCCGCGTGCTGACAAACTGAAAGATGGTAAAGTGAAGAAAGCTAGAGGAGACCCAAGTGGTGGTCTAAGTGCTTCTCTCCTATCAATGGAATACGTGCACGAATTCTTTCCATTCTTAGATGCCTTTGCATTTATCGACGCCGGTTTCGTATCACAAGAGACTTTTTCTCTTGGCACCTACCGGATGAGTTACGGTTTCGGGCTAAATATCGATGTTCTAGGGAAAATGCCCATAACCCTTGGTTATGGTTTCCCAGTAAATGGCCAAAAACACACTAAACGAAGGTTCTTCTTCTCGATGGGAGGACAATTTTAATCAAACTTTTAAGGAGATAGTATGATCCGCAAAACTTTATTCTCATTACTCGCTATTTTTGGACTCTGCACAAGTGGATTTTCCGCTGCGCCACAGCCTTCTGTTGGTGTTGTGAATTTCACCAATTGCATGACAGAATCCAAACTTGGACAGGAAGAGCAAAAATCATTTGAGTCTCTTAAGTCTCAAATGACATCACTTGTTGAAGATACAGAAAAGCAACTGACCGAAATGGCTGGAAAGTTTAACGATGCTGAATACATGGACGGCCTCTCACCTGAAGCTGAAGATGAGATGAAAACAAAATATCGGACGCTAAACGATGAGATGGGACGGTATCAGCAACAGTTCTATCAAGTAATGCAACAAGCAAACATGAAAATCATGCAAACTCTTGCTGCAAACATCCAAGAAGCTTCTGAAAAGGTTGCTAGCGATAAAAAACTAACGATGGTGATGAACAAAGAAGCTTGCTTCTTTTCTGCCCCAACACTTGATGTGACAAACCTAGTTATCGCAGAAATGGACCGCTCTTTTGAAAAAACACATGCAAAAGCGGCTGAAAACAAAAAAGTAGAATCTGAGAAAAATACAGCGAAGAAATGAGCATTAAACTCTCTAAAGTCGCTGAGCTCACTGGAGCTACTCTCCAGGGAGACCCAGACCATCAAATCTCATCAGTGGCCGATTTAGAATCGGCCACTGCTGCAGATGCAACCTTCTTTGCCAATCAAAAATACGGCTCACTCCTTTCCAAAACGAAAAGCGGCGTTATTTGCATTCGCCCTGATTGCGAGCGAGAATCCGGAAAAAACTATCTCCTCTCAGAGGATCCATCTAGAACATTCCAACAAATTGCAGAAATCTTTACCCAAGAGAGACAACTAACTGGATTCAAGGGAATTCACCCTACTGCAATCATCCATGAAACGGCAAAACTGGCAAGTGACATCACTGTAGGCCCCTACGCTGTCATCGATGCAAATGCAGAAATTGGAAAAGGGACAACCATTGGCCCTTTTGCCTATGTCGGTTCTTCCGTCTCTATAGGCGAATATTCCACCCTCTACCCCCATACGGTTATTCGAGAATTTTGCTCTCTGGGCAACCGAGTAACCCTTCAGCCCGGAGCTGTTATTGGCTCCTGTGGATTTGGCTTTACCACAAGCAAAACCGGTGAACATACAAAACTCGAGCAGCTAGGCAATGTGATCATCGAAGATGATGTTGAAATCGGGGCAAATTCCACCATAGACCGGGCCCGCTTCAAAACGACCCGGATCGGAAAAGGGACAAAAATCGACAACCTCGTTCAGGTGGCCCACAACGTTGAAATTGGAAAGCACAATATTATATGTGCTCAAACAGGGATCGCCGGCACCACTAAAACAGGACGGAACGTAATGATGGGTGGTCAAGTCGGAGTCGTCGGCCATCTAGAAATCACCGATTTTGTGATGATTGCCACTCGCGGTGGAGTGAGTAAAAGCATCAAAGAAGCCGGAAAATATGGCGGGAGCCCTGTGGTTCCCCTCTCTGAGCATAACAAAGCCCAAGTCCACCATAGGAAGCTAGACTCCTATTCTAAGCGGATCGAAGCTCTAGAAAAGAGGCTAGCGGAGCTCGAACAGACCGCCTCAGTACCTTCTGCTTGATTTTAAAATAAACTTTACACATTGTAAGGAAAGAGAGTTGCCTCTTCCCCGGGTGTATTTGTGCGCAAAATCTATTACAGAAAAGTCAAAGACGGAGAGATCCAAGAGCTATCTGAAGTCAAAGACGGATGCTGGATCCATGTTGATGAAGCGACAACCACCGATCTAGAAGAGATCGCTAAACTCACAGGCATTGAGTATGCGGATCTCCTCGACTGTCTCGATAAATATGAGATCCCACGGATTGAGAAAAGCAATAACAACACTCTGATCTTCACTAGATACCCTACAGACCAAGAAATCGGCCTTTACACCACCACCCTAACTCTGATCCTCGCAAGTCACTATTTCATTACGATTTGTCCCCACCGCTCCCTTCTCATCAAAAACTTCATCGACCAGAATCACAAAATTTCTACGCAGAAAAGCACAAAGCTTTTGATCCTCCTTCTCATGAGGATCAATCAAGAATTCACAGGGCAGATCAGAAGAGTTCGCTACAACGTCCTCTCGGCTGAAAAAGAGATGATCAATGTGGAAAGTGACGACATTGCGGTTTTAACGAAAAACGAAGAAGTACTGAATCAGTACCTATCAAGTCTAGTGCCGACAAGGGCCGTCCTTGAGGGCCTTCACAGCGGCCGGTTTGCCAATCTCTACGAGAAGGAGCACGAGCTGATTGAAGACTGTCTCAACTCTCTTAGACAGTCAGAAGAGCTTTGCGGGATTGTCCTCAAATCGATTCGATCGCTTAGAGATGCCTATCAGATCATCTTTGCTAACAATCTGCACAAGACAATCAAGCTTCTCACCTCGCTAACGATCATCTTGAGCATCCCAACGATGATTGCCAGTGTCTATGGGATGAACGTGGGCCTTCCCCTGGCTAAAAGTCCTTTTGCCTTCATCATCGTGATGGGCTTCACTGCCGTTTTCTCAGTAGTTGGTCTTCTCGTCTTCAAACGGAAGGGCTGGCTCTAACTTTTCTATTTCCGCGATCATCATTTTAGCTGGAACTTGTAAATGACAATCCTGAAGGGGGATTGTATCAACACCAAATCTCTCCTTTAAAAACTTCTCTAGCTCGAGTATCGAGTCGAATTTGGCAATGAAGCGTCTGGGAAGACAAAAATTTACTTTAAAACCCAAAGCCTTTGCCCTCTCTTGAAACGCATCCATTTCGACGAGAGGCCCATCATCTAATAAAAGTTTTTGAAATCCGCAGTACTCTGGGTAGAACATTAGTATTTTTTTATCCCCCGGCCTCATCTCTATTGAGGCTACCTCTACAAGTCCATTTAGATCATCAGGGAGAAACCCGTCTCTATTCTCTACGTCCCTTTTTTCGCATACTTCTGACCAAAATTTTTCTAGATAGTGTTCATGGGTAGCCATCCCAAAAAACGAACTACTAATATAGACAAAACCTGCTATTAATATTTTATTCATAATTACCTTATTTTATTAATTAGGATATAATATAATGATATTAGTAATAAGGATAATCAAATGCAAGATCAAATTAACTACTTGATCCATAAAATCTACTCCCCTCCCTACTATCATAGGGAATATGAGCAAGATCTTCCCCAAAAAGAAAAGCCTACAACTAAAAGCGACCAAGCAAAAAGAGCCCTCCAACTAGTCCTCCCTTTCTTGAGTCTCTATCGCCCCCTTGGCTATGCAATTTCCACCTCAATGGGAGGAGCAAGAGTCCTGTCGAACAGTGTAGGTGTTTATTCTGCAGAGACGATGAGCGACCAAGCGAAAGAAATCATGCAACTTGGGCTTGCATCGCTAGCTCTTACAGGAACACTTTATCACTTTAGTCTCGGTCTCTATTTGACAACGGCTGTCGATCTTTCTACGAACCTAGCAAGGCTACTTGAAAGCCTCTATCATCACCAATACAACAAAGCTGGCGATGAAATTTTACAGACCCTCACCAGTGGACTCTACCTCGCGATCATGATGACAGGTTCATTAGAGGTGGTCTTGACCTCTCTTTTGATGCAGGCTCTCGTCAGCTTTTATCAAGCCAGAGAAGAATGGTCAAAAGGAAAAATGCCTGAAGCGATGGCCAAATCACTTATGGGGATGATCCGTCTCTACCAAGGCTCTACCCAACTGGCCTTTATTCAAAGACGAGATACCCTTGTTGCAAGATATAGAGAAGTTGCCAGCAGAATTCAAAAAAGCAGGGAAGTTGAGCATCTTAGGTCGAGCCCAATTAGAACAAAAGAAACCCAACTCCCGAATGAGCACCCTTTAGAAAATATCTCTGAAAAACTCGATCAACATCGGGTAGTTTTAAAAGATGGAGAAGGTAATTCCTATGATTTAGGGGCCCACTTCCACGGGTTTGGAAAACAAAAAGTCAAAGGGATGAATATCACCTTCACACAGCAAGCTGAGAAGACAGTTCTAACCTTTAAGATCAACCACATCTTCCGCGACCGACTCCAAACAGTACTCCATTCAATAGAAAATGCACCCCCAGAAGAAATCAACGATCTTCTCAGATCCCTCGGCTCACATATCGAAGAGCTAAAGCTGATCTCCAGAGATAAAGAGCCTCTCAATTGGTGGGACGATGACTCAATAAGCACCTATGAGCTTAAACTGAAGGGGCTAGGGAGAATTGAAGTTGGGGCGGATCAATCCGTCATTACAAACTACGATAAAGTGACAGTTACAATGGATCGGGGCAAGTCTATCTATGAATTTCATGAAGCCCTTTCTTTTCTTGATTTGGACGACGCATTAAAGGTTTCTGCCCAAGAAGACGTTGATCGAATGAAGATGGGTCATTTGTATAGAACATTTTACCCCAGAGATGCGACACTTTTCGAAAGGACCGATCCATTTTTCGATCTCCCAATTGCAGAATTTAAAGCTAAAATCATTGAATGTTCTCCTGAAATGAAGGAGATCATCGATCAGTGGCTCCCCAAAATGGAAGAGAGGGAGATTCTCCCAGGGAGATACCGTTATGCCTTTGAAGGGCTAGCCGAAGAGCTGAAAAGCCAAGGGGCGAGGGGCCTTACTGCCGCTATAACAGGTGCATGGACCACTCAAGAACTCCAAGAGCGGATTGCTTCTATACTAAAAATGGGCCTTCTCTCCCATGAAATGCGCGAGAATTACTCTATCGATTCAACTGGTCTTTCTGGCGGGACAGATTATATGACAGGCGGGGCAGACAGCGTATTTACCCAGCTCGTCACAAACACTAATACCTCTTTCAATGAATTTGCCTACAACTGGTTTGGAGGTGCTCAGCTTCTTTTTTCTCCAAAAATTCTTGAAATGGGAACCTACCAACACCATTCAGACGCTTTCGGGAATCGAATCGTTACGAGAAACGATCAGGGTTGGTTTTGGTTTGATGATTATCTCAAAAGAAATAATATCTTTGATTTTATGACCGTTGAAAAGCTTTATTTTCATTCGGATCATGAAGTAATGATCAAAGACCGGATCCCTCCTGAGTTCATTAAGGGAATCGTCGTTCAGGATCAGGCTGCTAAAGATAATCTTCTCTTTTATTTACGCTCAAAGGAGATCGTAGAGAAAGATTCAAGCGGATCCGAAACAATCCTCTCAAAACCAATCGACCAATTTCTATGGGTTGGTCATACGATCTACGATGAAATGTTCGCCTAGTATAGTTTAACCAATTACTAGACGATCAGTAGAGCGGGATTTTCTAAGAACTGCTGGAGGGTAGCGAGGAACTTTGCTGAATTTACCCCGTCAAGGACCCTGTGGTCTGCAGCTAAGGTAAAGCAGATAGTCTTTCCGGGAACGACACTCCCATCTCTAACAACCGGTTTTTCCTGGATCCCACCAACGGCTAAGATCGCTGCTTGTGGAGGGTTGATCACCGGAATAAAATCGCGAACACCGAACATCCCCAGATTGGAAATCGTAAATGAGCCCCCTGTAAATTCTTCGGGTTTCAGTTTCCCATCTCGAGCTTTTTTCGCAAGAGACTTCACTTCCGAGGAGATTTCTCCTAAGTTTTTGTAGTCTGCATAACGCAAAATAGGGGTGATGAGTCCATCCGGGAGACTGACGGCAATGGCGATATCGATTGTTTGGAAGCGGATGATCGATTGGTTGACTGTATTGAGACCGCTATTGACCTCGGGGTGTTGTTTCAAGGCAAGAGCAGTTGCTCGAACAATGAGATCATTGAAGGTGACACGCATCCCTCCTGCTTTGAACTGTTCTCTAGCGGCTATCATTGGCTCGGCATTGACTTCTTGCGTAACATAGAAGTGGGGAATAAAGGTTTTTGACTCTTGCAGCCGTTTCCCAATCACCTTGCGCATTGGAGTGAGGGGCTCTTCTGTGTAGGTCCCTGGTGGTATTGTAGGGGGGGATTTTTGAGAAAAGCTCACGATACCTACAGGCTGGCCTGTCTCTAGATCGCGGCTCATGATCCTTCCATGAGGACCGGTACCCTTAATTGAGGTAAGATCTATTCCCTTTTCTTTAGCCACCTTGCGAGCAAGGGGAGATACAGGAAGCCGCCCGTCAATGGGCTTTGTCGCTTCCTTCAAGGAATATCCCTCTAGAGGAGGTGCAGGTGTGAATGCGGGCACTTGCATGCCACCGTCAGATGATTGAGGAGGAGCTGGGGCACTTCCCTCTTCTTTGGGCGCTTTGTCTGACTTTTCTTCGGGCTTTTCTTGAGCAGCGGGAGGGGTCTCTCCTTCGGGTTGGTACCCTTCAATGCTCTCATCGGCAGATTCTGTGAAAATAGCGATTGGCTGATTGACCCGTGCCCCCTGACCTTCAGGAACGAGGATTTTCCGGAGGAATCCCCCGTCAAGGGCGCTATGCTCAACCGTAGCTTTGTCGGTGGCAACCTCGATAAGAACTGTTCCGGGGGTAACATTCTCCCCCTCTTTGACACGCCACTTCGCAATTGTCCCCTCTTCCATCGTAGGTGAGAGTTTAGGCATAGTCAGTGTAAACGGCATCGTCTCTCCTATCTCAGCAGCTTTTCTATAGCGGCTTGAATCCGCTCTTTCGTCGGCATTGTTTCTTTTTCTAAAACTTTTGAATAGGGCAAGGGGGTTTCGCGCTGGCAGACCCTTTCAATGGGAGCATCGAGAAAGTCAAAGCAGTGCTGTTGGATTTGGAAACCGACCTCTGCACATATCCCACTAAAAACATGCCCCTCTTCAACAAGGACACACATATGGGTCTTTCTAACCGAATCGAGAATTGTGGGTAGATCGAGTGGCTTTACTGTCCGAAGATCGATGAGTTCAACTTCAATCCCTTTACCAGCAAGCTCAGCTGCCGCTTCAAGGCAAAGATCGACCATCCTACTATGAGCAATCAGAGTGATGTGCCTGCCCTCTCGAACAATTTTGGCTTTCCCAATCGGGATGAGATATTCCTCTGTAGGGATTTCCATTTTTAAATTGTAAGAAAGCTCGTTTTCCAAAAACAGAACTGGGTTGTTATTGCGAATGGCTGTTTTGAGAAGCCCTTTTGCATCGTAGGCATTTGCAGGTGAAAGGACAATGAGCCCGGGAAGGTTCCCATAAAGAGCTTCTACGCAGTGAGAGTGTTGTGAAGAGACCTGTGCCGCAGCCCCATTGGGTCCCCGAAATACGATCGGAACAGAAAAGCGATTACCCGACATGTAGTACATCTTGATCGCATGAGAGATGATCTGATCACACCCGACAAAGGAAAAATTAAAACTCATGAATTCGACGATCGGACGAAGGCCACACATTGCCGCGCCTACTGCAAGGCCGGTAAATCCAAGCTCCGATATTGGCGTGTCGATGACTCTATGCGGTCCCCACTTATCAAGCATCCCCTTAGTGACTTTATAAGCCCCGTTATACTCAGCGACCTCCTCTCCAAGGATAAATACCCGCTCATCCCGAGTCATTTCCTCATCGATCGCCTGGCGGATCGCTTCACGCATGTCTATTGTCTGTGTACTCATGGCGCGTATACGTCCTCTTCAAGGTGGATTGGATCGGGCCAAGCGGCCTCTTCGGCATGTTTCATCGCAGAGAGGACGATTTCTTTTTGCTCTTTGTCAATCGCATTATACTCTTCTTCGCTGAGGATTCTCGCTGCAGAAAGCGCTTTGAGCATGATTCTCAAAGGGTCCCTTTCCATACACTTTGCGAGGTCTTCCTTGGTGCGATAAAGGCCCGGATCAGAGACAGAATGCCCTTTAAAGCGCTCTGTATATACTTCAACGAGGACGGGGCGCGATGTTTTTTTAACTTCTTCAAAAACGTGCTTAAACCCACCGTAACAATTGAAAAAATCCATCCCATCAAAGGAGTAGCCCTTCATTGCATATCCTGGGGCTTTTGTTTCTGCAATCGGTTGTACGCAAACGGCCCGATCAACATGGGTTCCCATCCCCCATTCATTATTTTCGATCACATATATGCATGGGAGATCCCAAAGAGAAGCAAGGTTGAGTGATTCGTGAAATGCCCCCTGAACAACAGCTCCATCTCCAAAAAAGCAAATAGCAACATCCTTTGGATTTTCATTAGGAATTTTGGGGAATTGTTTTTTATAGTTGATTGCGAAGGCAGCTCCACTTGCGATCGGGATTTGCCCGCCAACAATACCAAAACCACCGAGGAGCGTTTCGGTAAAGAAGTGCATCGACCCGCCGCGACCTTTCGCATTGCCGCTCGCCTTCCCGTAGAGCTCATCCATCAATTCAACGGGAGTTGCCCCAAGTAGAAGAGCGAGTGCATGACACCGATACGAAGTGATCCACCATTGATTGACACCCATGACCGCAAGAGCTGCTGTTTGAACAGCCTCCTGTCCCATATAGGAATGGAAAAAACCTCCCACCTTTCCCTGCAGATAAGCAGCTTCAGCGCGCGTCTCAAAATTGCGGATCAAGAGCATCTTTTTGAGATTCTCAATGAGAGCCTCTTTGCCAAGCTCTTTCACAATTTTTTCCAAATCGTGGGCAAAAATATTGGGCTGTGGTTTTTTCTTTTCTACCATAGGGTCACGTTAAAAAAATTCTTCAATAGATGCAAGCTCTAGAATGGGGCCCCTTGCGCTGCCTGTCCAGTTCGGGGAATCAAGTTTGGGTTATTCGTTACAGGAACACCACGTAAATCATCCTCAGAGTGGGCTTGCATACACCCGACAAGTCCTAAACTCAGTATTGCAAAGCAGAGTAGATATTTCATTTTAGCCTCCAACCATTGCTCCGAAGAATACCCTTCTTAGGAATTTTTGTCCTCACCTACAATAAAAACTCTATTTGCTCCAAAAATGCTCCGCGTCTATCATGCACACTAGTTATGAAAAGACCTATTTATTACGATACAGAGACAACGGGTGTAAAGGCTGAAAAGGATCGTGTGATCGAATTGGCTGCCTACGATCCGATTGAAGATCGGAGCTTTTGTGAGTTCATCAAACCCGGGTTTCCTATTCCCCCATCATCTACAGCTATACACAACATCACTGATGAGATGGTTCAAGATGCTTTAGGTTTTGATGAAGTAGGAAAAGCCTTTGCAGAGTTTTGTCCTGAAAACACCGTCCTCATTGCTCATAATAATGATGGGTTCGATAAGTTTTTTATCGAAGCCGAGTATGCCAGGGCAGGACTCGATCTCCCTCCATGGGAGTACCTAGACACACTAAAGTGGGCTAGACGCTACCGATCCGACCTTCCCCGTCATACACTTCAGCATTTGCGCGAAGTTTATGGGATCGAAGCTAACAATGCTCACCGGGCCCTCGACGATGTGATGGTCCTTTATAAAGTCTTCTCTCAAATGACAGATGATCTCTCAATCGAGACCATCCAAAAGCTCCTCTCTCAATCTAAAGCGATGAATAGAATGCCTTTTGGAAAGCACCAGGGAAAACCCCTTGAGGAAGTCCCTAAGAGCTATATTACCTGGCTTGCAGAGAGCGGTGCCTTCGACAAAATCCAAAACAAAGAACTGAAAGAATCTTTTGAAAAACTAGGTGTTTTGTAACACTTTTGTCTTAAACATCGCTTCCCACATGAGACGAAACTGGGGACAGTTTTGGAGCATTTCTTCTCGCGTCCCTTCAGCGATTTTTACACCATGATCAAGGTAGACGATTTTGTCGGCATTTTCCACCGTTGCTAAGCGGTGAGCAATAATGATTTGTGTCACTTCCCCATGAAGTTCTGTGATCGCATCTTTGATCCGGTTTTCGCTGAGAGCATCGAGAGCAGATGTTGCTTCATCGAGGATCAAGATAGGGGCCTCTTTGACAAGAGCCCTTGCAACTGCAAGACGCTGTTGTTGGCCTCCAGAGAGGTTCTGGCCCGCTTCAGCGAGCATCGAGTCGTATTTCTCTGGCATGTTTTGGACAAATTCATCGGCATGTGCCCGTTTCGCTGCGTTGATAATTTTTTCTCTTGGGAAATCCCGTCCAAATGCAATATTTCCAGCAATTGTGTCTGAAAAGAGGAAGGGTTTCTGGGAGACAAAGGCGAGAGTCTCTCTTAGGGATGCTTGGGTATACTCGGTGACCGGAATCCCATCGATCCGGATCTCCCCTTTTTCAGCGTCGTAGAGACGGGGAAGAAGAGATACGATTGTTGATTTCCCAGCTCCTGTCGGGCCAACAATGGCGACCGTCTCCCCTTTTTTGATCGTGAGGCTGAAGTCCTTGAGAACCCATTCCCCCTGGTACCGAAACCAGACGTGATCAAACTCGATTTTGTCTTTGAAGTCGATGAGCTCTTGCGCTCCATCCTTGTCCTTTATATCGGGACGAATGTTGAGGACTTCGAACATCCTCTCAGCTGCGACAACGCCCCTCTGGATGTTGGCATTTTCTTCAGCGAATTTTTTGATCGGTTCATAGGCTAGGTGGAGGAGACCGCAAAATACGATCAGTTGAGAGATCGGAAGCATCAGAGAATAAAGACCAAAGAGGACGACAACAGCAAGGCACAGGGTGGTGATAGCATGGAGGATCGGGCGAGTAAGGAGGCCATATTTTGCTGTTTTACTCTCTAGGACGGCCATCCGATTGTTTTGCTCTTTGTACTTTCCTAATGAAAAGCTTTCCATAGCGAAAATTTTAACCGTTTGGATCCCTGCGAGAAAATCAATAAGAACAGACGAGAACCGCTCCTGGTTTTTTTGGAGTTGTCTTGAAACCCGCTTTACCCTTCGAGCAAAAACGACAATCGGAAAGATGATACTCGGCATGATGACGAAGATGACCAGCGAGAGCTTCCAAGAGATATAGACGCAGGCACAAAGGCTGGATACAATTGTGAAAGGCGACTGAAGGTAGTTTGTCAGACAGGCATTGATCGAGAGGGAAATTTGAGCGGCATCGCCAACAATCCTCGATGAGAGGGTTCCAATGTTATACTGCTGGTAAAAACTCATGGGCAGGGATTGAATGTGCTCAAAGTAGTGCTGTCTGAGATCCCGGCTGACACGAATTGAAAGAAGCTGTGTTGCGTACCTACTTGCGAAGAGCCAAATCGCCTTGAATACAGCAACCCCGATCAACATCAACATGAGGGCCTTAAAATTACTTGATATGGAGAACTTTTGTTTTGCTTTGTTGAGAACCCAGTTGAGGGGGTTTACCTCTTTTTTACTCGCTAGATAAGCTGCGGCATCCTGCTTGGAGATCTCCCCGGTCTTGTTGACATCGATCTCTGTCCATTTTTCTTGGACCATTTGGAGGGATATCTCATTTGGGGAGATGAGCTTATTGTCTTTTTCTGGTGAGAAAAGGGTGAAAAAATCGGAACCTGTATTCGACAAGATGCCAAGAGCAAACATTTCCATCTGAGACGCAATGGTGAGTGCGATGAGTGTTAGAAGTGTCCCAATGAGTAGAGAAAGATGCTTCCGGCTTCGGATAGCTATTTGAAGAAGTAGTTTCATAGATACTGAATTTATACCCTAAATTCGTGTTCTATTCTACTTCAAATTTCCCGATTGTACGAAATTTTTGATAGCGTTGCTCTAAGAGAGCTTCAAGTGGAAGCTTTAAGAGTTCTTTCCGTGCGGCAAGAATATACTCTTTGACACTGTTGAACACTTCTGTCGTATCGTGATGGGCCCCGCCTTCTGGTTCAGCGATGATATCATCGATAATCCCCATTGGGAGAAGGTCTTCAGGATGAATCTTCAGAACTTCGGCAGCTGTTTCTTTCTTCTGACTGTCTTTCCAGAGAATCGATGCGCACCCTTCTGGAGAAATTACCGAATAGTAGGCGTGCTCTAACATTGCAATCCGGTCTCCGATTCCGATTCCAAGAGCCCCACCCGAACACCCCTCACCGATTAAAAGGCAAATAATAGGAGTGGGAAGCTGAGCCATTTCCATGAGATTTTTCGCTATAGCCCACCCCTGTCCCCTTTCTTCAGCGGCGAGGCCGGCAAAGGCTCCTGGAGTATCAATGATGGTTACGACTGGGAGATTAAACTTAGCAGCAAGTTGCATGCAACGGAGAGCCTTTCTGTATCCTTCCGGATGGGGCATTCCAAAGTTCCTCTCAAGACGGCTTTCTGTATCACACCCTTTTTCTTGGGCAATGACCATAAATTTCTCCCCCCCAATTTTACATAGGCCGGAGATGATGGCACTGTCGTCCCGATAGGTCCGATCGCCGTGCAATTCGGTGAAGTCTTCGCACAGTCTTTTGATGTAGTCGACAGAACGGGGGCGTTTTGGGTGGCGAGAGATTTCTACTCTTTGCCAGGGGGTAAGCTCCGAGTAGACTTTTTTCTTGAGCTCACCTAGCTTTTCTTCTAGCTTTTCGATTTCTTCTTCAGACCAAAGCTGGTTGCTCTCATTTTGCTCTTTTACTTCTTTGAGGGTTTTTTTGTACTCCTCGATCTGTTTTTCGTGTCCTAGCATAGTCTCGCCTTTAAATGGTTTGGGTTCTTCTTTTTCTCAGTGGTGTCGGGCGTTAAGCTACTATTTTGAGAAAAGAAAAAGGCCTTCCTCTATTTAATTTGGAAGACCCTATTATCTCTTAAAAAGGCTATTAATTCAACTCAATAAAGTTTTTATTTACCTTTCTATCCTTCAGCGGAAACGGTTTGGGAGGATGTGTCTTTCTCAATCATTTTTTTCATCTTTTTCCCTGCAGTGAATTTCACAGCTGGTCGAGCGGGAATCACGATTGGTACAGAGGCGTTTTTTGGGTTTCTTCCAATTTTTTGTTTACGATGAACGATCTCGAAGACACCGAAGTCTCTGAACTCAAGTCTATCTCCTGTAGAGAGATAGTCGGTCATTCGGTCAAGAAAAGATTGAATCACGTTTCGGACGTCATTTGGATGAAGGCCTAGCTCCTGAGAAATCACTTGTATCAATTTTTTCTTTGTAACCGTTGACATATGCTGTCTCCTCTGTTTTGTACGTTCAAGCCTCATTTTTGTGAGGAAGTCAATTTCGGGCAAGTCTTTTTTTAAGCGGGAGTGTTTTGAACGTATCTATCTGAGAGCAAAGGATTGCTGAGGATATAATAGGGAGGAAATGTCACTTAATTTTGATGAGCGCTTTTTTCTTTTTCCCGGCTCCTAAAAGGAGAAATTTCCCACCAATCAAATGTTTTTTTTGAATTTCAAAAGTTGGATCATCGATTTTTTCATTGTTGAGATAGGCTCCCCCATTTTTAATCAGACGGGTTGCCTCCCCTTTACTAGGAAGGAGGCCTACAGATACAGCAAGGTCGGGATATCTCATCCCCAAAACTGCATCCTCACCAAGAGCCTTCGTAGGTAGTTCCTTTGCAAGCTTCTCGAGTACATCAATACTTAGCTCTGTCTCTTTTCCTGGGGCAGCACCGGCGGTGATTGCTTGTGCCTTTTCAAGACCATCTTTTCCGTGTACGATCAGCGTTACCTCTTGGGCTAGGCGCTTCTGCGCCGTATTCGGCACATAACCCACACCTTCCATCTGCTTTTCAATTTCCTCAATTTCTTCAATTTCCATGAAAGTGAGCATTTTCATCATGTGGATGACATCAGCATCAGGGATGCGAAACAGGTATTGGTAGAAATCATAAGGAGAACATTTCTTCGCAGAGAGCCAGATTGATCCCCCTTCGGATTTTCCGAACTTCTTTCCATCACTTCGCGTTAATAGAGGCCAAGTAAGACCGTATACGGTCCGACCAGTAAGCTTACGTGTGTATTCGATTCCGGCGGTGATATTGCCCCACTGATCACTTCCTCCCATCTGAAGGAGTACTTCGTGCTCTGTATGCAAATGAAAGAAGTCGTAGCCTTGCATGAGCTGGTAGCTAAACTCGGTATAGCTCATCCCCTCTTCTGAATTCAGCCGCGTCCGAACACTGTCTTTCGCAAGCATTGGACCAATGCGGAAATGTTTACCAACATCCCTGAGAAAGTCGATCAACCCAAACTTTCGATACCAGTCTCCATTGTTGAGGATGATGGGGGTGGGGAGCTTTCCATCGAAATTGAGGATCTGTTCAAAGTGGAGCCGAATCGCATGTACGTTATTGAGGATCGTGTCGGTGTCTAATAGAGGCCTCTCTTGGCTTTTTTCAGAAGGATCACCGATATGCCCTGTGGCACCTCCCAAAATGACGACAGGGGTGTGACCAAATCGCTGAAAATGGGCAAGGGCCATGATGCCAAACAGGTTCCCGAGATGCAAGCTATCCGCTGTCGGATCAAAACCAACATAGACTTTGATCGGCTTTTCGCAGATTTTTTCGATTTCATCGCTTGTAAGCGCATCGACGAAACCCCGGGCCTTAAGATATTGTATGATATTTTTTGACATTACACAGAAAATAATACCCTAAAAGGGAATTATTCCGAAAGGTTGTCTAATTTGAACCGATCGACGATCTTTGAGATTTTTTGAGAGACTTCGGCAGCATTTTGATTCTCATCAAAGAGGGAGATCGCTTTGTCCTTTAGTTGAATCCGCTGGTCAGCGTATTTCGAGATCCACCTATGGATTTCAATGCTCTTTCGATCGAGGGCATCTTTTGTGATTTGTGCATCCATCACTTTGAAGCGCTCGAGGAGCTTTTCTCTCGCCTTTTTCGTTTTATAGCTCTCGTTTGCGAGATCCTTTTTTTTATCCTTATTGTCTGAAGACGAGGCCATGTATCTACTCCTTTTTTTGTGAGACTATCGACGCGCTTTTTATTTTGCAAGTGCGACAAAAGAAAATTGTTGTTATGTATATGAGTATGTCTAATGAGGAAAAAGCAAAAGATGCAGCGAGTTTCCGCGCTTTAGAATTCATCAAAGACGGGATGCGTATTGGCCTCGGAACCGGATCGACAGCCGCCCATTTTATTCGCCATTTAATTAAGTCGGGCAAAAAAATTCAGGCTGTCGCAACCTCAATGGCATCAGAAAAGATGGCCAGGGAGGGCAAAATCCCTCTCTTAGACATCAATGAAATCGACTCGCTCGATGTAACTGTTGACGGAGCTGATGAAATTGATCCACAAAAAAGGCTCATCAAAGGGGGTGGCGGAGCTTTGGTGAGAGAAAAGATCATTGCAAATATGAGTAGTGAGATGGTTGTCATTGCAGATGAGACCAAACTTGTATCCCACCTTGGCAAACACCTTCTTCCCGTTGAAATCGTCCCTTTTGGTGTCCTTTCTACACAGAAAGAACTTGAGGGGTTGAACCTAAGGGGGAAGTTTCGAAAAAATGAGGACGGTTCCTGCTATATTTCCGATAACGGCAACTGGATCATTGACCTCAAAATCCCATCTCCTCTAAATAAGGTAGAAGAGCTGCACCACAAAATTCTAAATATTCCTGGTGTCGTGGATACGGGGTTTTTTATCAACCTAGCTACGCATATTGTCATTGGAAAGTCTGATGGCACAACCGAGGTGAGATAGAGTGGAACTTGTTCCTATTACTTTTCATAAGATCATGCAGTCCCGTGCTTACACTGTGATTATCCTAGGAACCGATCAAAAGCAATTTGCCATCTATACCGATCCCCTAGTAGGTCGAAACCTCCAAATCTTACTTACCGGAAAAAAAACACCACGCCCTTACACCCACGATCTTTTAGAGTATATTTTCAATGGATTTGAGATCACCTTGAAGCAGGTCGTGATCAACAACATCGAAGACACGGTTTATTTCTCCCGCCTTTTTCTCGAGCAAAATAAGGGCGACCAGACAGAGATTTTGGAAATTGATGCTAGGCCCAGCGACTGTTTGACCCTAGCGCTAAAACACAATGCCCCTATCTATTGCCATCGAGAGGTCCTCGATAGCGCAGTCCCGGTTGAAGGCTAATAATTGATATTGAACTTGTTTTGGGCTAAATCTAGAATAGCTTTGATCGCATCTTTGGCATCATCCCCTTCTGCCTCAATCTGAATCTTTGCCCCTTTTGCAGCTGCAAGCATAAGAATCCCGAGCAATGATTTTGCATTAACCGTCAGGTCCTGATAGGTCAGATTAATATTCGCTTTGAATCTAGAGGCGCACTTGACCAGCTCCGTAGAGGGGCGCGTATGGAGCCCCTTTTCATTGATGATGGTGAATGCGTTTTTTTCTTTTGCTGGCATAAATACTTTTTATAGAAGTTTTGAGAGCTCATCGACGAGGCGATCAAACTGTTGAATGGTCGCTTCGATGGGTTGCTTTTCCCGCATATTTACTCCAGCCTCTTCCAATAAGTCAAGGGGATAATTGCATGATCCTGATGAAAGGAAGTTCAAATATTTTTTTCGAGCCGGCTCCCCTTCTTTCATCACTTTTTCAAAGAGAGCGTGGGCAGCGCTGATCCCGGTAGCATACTGATAGACATAGAAGTTATAGTAGAAGTGGGGAATTCTAGCCCACTCGATATCGATCTCGGCATCAACATCAAGGGCAGGCCCAAAGTAGTCGATGTTAAGCTGTCGAAACTGTTTTTTAAGAAGCCCGGGCGTTAGCGGGATGTCTTTTTCAGCAAATTGGTGGATGGCCAATTCAAATTCAGCAAACATCGTTTGTCTGTAGAACGTAGCCCGAATATCCTCGATTTTCTGATTGATCAGAAAGGCTCTTTCTCGATCGGACAGATCTTGTTGCATCAAGTAGTGAAACATCAGCTCTTCGTTGAAGGTTGAAGCGACTTCTGCCAAAAAAATGGGATAGGAGCTGTATTGATAGGGCTGATTTTTGTGGCTATAGAACGAGTGCATACTATGCCCTGCTTCATGAGCTAAAGTGGACAAATCGCGGAAGGTTCCATGAAAGTTCATCAAGACATAGGGCATGGTGTCGAAGCTTCCAGTGGAATAGGCCCCAGAGCGTTTTCGTTGGTTCTCATAGCGGTCAACCCAGCGGTCTTTTTTAAGACCTTTATCTAGGATTTGTTGATACTCCTCTCCCAAGGGGGCAACCGAATCAACAACCATCTTTTCTGCCGTTTCATAGTCATAGCTTAAATCGACTTCATCGATGACAGGAACGTAGAGATCGTACATATGGAGAGAATCGAGTTTTAACCACTTTTTTCTCAGTTCCATGTACCTATGGAGAGAAGGGAGGTTCTCACGAACGGTTAAGACCAAATTCTTATAGACTGAGGTATCAATCTGATTCGGGAAAAGGGCCGCTTCTAGACACGAGTCGTACCCTCGAGCGCGTACATTAAATAGGTGGTTTTGAATCTGCCCATTCAACAGCTCACAGACAGTATTTTCAACTCCTTTGAAGGTCTTATGCATCGACTCAAAAGCGCTTTTTCTCAGCTCACGATCTGGATCTTTCAAATAGATCGAATACTTCCCATGGGTGACTTCACGCAAGTTTCCCTCTTTATCCGTTGCAGGGGGAAATTTTAGATCTGCATTATTCAAAGCGCTGTAGGCACTCGATGCGCTGTTAAGCGCTCTGCCGCTCATGGCAAGAAGCTCCTCTTTATCAGATGAGAGAGTATAGGGCTTCATCCGGACAATTTTCTCTAAGTAGAATCGGTAATCGGCGAGTTCTTCTGCCTGGAGATATTTCTGGATCGTTTCCTCAGGGAGAGCTAAAATTTCAGGCTCTGCCCATGAAATCTCCTGCCCAAAGTCATGATAGAGTGCTAAAATGATGCTATTGGCACCCTTGTATTGCTCATGGGCCAAATCCTCATCATAGCGCATGTGGGCGTAGGTATGAAGTTTCGAGAGCTGCCGCTCAAGGTCCATCGCAGTTTCAAAAAACTTCTTTAATTGAGCAGGACCTTCCCCTAATTTTCCTTTGAATGCAGAAATTTCGGGCCAGTGAGGCTTTTGCTCTGGTCGGCAAACCTCTTTAAGCTGTTTTTCCCAGTCTTCAAACGTGGGGAAAAGGGCCTCAACATTCCACTTGTCACTCTCAGGAATTTCTTTACGTTCTTTCAAGGTTTCTGCTACTTCTGTCATCATTTCTCCAGCTATTTGAGTCTTTGTTATTATTCAAATTTTTCTCTCAAAGTCAACAGCTTTAAATTTCTTAGCAATCAAACATCTTTAGTGCTAATCCCCCTTGTCAAAAAAAGCCTTCTTCTGTACAATCTGAGGATTGATAACGCAAAAACTTTTATCAAAAACTCTAGGAGTGTTTTATGACAACTGTCAAAAAAATTTCACTAAAGCCCATCGGAAACCGCGTCGTTGCAAAACGAACAGAGAAAGAAGAGACCACAAAAGGTGGGATCATTCTTCCGGATTCGGCTAAACAAAAACAAGAAACCGCTATCGTTATTGCTATCGGCACGGGAGAAAGGACCAAAGACGGAAAAGAACTTCCTATTCCAGTTGCTGTCGGAGACACAATTTTAATGGATAAATACGGCGCACAAGAAGTGACCATCGATGATGAAGAATACGTAATCGTTAAAGGTGAAGACATCATCGCAATTGTCCAAAACTAAGGAGAGAGTTAAATGACTGCAAAAGATATTAAATTTAGAGAAGAAGCAAGGCAAAAGATTTTAACCGGAGTTAAAATACTAGCCTCTGCTGTAAAAGTTACCCTTGGCCCAAAAGGGCGAAATGTTGTGATCGATAAAAGCTACGGATCTCCACATATCACCAAAGACGGGGTGACCGTTGCCAAAGAGATCGAACTCGAAGATCGCCATGAAAACATGGGTGCTCAGATGGTCAAGGAAGTCGCGAGTAAAACAGCTGACAAAGCTGGCGATGGAACCACTACCGCAACCGTTCTCGCAGAAGCGATCTACAGCGAAGGACTTCGCAATGTGACTGCTGGAGCAAACCCGATGAGCCTAAAGCGGGGGATTGAGCAAGGGGTCAAAGAGATCACCGAGCACCTCCAAAAGATGAGTAGCCCTATCAAAGACCACAAAGAGATCGCTCAAGTTGGGACGATTTCTGCCAATGGTGACAGTGAGATCGGTGAAATCATCGCCAAAGCGATGGAAAAGGTCGGAAAAGACGGAACAGTGACTGTTGAAGAAGGAAAAGGCTTTGAGACAACTCTTGATGTTGTCGAAGGGATGAACTTTGACCGCGGCTACCTTTCTGCCTATTTTATGACCAACACGGAAACTCAGGAAGCCATTTTTGAAGATGCGATGATCCTGATCTACGAAAAGAAAATCGCAGCGATGAAAGAGTTTCTTCCTATTTTACAAGCAGTAGCTGAATCGGGACGTCCCCTAATCATTATTGCTGAAGATGTAGAAGGAGAGGCCCTTGCAACTCTTGTTGTGAACAGGATCCGCGCTGGCCTCAAAGTCTGTGCCGTGAAAGCTCCTGGCTTTGGAGATCGACGCAAGGCAATGCTTCAAGATATCGCTGTTCTCACCGGTGGACAACTCATCAGTGAAGAGCTCGGACACAAACTTGAAAATGTCACAATTGACATGCTCGGGAAGGCGAAAAAAGTCATCATCACTAAAGAAGAGACAACACTGGTCGAAGGTGCTGGAAAGAAAGAGGAAATCAAAGAGCGTATCTCTCTTCTCAAGCGTCAAATCGAAGACAGCACTTCTGACTATGATAAAGAGAAGCTCCAGGAGCGTCTTGCTCGTCTAGCAGGTGGCGTAGCAATCATTCGCGTCGGTGCAGCAACAGAAGTCGAAATGAAAGAGAAGAAAGATCGCGTAGACGATGCTCTTCACGCAACTAGAGCAGCTGTTGAAGAAGGAATCCTCCCCGGTGGTGGCGTTCCCCTTCTCCGTTGCATTGGGAACCTGCAAAAGCTTGCTGAAAAACTTCAGGGAGATGAGCGGATTGGGGTTGAGATTTTGATCAAATCTCTTAGCTACCCACTGCGCCAAATCGCTGAAAACAGCGGCAAAGAAGGGTCAATCGTCGTCCAGAACGTGATGAAGATGAAAGAAAAAGAGGGCTGGGATGCGCAAAATGATGTCTATGGAGACATGATCAAAGCAGGGATCGTCGATCCAACAAAAGTTGTTCGACTAACGATCCAGCTTGCAGCATCGATTGCAGGCCTTCTCTTGACAACGGAAGCTCTCATCACTGATGAGAAAGAGGCCGCAAAAGCAGCTTCTTCCGCTCCAGCAGGAGGGGGAATGGGAGGCATGGGATACTAATCTCCCCTAGCTCTACTCACTCTAAAATTAAACGCCTCCATATTGGAGGCGTTTTTTTTATTTGGGCGGTTGCACAATACATCCCCATTGCGTATGTTCAAAATTGAAGATCTTTGGAGGAAAACATGCGCGGTTGGACAATTCTCATTATTGCTTTAGTAGGCGTCATTGCAGTTGGTTTTATTGCCTGGTCACGGATGCCCGACATACTTGCAAACGACCTATCTAGTGGGCTGGGCGTACCGGTTTCAATTGATTCTATGAGTTTTGCCCCTAAACGGATCGATATTAGGAAACTCTCTATTGGAAATCCTAAAGGATACTCTCTTCCGAAAGCCTTCTCCGCAGAGGAAATCAAATTTAAAGCTCCTGTAACCACCTACCTTACAAGCAATGTTGTCGTCGACGAGGTCGATGTTAACGACATCTATCTTGGGATAGAATTCGATACGACAAGTGGTACAAAAGGAAATTGGACTGTGATTTTTAAACACTACCAAGACGACGCAAAGCTCAATGAAAAAGACGGAAAAAAGGTCCTGATTAAAAAGCTGATATGTAACAACATCCGGACCGAACTCCTTTTCAAAACTGATGGAGCCGTTAAAAAGCTCCCGACAATCAAGCGGATTGTATTGACCAATATCAGCACAGAAGGCGGTGTTCCTACCGATCAGTTGATGAGCAGTATTTTAGGGCAGATGTTAAAAGAGGTTTTCATCCAACAAAACTTAAACGACATGATCAAGGGGTTATTGAAAGATCCTAAAAAAGCAGTCGACACCTTCTTAAAACCTTTTGAGGGGATTTTTAACACGGCACCGAGAGATGCGAACCTCGAATATGTCAATATAGCCTGATGCCAATAATCAGCTCTGACTACAAAGCTCCTTTATGGATTGGTGGGAAACACGCACAGACTGTCCTCCCCTCTCTCTTCCGTAAAGTCGTTGGAGTGAACTACCTGCGCGAACGGATCCCCACAAACGACAATGATTTCCTTGATCTCGACTGGTCGAGGATTGGCGGAAAAAAACTCCTCGTTCTCTCGCATGGACTTGAGGGGAGCTCCCGGCAGCCTTATATTCTCGGGATGGTTAAAGAGTTTAACGCAAGGGGTTGGGATGCCCTCGCCTGGAACTTCCGTGGTTGTGGGGGCGAGCCCAACCACTCTGCCCGGATTTACCACGGCGGAAACACCGCCGATTTAGATGCGGTTGTCCGGCACGGGGCTGAAACAAAAAACTATAAAGAGATTTGCCTCGTCGGCTTTAGTTTCGGAGGGAACACCACTCTCAAATATATCGGAGACTATGCCGATTTTCTTCCGCCTCAGGTCAAGAGAGCCTGTGTCTTCTCAGTCCCCTGCGACCTGTACGCATGCGCCCGGAACCTTTCCACGGGAATCAATCGGGTCTATCTCAAGAGTTTTCTGACAACACTCAAGAAAAAAATGCATGCAAAGGCAGAAATTTTTCCAGGCCTTCTGTCGGGATTAAACATCGACAAAATCAACGATTTCATCGACTGGGATAACTTAATCACAGCTCCTCTCTGTGGCTTTAGAGATGCTGTACACTACTATCTAGAGTGCAGCAGCAAGTACTCGATCTCCAAAATCCGGATACCAACACTGATCGTCAATGCACAAAACGACCCCTTCTTTCATCCCTCCTGCTTTCCTCAGGAAGAATGCCAAAAGAGCCCGCACGTCTTTCTTGAAAGTCCCTACGACGGAGGCCATCAGGGCTTCATCAAAGACTCTCTGATCGGCACCTACTGGTCGGAAGAAAGAGCAATTCGATTTCTAGAAGAAGGGAAATAAGGTCCTAAATTGACCGCTACCGACTGAGAATAAAAAAAATACAACCTTGATCCAGAGAGACTTAGTAAAGTAATTAGCAGTCTACAGGCTTAAGTGCTAGAAAATAATCCTCCCCCTTCATATAATCCAGAATGTGACCTCATAAACCAAAAAAGGAGGAGGATTATGAAAAACCATTACCTTACCAACATCTTTACCGATTTTGATGAATTTTACAATGCCCTAACTCGGTGTTCTACTCAGAACTGCAAAAAATCCGGGTACGAAGGGCTCTCTATATCTGAAGATGAAGAGAAGCTCTACATTGATGCACAACTCCCCGGAGTAAACTCTGGAGAGGTAGAAGTAAGCATTGACCCAAAGAAAAGACATCTACACATCAAAGGAGAAAATCGTTTCAAAAGGGAAAATGTAAGGGAGCATATCAGCAGCTCTAAAAGCTACTCTTATGAAATTCCTCTCTCCAATGCAGTGGATATCGAGTCTGCCGTCCATGCGGTCTCGAAAGATGGGATTTTGAGTATCACCCTGGCCAAAAACCGGAGCGATAAACCACTTAAAATTCCCGTCAGTGTAGCCTAAAAATCATAGGCGCCCCTAATATAAGGGGCGCCTATGAACTATTTAATTATTTCCTTCTTCATTTTATCCTCCCTTTTCTTTCGACTCGACCGTCTTTTTCTCAAACAGAATGGAAGTTTCTCTGAAAAATTCATCGTACCAGACTGGTCAAAGTGCCCCCAATATGCGACGACACCACCCCAAAACGTTGAAGCTATTCTCAACCAACCATTTCGTTACCTTACAAAGGGCAGGCAGAGCTTTGTCTTTCTCAGTGATGATGGAAAATGGGTGCTGAAATTCTTACGCCTCCCGAAGTTTTTCATGCGCTATAGCTATAAAGGGTCATCGAGCAGCTCCCCCAACTTCACTCATGCAGTAGACAGTTTCAAATGGGCACAAGAAGCGCTATCGCGAGAAACCGCAGTGATCTATTCTCACCTTCAACCCACCTCTTTTTTGCAACCAACAACTCTGATCGACCATTTTGGGGTTGGACATCAATGTAATTTCAACGACCTCCCTTTTCTGATCCAAAAATATGGGGATCCCTTTTTCACAGCCTTTGAAAAATCTAAAGAGCCGAAAGCACTTATCCAAAAAACAATAGCTCTCTATGAGAGTCTTTTTGAAAAAGGCTTCATCGACCATGACCCGATCTTTGACCAGAATTTTGGAATCATCGATGGGGAGCCCTTCATTATGGACATAGGTCAACTAGAGAAAACCTCTTCCCTCCCTCGAAAAGAACTATTCTTGCACGAAATGACCAAAAGCCTTGGCTCTAAACTTGAGAGAGAGTCTCCACTGCTCTACGATTATTATAAAAAATTCTTGCAATAAAATTCCCTGTAGCAAAAATGAGCTTAACGAGGTGTTTTATGTATAAGAGCTTACTTGCCCTAGCGGCGATATCAACCCTGTCTACCACCACACTTTCTGCCCGCGAGCTAATGTGTGAACAATGTGAACCCCAGCCAGAAGAGTGTTGGGAGCATTTGTTCGTTGAACGCTCTGAAATTATCGGAGCTGTCGAATTTCTCTACTGGTCAACAGAAGCTCCAAATCTCGAGTATGTGATAGAGAGAGAAGGGACAACATCTGCTACCCAAACCTTTGCCGTAGGCGATTATCAAACCGCCGACTACAACTGGGCTCCGGGGTTTCGCGCTGCAGCAACCTATTACCGATGCCCCAGATACTGGGAAGTAACTGCTGAGTATACCTGGTTCTATGACAAGGGGAAAGACCACTCATCTGACATGATCAATCCAGCAAGACAAACCCAAACTTCTGGCCCCTTTGCTTCAGCTAGCAGTCTCATTGATTTCCACTATCATCTAGGAGACCTCTATGTAGCACGTGTTTTCGATCCAAACCCCCATCTAAGAATGAGACTTTCTGCCGGGTTCACCCTTGCCTCCCTCAAGCAACACTGGAGCATGCACTTCACCAATGCAAGTGATGAGTTTGATCGCGTTGATGAGAATTGGTCCTTATGGGCGGGTGGATTTAGACTAGGACTTAGAGCTGACTGGTTTTGGGGCTGCCATTTCTATGTAACAGGGAAGACTTCCTTTGCCACGCTTATCGGCAGCTACAAAAATGAAGAAAAGCAGATCTATGGAGTCGATCGGCTTCTTCTCTCCAACGCAAAATATGACGACAATCGCTTAGCGATGCATTGGCAGTTTATTTTTGGGCCTTCATGGCAGCTCCCCTCTGATTGTTGGAGTATTGAAATCTTTGCAGGTTGGGAATTCAACGCGTGGACAAATGCGCAGGAAAGGATTCGTACCCAATTCAATGGACAAACAGCTTCCAAAGAGGTCTACCACTCTTCAGGAATGTTTGGGACGCAGGGATTCACCCTCCGGATGAGTCTAGGCTTCTAGAAAATCTGAGTGATAAGTTCCTAACTCTTTTTCTAATACTATCCTTTATTTAAATTGGTTCTGTATAATTACCGACCAAAGAAGGATGGTAATGAAACACAGACGATTATTTGTTTTATTTGCTCTTGTGGCTGTAGGCTTTTTCTTCGTTCGGATGCCGAAAGAAACTTCCTATTTCCTCCCATTTGATGAAGCCCAAGTCCAAGAACATTATAGTCCGAGAGACCTCGTCAACTTTTATCAAAGGCAGACCAAAAAAAAATGGCGCCTTGTCAATCATCTCTACACCTCTACCCTTTCGGGACCACAAAGGAGGCAGAAACTCACCCGAATCCCAAAAATCATTCACCAAATCTGGCTAGATGGACCCCTCCCCGAAAACATCCAAAAAATTCAAAATACTTGGAAAGAAAAACATCCTACATGGGAGTACCATTTGTGGACTCAAAAGGAGATTGACTTTCTCTATCTTAAGAATGGAAGTCTCTATCACCTCGCTAAAGACACAAAACAAAAATCTGATATTCTCCGCTACGAAATCCTCTATCAATTTGGAGGAGTATTCGTCGATAACAGATATGAATGTGTAAAACCTTTAGATATTCTCAATGAAAACTGCGATTTTTATGCAGGACTGACAGAACAAATTCGCACTCCCCTTCTCTCCAATGCCATTATTGCCGCCATTCCTACCCATCCCATTGTGAGAAAATGCATCAACACCTTAAGAGAACGATCCCCCTCTGAGGTCTGGGGCCATTTGGGACCCTCTTTCTTAACGCACTGCTTCTTCAGCATTGTAAAGAAAAAAAATGCCCAAACAAATGTCGCCCTGCCAGCTTCATTTTTCAACCCTAGAGGCGATGCTCCTTTTGAAACATCAAATCTATCAGAGAACATCTTCTCCGTTCAAAAATCTTTCTGATTTTGGTTCTCTATTTTTTAGTGTTTCCCTGGGAGCTTCGATTTTGCCCATTTGAGATTCTCATCAACGTATTCGACTAAATAATCTGGCAAATTAGGGTTTGATTTTAACTTTAAAGACCCTTTCAACGACTTTTCATACTCACCCACCCAGTAGGCGCATATCGATTGTTCAAATAGAAGCCAATGATCGGAATGCCATTCTTCGATAAAAAGGGAGTCGGTCGTCCTAGGTTTTGCAAGAGCCTCGGTTGCTACCAAATACCCAAGAACATAATTTCCACTCTCTCGAAAATAGGTCGCCAACTTGCTATAGGCCTCTACACGTCCTGGTCGGAACTGAATTGCATCGGAATAACTTTTTATAACCGTAGCAGCATCCCTTCCTAGGCATTGTTGGAGAACAGCTATCTGATATTTACACCAATAAACCTCCTGGTCCCAGCCCCCCATTTCGGCCCGCTTTTGATAATTTTCAACGGCCCTCTCATAATTTCCGGCGTCTTTATAGCTCTGTGCAAGATAAAAAACATACCGTCCATTATCGGGTTCTTTCAGAAGAGCCTTTTCTAATACAGCCACGTCTTTTTCAAACTTATTTACATCTTGTGATCGACACCCCTCAGACCTATATAAATTCACCACCCCACTTAAAACCCCCTGTGTTTTAGCACCTGGACCATCAATATATTCGTGCAAAACCCCCACCCATTTCCAGTAGGGCTCATTTTTAATCAGCAACTTTCTGAAATAACTACTTCCTGAATGATCAATCGCAACGTCGTAGGAATCCAACGTCAGCTCAGGCAAAGAAAAATCTGGCTCATAAATCAATTCCTCATCTGCATCGATAAAAAAAACATAATCCCCTTTATCTCTTGCCAAATCTAGTGCTTCATTTCTATTGTGCGCGAAGTCTACCCAGGGTCTTTCATGCAACTCCCCAGGTATATCTTTCATAAATTCGCGGATAATTTTTTGGGTACCATCGGTTGAACCAGTGTCGACGATCACCCAATAATCAATAATGGGTTTCACCGAACCCAAACTCCTCTTGATCACCTTACTTTCATTTTTCACAATCATATTCAAACAGACCTTTTTCTCTGCTGCACACAAGGGTAATGCAAATAAAATAATGCAAATAAAACCAAAGATCCACTTCTTCATTTTCGCTACTCCAATCTCCAAAAATTCGATGAAAAAGTGAATCATAACACGCACGCAGTTTCATCGCCAATTCAACCAATTCATATTTTTGAAAAAATCATTGGGACAAATAAAAAATTTCCCTACAATTGGCACAAGACTTTCTGGAATCTCGACAGCGAACTAGAGTAATGACAAAAAAAACGATTTTTTTCTTTTTCGTCTTTTTCGCATGTCTCCTACCTTTTGATTCCAATTCTCTCTATCCCAAATCAAGCAAATCGGGCAGCTGTACACCACCTGAGCAAGGACCACCCGGTCCAGTAGGACCCACAGGGCCCGCTGGTAGTGGTGGTGGTGCAACCGGACCTCCCGGTCCAACAGGCCCAACCGGACCAACAGGCCCCACAGGCGCAGGAGAAACTGGTCCCCCAGGTCCTACAGGACCGACAGGGCCACCCGGCGGTGGAACAGGGCCAACGGGGCCAACAGGTCCTACTGGTCCCCCTGGAACAGGTCAAACAGGGCCAACTGGCCCGACGGGGCCTTCTGGCTCTACTGGACCAACAGGGCCCACAGGCCCGACTGGAGCTGGTGAAACAGGACCAACGGGACCCACAGGACCTTCTGGAACAACCGGACCGACAGGACCAACGGGGCCCACTGGAGCAGGAGAAACCGGACCGACAGGGCCCACAGGACCTTCTGGAACGACTGGGCCGACAGGGCCATCAGGCACAACCGGACCAACAGGGCCGACAGGGCCTTCTGGAACTACTGGACCAACAGGACC
>CAYGSB010000002.1:0-151343 GCA_964352505.1 uncultured bacterium
TAAATTTCCGATCTTTCGTACCACATTTTCGCTTCATGAGGGTTTACATAACCTGTTCCCCAACCATGGGTATAGTAATCTCCTACCATTTTCTGCGCAGGGGAATAGCCGAGCTTTCCTGCTTGAAAAAAGTATGCAAAGGCATCTAGTGAGCTTTTATCTACAATTCGCCCTTCCAAATAGTGCAATCCTACCATGTATAGCCCTTGGGGAAGTAGATCTCCTTCAGCAGATTTTTGGTACGATTCGAAGGCAGCGTTTGGGTCTTTACGTACACCAAAACCATGTTCTAAACAAAGTGCCAAATTGTAATGTGCTTCGAGACTTCCCTTCCTTGCCTGTTCGCGGTACCAATCAACGGCTTGTGTGCTGTCAGAGGATTTACTTTCAAAATAACAATTCCCCGCAATCAATCTATTGCCTAAATAACAACATTTAGAAGCAGCTGGTATATTTCGGTTGTCTTTGGGAGATTTTCGAAGAGTATCGAGATAATGTTCTACTTGTAATTTGAATGGAGGATTATCTTTTTCAAGAGGACAATGGAGCCGCTTGGCGATTACCTTCCAAACTAGATCGACTCCCATACACTGATTCCATTGATGATTAAGCCGTGATAAACGACCTATGGTAAGTAAATTGCAGTGAGAAACAATTCTAGATAGAATTTCGATGGAGCCTTCAGGATCGAAAACAATTTTAGGAGGGTAGTCCCTAGAGGTGTTAATCATTGTAAAATGTTAAATCAATTTTGAGATAAATCCAACTCAGGTCTTCTTTCTAAAGCTGAACCGTCTTGAAATGCTGCTAGTTCTAGATCTTGCTCGAGGGGAATCAATTCCCATTTTCTTTTTATGCGCATCGAAAGCAAGGATCGCTTCTGGATCGTTTTGTTGGTCTTCTTCTTTCACTTTCTAAACTGACTCGATTTTTCCTGAACCCCCGCCATTTATTATCTGGCCGTGGAGCGCAACATAACATCAATTATCAGACGTTATAAATCTGTGTCCTCTGGTAAAGGGGCACCCCTCCCTAATAAAAAACAGTAACTATTTTTCATTTCAGCAATATTCAATATCTGATATCTTTTTGTGAAAACCTGACCAATATTTGGAGGCAAATTGAATACCCCTGTATTTTCTATTGCACTATTAAGCTTTTTGGCGGCTGTGAGCCCAGGACCCGACCTAGCCCTTGTGATTAAAAACTGCTTGGGTGGAAACTTTCGGAGTGGTTTCGTAACCGCGGCTGGAATTGCTTCTGCCCTTCTCATCCATGTTAGCTATTGTATGTTCGGGGTTGCACTTGTGATTAGTGAATCACCTACCCTCTTTCTAATAATCAAGTTTTTGGGGGCCGCCTACCTTTTTTATTTGGGGATTTCTTTATTGAGGGATTCTTCTCGCGTTTCTCTAGATTCTGGTCAGAAAGGACCTATAGCAGAGCGCTATAGAAGTCTTTACTTCTCTGGGCTGCTCTGTAACCTTTTAAATCCTAAGGCTACTTTGTTTGTATTGAGTCTTTTTACACAGTTATTAGATCCCGCAACGAGTTTGGCTGGAAAGGCATACATGGGGCTTGTGATTGGTTTAGTTACGCTGGGTTGGTTTGCCTTTATTTCTCATTTTCTTACCTATAAAAAGTTTCGGAGTCTTTTTTTTACCCTGCAACCTTTTATTTCTAAGTTTTTAGGCCTATGTCTCTGTTTTTTAGCGCTATCAATACTTGTTTCGAGCGGAATGAATTCTTAGACGAACCTAGGTCGAGTATAGTCTCTAAAAAAGTTGAGAGACAATTTCATTAAGTTTGCAAATATTGATGAGTGAATTGGTGGAAAACGAGATTAGGATTGTTGAGGAAGCTCCTTGAGAATTCACTCAGATAGGATCAGAGCCGGGTAATAAAAAAAAAGCTACACGTGTAGGTGTAGCTTTTTTTCAACTGTTATGGTTTTTTGCGGTATCTTATCTTTTTTCAATGGAGTATGTAATTTTTAGCTCTCCTTTGTCTTTTTTGATTTTTTTAACAGTAATTTCTCCGATTTCATCCGTGCTTTGAACATGTGTACCACCACAGGGATAGGTTGTTAAATCTCCAAATTGGACTGTTCTTGGATTTTCATCCCAGCGGTTTGTTGTTTTCAAACTTTGAAGAACTAGCTCATTCACTAGTATTTCTACATTCTTTTTAAGTTCGGCTGAATCTGGAGGAATTTCACCACTGAAGACCACAAAAGCTTGTCCTGGAAAATGGTTCCCTCTTTTACCCTCAAGCTGAGGATAAAGTTGTTCGACTGCGTTAGAGAGAAGATGGCCTGCTGAATGATAACGTGCATACATCTTTCTATTATCTTGATCGATGACTTGTCTTGCTACAGCATCTACTTCAATTGGATCTCCCCCTTGTTGAGATTCAAAGTAATGCTTTACGACATAGGGTGTTTCATTTGGATTTCGAGGAGCATCGAGTTTAATTACTGGATGTTTTACTCCTTTTACCTCGAAATACCCGGTGTCATCAGGTTGTCCTCCTCCTTGAGGGTGAAAGATCGTTCGGTCAAATACAACATACTCCCCTTTTTCATCGGTTCCAATATCTTGAATCGTAGCTTCTGTGCTGAATAGGTAGCTATCTTGATAGTAGGTTCGTTCAGTTGATAAAGAGTTTACTGAAGCAGTCATAATCGTTCTCCTTTTTGTTAAAATTAGTTTTTGTTGAGGAAGGGCATTTGAAAATTTTCTTAGTGCCCCACTGAATTGTCTCATTAATTGGCAACTCATTTACTTCTAGCTCCATAACTTCAAAGGTTGGCCAGCTCCCTGATACAATAGGAATCCTGAAACGGAAATCCTCGTTTGCTTTGGATTTTTATTTCTGGAAACTGCATGTAGATTCCGTCCATTAAATGCGATAAAATCTCCTTTTTCGGGTACGATTGTCACATCAGGTTCAGGGAGTAAGGATCGGTCGATTCCGTAGCTATCCCCTCGCAAGTCATCATATTCCTCATCCGATAGACTTCTATTCCAGATTTCTAGTGCCCCTCCTTCATCAGGAACAGCAATATAACAATTGAAGGCAACTTGGGCTACATAGTTTATTTTTTCAAGAGCAGATGGATCATCCCTCTCAAGTTTGTCTTCGTGAGGGAGAATTTCATCTCGGATGGCTCTCACAAGGCCCGTAAACATTGGACCTTTTCCTAAGTTTAAAAGTCCGGCACCAGAATCCCACACCTCATCAAGGCTAACTCTAACTCTATCTATCGGGGAGAGGTAGGGGGCAAATGCCTCTCTCAAAATAGCAAGACTCGGCAGTCGCTGCTGATAATACTCCTTTTTCTTATCTTCATTTTCAGCTTCAAAATAGGCCATGCCCACATCTTTAAATTTCCCTACTCCCATTGCGTTTTCGTAATCGGTGATTTCACGAGTTTGCAGATTTGTTATTGCGTGGTCCATTGCTTCACGATGGCAAAAATTTGGGATCTTGAGCGCTGTGATTTTTCCCTGAAAAAGAGCATTTAGGTCTTCTGCCCGCAGCGTGTTAGACAATCTTACATTTTTTGATAAATCGCAGTGTCTCGATTGAGCTTTTGCAAAAGATCCGAAAAAGCGAGCTTGGTTTCGAAGTGCCAGTCTGCTTGTTGTGATAATATTTGTACTCATCATCTTCCTCCTATGTTTGAAATATGATAAGGAAAGGCTATCAAACAATCAAATATTGATCAAGATGATTAAAAAATAACCAGAAAAACTGTCGATTTTTTAGGAGGGTTATCCTGAAAGCAAGTGTAGAATTGCTCTTTTCTTTAACCTAATTTCGAAGTTTTCTTGATAAATTTTACCACTTGGACCTAGTATCAATCGCAAAAAATTAAGGCCTTTATCTCATTAATCATGATTTCAACGCTTCCAACTTTTCCATCAAATCTCTATCGAACGCTCTTCCCTGGGTATATGGCTACCCCTACCGGAGATATCTTTGTATTATCACAGAGCCAGCTGGGGTTTCATGAGCTTGACCGGGCCCTATCTGAGCTCCCAGATAAGTTTTTTGGGAAATACACCTGTGACCACGACTCCCCCGATCAAAACTCTAATACTGTACGTATAAAAGAGCTTCGCCTCAAAGTTGGGGTAAATCCCACTTGGACACGGGGTTACCAAACAGCTCTCGAAATTTTACAGGTCTCGGTTCTCTCAAAACCGAAAAAGTTCTTCACGGCCAATTCAATGCTTATTGAAATTGCTATTGTTACTACGCAGAACGCGCTTGTCCATGGGACGAAGATAGCGAAGGTCAAAAGGTGTAAAACAATCGAAGATCTATCCAAGCAAGTGGCGCTCGTTGGGATGAAAGTCTTTTTAAAAAGAATTCCCCCAATACAAGGAGCAGCTGAGATACACAAGAAATTCTCCAACTGCTTGGTCTTTCTTCCTGTAAGTGATAAAATGGCTCGGATGTGGATGAATCTAATTTTGCAACTCGGGGGGCAAAGTTCTGTGATGTTCCCAGATAAAGAAAGGTACGAAAAATCACTTTTTGAAGATGTTGCAGCATTTGAAACCTATCTAGAAGAAGTTGTTGCATGGAATGAAACACACAAGGTGTTCAGCGAATAGGAGGATTTCTCCACTCATCGATACAAACTGTCACATCACGTAGGCCCTGTTTCTTTGCAATTTCGTATCCGTGATGGATGACCTTGGCTTCTTTTGAGGTTGGATGCTCATCGATTGTATTCAACATATCCCCCTATACATCGTTACTGATCCAACATATGGAAAAATTCAATCGCGAGGTCCCTTATGATGTGCTACTTTTTCTTCCCTCTAAATATTGATTTTAAACTTGAAATTCAGAATATTTACTTCTAGTGAGTTTTGAGAGGCTGGTTGAAGGCGAGTCGTTGGACTCTGTTGATTTTTATATTTACACTTTCAATTATTTCTTCAATGATCCAATACAGGTTGTAAAGAAACTTGGGGTGTCTGGGGGGTAGATAATTATGAAAAAAATAACGGTGTTTTTAAAAGTATTTTTATTTTGTCTCCTGTTTTCAAAAGCGGTGGCTGAACCTTTTGTAGTGATTGTAACAGTTGATGTAGGTGCCACCCCTAGCGTCCCTTTCCCTTTAAACAGCGTTGTCTATGTTGCGAATACTTCAAGCAACAACGTAAGTGTCATTGATAGCAGTACATATGCGGTTGTAGCAACCATTGCTGTAGGCAACAGCCCCCGTGGGGCTTCAGCTGTTGATGATTTTGTCTATGTTTCGAATAATTCTAGCAACAACGTAAGTGTAATTGATGACAGCACAAAAACAGTTATTGCAACTATAGGTGTTGGCTCCAACCCTCAACCCTCAGTAGTTCTAGACGGCTTTGTCTATATTCCAAACCTCAATAGCGCCAGCGTAAGTGTAGTTGATAACAGCACAAAAACGGTTGTAGCAACTATTGGGGTATCAACAGCTCCCCGTACTCCTGCCGTCCTCGGTGATTTTGTCTATGTGCCTTGTATTGTTAGTGATAACGTAAGAGTAATTGATAGCAACACGAAATCAGTTGTAGCCTTAATCCCCGTTGGCGATTCTCCCCAAACTCCTGGAGCCCTCGACGGCTTTGTCTATGTCCCGTGTAACAGCAATAATGTAAGCGTGATCGATGACAGTACGAAAACAGTTGTAGCAACAATTAGTGTAGGTGACAGTCCTACTACACCTGCAGCCCTTAGTGGCCTTCTTTATTTTGTAAATGGAGGGAGTGATAACGTAAGTGTAATTAACAGCAGCACAAAAACAGTCATAGCAACGATTGCCGTAGGCGCTGAGCCTGCTGCTGCTTTTGCCCTGGATTCCTTTGTCTATGTTCCAACTAGTAGTGATACTTTAGTAAATGTGATTGATGCAAGTACAAATTCTCTCGTAGCTACAATTACTGTTGGATCTGGGCCTGTAACTCCTGCAGCTCTCGACGGCTTTCTCTATGTTTCAAATGCAGGCAGTAACAATGTAAGTGTGATCGAATTACCTGAACCTCCTCCACCTCCTCCTCCACCTCCAAATTCTTCAAATTTATTTGTTTCTGCTCGATCGATCGAAAACAAATTTTTAACTCAAAAAGAACTTGCGAACATCATCACTTGGGCTACTTCAAATCCTAGTAATATAGCCCTTTATAAAATCTACAGGGATGCTGCACAAACTGAACTGATCGGTATAATTCAACGAGATGATGAGCTACATTTTGAAGACCATAACCGGATGCCGCAAACGCTCTATACATATCTAATTGTTGCAGAGGATGTTGATGGATTTGTTGTCGCCCAAAAGAGTATAAGTTTGACGACACCCTAAATATCCTTGAGGTGACATTAGGGATGACCTCCAGCGTCAATCAATAAGAGAGATCGCCCCTCTTTTTTAAGATGTATTGTAAGTATCGTGTTTGGAAATGATAGCTTTCTTAGCCATTGGAAAAAGCACTGATCTGTTTTTTTCTCAATTCTTCGCGAAGAACTTAGACTATCAATTATTTCAGGAGATTTTAACTGGGTGATATGTTGGATTTTCTGTAAATATTCAACATATTCTCCTCGATATGTTGACTGATCCAACACATTCTGATAATACGTCGGTTTTTAGAGGAAAATCCAACATATGACAAAATTTGATCCTGAAGTCCCTTATAATGAGCTGCTTTTTCTTCCTCCAAATATTGATTTGGAATCTCCAACGATACTAAAAGCCTGTATTAAGGCAAATAAAGAGCTGGCCAAGCTCAAAATTGCAGAAAGGCTAATCCCAAATCAGACAGTACTGATAAATAGTATTCCCCTGCTGGAATCTTAAGCCAGTTCAGCAATTGAGAATATTGTGACTACTACGGATGAGCCTTTTGAACACGCGCAGAACTCGCCTCAATCTATGACACCAGCAACCAAAGAAACCCTACAATATAGGCAAGCGCTTTATCAGGGATATAAATCATTGGAAAAACGTCCATTGAGTACTACTGTTATTTGTGAAATTTGTTCAACAGTAAGGCAGGTAGATACTAAAATCAGGAATATTCCTGGGACAGCTTTAGTGAATGATCTGACAGGAGAAAAAATTTATACACCTCCGGAAGGTGAAGAAAGGCTCAAACAACTTTTGCATAACTGGGAAAATTACCTTCATCAAGAAGATGATGGTGTAGATCCACTCATTAAACTTGCAGTTCAGCATTATCAATTTGAAGCAATTCACCCTTTTTCTGATGGAAATGGTAGAACGGGACGTATTATTAACTTACTATACCTAATAGAAAATGGGCTTTTAGACACCCCCATTCTTTATTTAAGTGGCTACATTATCAAAAATAAGGTGGAGTATTACAGAAGACTATTAGAGGTGACTTCAAAAGCCGCTTGGGCTGAATGGATCCTATTTTTTTTAGACGCCATATTTGAAACATCAAAATGGACAATGTCTAAAATATTGGCCATACAAGAATTATTGGAACAGGCTACTGTATTTATCAAATCACATGCCCCGTCTATCTATAATAAAGAACTTGTGGAGCTACTTTTCATACAGCCTTATGTCCGAATACAAAATTTAGTAGAAAGTGGAGACATGGGGAGAGAAACAGCCTCTAAAAAACTTAAAGTATTGTCTGACTTAGGTTTTTTAATAGAAATAAAAAGGGGGAGAGAAACTTTTCATCAATCATAGCTTTCTTAGCCCACTCAAAAAGCACTGAGTTGGTTTTATTCTCAATCCTTTGCGAAGAACTTAGACTACCAATTATTTCAGAGACGAAATAGTATGGGCCCAAAAGGTGAGGAATATGGATGTTTTTGTGCTTGTCGCTTTCTTTCTCGTTGGAGCCTTGGCGGGAACCATTGGTGGTTTGCTGGGTCTTAGCGGTGGGATCGTTACAGTCCCCTGCTTGATTCTTCTTTTCCATCTCCTCGAGTTTCCTCAAGATTACTTAGTCCATACGGCGATTGGTACCTCCCTTGCAGCAATGGTTTTGAATGGGACTACCTCTACCTGGGCCCACAGCAGGCGAAGTGGCGTTATGTGGCATACGGTATTTACGATGCTCCCCGGTCTTTTTCTCGGGTGTATGCTCGGGGCTTTAGCTGCCCACTTCATTTCGGGAATCCTCCTCCAGGTCATTTTCGGTCTTTTTGTATCCCTTCTCGGGGCTTATGTCCTTTTTCAGAAAAAGCCATCGAAAGCCAAAGGGAGCCAAGACAATCGGACGATGTATTCTTGGGTTGGCCTTGGTATTGGAGGTGTTTCTAGTATGTTAGGGCTTGGTGGTGGGGTCTTCACAGTCCCCTTCCTTTTGTATCATGGAAACCCTGAAAAGAAAGCAATTGGGACCTCTGCAGCTGTAGGCCTGGTGATCACTCTCTTTTCGGCCGTAGCTTACATCTACTTCGGGCTGAAAGTAGAAGATGTCCCCTATAGTATTGGGTACATCTATCTCCCCGCTTTTGCACTTGTGGGATTAGCCTCTATTTTCTTTGCTCCGCTTGGAGTAAAGCTTGCCCATCAAATGAACGGGAAGAAGCTTCGCAAAATGTTTGCCGCAGTTTTAATTCTCGTTGGCATTTTGATGATTTTTAACTAGGACTTTGATGTTTTTACAAGATTTTAGGGTCATTAGACCCAACTTTGAGGCAAAGCAGGAAACGCTTCTCGATTGGATCGTTCATGCCCATGCGAGCACAAGAAGCAAGCTGAGTGGCTGGCACACCGGTGATGTTGATCATGTTGAGTTCACTAGAGAGCTCAGAGAAAGACTTTTGAAGCTTGGCCTGGGTGAGAATAAGATCCAGACCCGAGGTTTTCAGATTGATGACTGTAACCATGATGATTGGTCCGAGATGAAAATCTACAATATCAATTCGGGCCCGGAGGGGTATCAGCTCGACAAGCGGATGGAGTTCTACGATGAGGCTTCTTTCGATATTTTCGAGAGGATGTATCCAGAAGGAGATGAACTTCCACCCCATCTAGTACATGTGTCTTGTACCGGGTATGTAGCCCCTAGTCCTTCACAGAAGCTGGTTTCTCTGAGGGGAAAAGGACAATCTACTACTCTTACCAATGCTTATCATATGGGGTGCTATGGCTCTATACCATCTATCCGGATGGCGATGGGCCACTTTGCCGTCGAAAATCAGCCAACCGATATTGTTCATACCGAGTTTTGTTCGCTTCACTTCAATCCAACGCTTCATACGACCGAGCAGTTGGTTGTTCAGAGTTTATTTGCCGATGGATTCATTAAGTACCGCCTAGGAGAAGGATCAAGCTCCCCTCACCTGAAAATTTTGGCTATTTTGGAAGAAGTAATTCCCTCATCAACCTCTAAGATGACCTGGACCCCGAACAACTGGGGCTTCCAGATGACGATATCAAAGGAAATTCCGGTTTTAATCCGTCGGAATTTAGAGGGGTATTTGAAAAACCTTAGTAAGAAAGCCAAGATCTCTGATTTTAAAAATGCCCGTTTTGCTATTCATCCCGGAGGGCCAAAAATCATCGAACAGATTGCAGAGCAGCTAGAACTTTCCCCTGAACAAATACGCCATAGTAAAGAAATATTACACACTTGTGGTAACATGTCCTCAGCAACGCTTCCTCATATTTGGGAGAAGATGCTCGGAGATAGGGGTGTTAAAGCAGGTGAACTGATTGTGAGCTTAGCTTTTGGTCCGGGGCTTAGCATCTGTGGCGGAGTATTTGAAAAGAGGTAGATATGTATTTGTTGGTTTTAGTTCCCTTTATCGTTCAGGCTCTATGTATAGGGTTCGACGAGTACTATTTTCACATCAAGAGAGGGCTTCCCCTATGGGAGAGAATTGGGCATCCAATTGATACACTGACAGTTCTGGCATGCATCATTTTTGTCCTTACCGTTCCCTATTCTCCTTTCGCTATGAAGTGGTATATTGGTCTTTCCATTTTTTCCTGTTTGATGATCACCAAAGACGAATGGGTCCATAAACACCACTGCCCTGCAACTGAGCAGTGGCTTCATGCTCTTCTTTTCGTCAACCACCCTGTGGTATTGACTGCAACTGGGCTCATTTGGTGGGTCCTTACTGGAAACACAGCGCCAACCTGGATGCAAGCATGGCTTAGCCATCCTGGCGCATTGCATAGGATGTTGATGATGCAAGCTGTGTTCATAACAGTTTTTTTTCTCTATCAAGTTATTTACTGGAATTTCCTATGGAAAGAACAAAAAACAGAAACACAATAAACAATGCTTTTTATGACGATCTCAACGGGATGTGGACCGATTCTACCGATCACCCCATAGCACTACTGCGGGCAGAAAATGCCTTGAGAAATCCCTGGATAGAGAAAGTATTGGAGGAAAAGTTTTTAAAGCCCTGCCGGGTCCTAGATGTGGGCTGTGGTGGTGGTTATCTTACGAATACATTAGCGCAAAAAGGGCACCAAGTCAGTGGAGTAGACCTTTCTGTCCAGAGTCTTGAGGTTGCCAAGATGAGTGATGCGACAAAGAGTGTGGAATATTTAAGGTCGAGTGCTTATGAGCTTCCTTTCGAGCAGGGGACTTTTGACGCTGTTTGCGCAATGGATCTACTTGAACATGTAGAAAATCCTGCCCAAGTTGTCAAAGAGGCCTCTAGAGTCCTTAAAAAAGGGGGACTCTTCTTCTTCCACACCTTTAACCGAAACTTTTTGAGCTATTTTATGATCATTAAAGGGGTTGAATGGTGTTTTTCAAATACCCCAAAAAATATGCATGTCTATCCCCTCTTTATCAAACCCCAAGAGCTGCAAGCTATTTGCGAAAACCATGGTATGAGAATTGACGAAATTAAGGGGTGTCGCCCCGACTTTTCAACATCTTCTTTCTGGAAAATGGTCCTGACAAAGAAGGTAGATAAGGATTTTCAATTCATCTTCACTTCATCGACCAAGACAGGATACACAGGTTACGCATCAAGGATCTGATAGGTACTTGATGATTCGATCCATCCGAAAATGCCGCTCCTCTCGATTTTCGATCAGGTTGCGAAACTCTAGAGTTTCATCTTGGTAGATTTTTACGTCTTGGGTTACTTGAGCGTAGATCGACTTCTGAATCTCTATCGAGACGTTTTTGATGTTTCGCCCAGCAATGATCCTCTCCTTTACGCGAAGGCTTTGGATGTTTTTAAGCTGAAGTGCTTCAGCTTTCTCAATAAAAAAAAGAGGATAGTTTTGATTTTGACTGCAGTGGAGCTGCTCAAGGGCGTTTTTAGAGGGCTTTTGGGGTATGATCTTTACACCGCCCATTTTTCTGTTACTGACGGAGGATTTTGAAGGGGAAATATTCTCAATTCCTCGTGGGATTGGAGCAGTCTCTTCATGCTTATAGTCGCGCTGCTTCTTTTCATGGGGAGCCTTTGGGGTTGCATGAGAAATCAGCTCCTGAACGCGGTGTGCAGCGCTTTTGTCTTTTTTCATAAACCCTTTTTTAACAGAGCCTTGATTTTATGCCTAAAAAAGATTTATAGTTTTCTGCGCATGTCTGCTTCCTTTGTAAGAGTTGTTAAATATCCCGATATCTCCAAATGCCTGGCCATAGAAAATATGAGCCTCGGGCTAATTTTCGACAGTATCCAAGCTAAGGGGTCGAAGATCCGAAGAGGTAGTGGAGCAAGAGAGATTATCTGCAGTCCAGACTCTGCAAACAGGGAGACAATCGATGAAAATGCAGGTAGCAGGCAAAATAAGGCTAGATCCTATTTTTCTCAAGCGTTCGGTTTATATAAACTAGGTGTAAATTCAGCAGTTCTTGAGCAAATTCTCGAATACGTTGATAGTGGTTTAAAAAATGACCCTACGCTTGAGGTGAAAATTGCCCTTCTCTTTCTGAAAGCAATAGCTCTTTATCAGTCAGCTGAAGAACTAACAGAGTGGCTCAGCCCTATCCCAAAGAGTCCACCCAGAGAAAAGAAGGAAGAGGAGCTCGAAACACTTAACGACGAATTCACCTCAGTTTGTGAGTGTTTTTTTAAACTTGAAATCCCGCCGGAATATCAAGACTTAGTAGATAAAATCAAAGAACTAAAGGAACAAAAATGGCCAAAATTACGTTGAAAGGCAACCCGATTCATACAAACGGCGAGCTCCCTAAAGTAGATGCTCAGGCTCCCGACTTTGTCCTAGTTAGCAAAGACCTTGAGAGTTGTTCTTTGCAAAACTTTCAGGCAAAGAAAAAGCTTCTCAGCATTGTGCCAAGTTTAGATACCTCGACTTGCTCAATCATGGCAAAAAAATTCAATGAATCGATAAAAGATCATCCGGAGGTCGTTTGTTTAGTGATTTCTGGAGATCTCCCTTTTGCCCAAAAACGGTTCTGTGGACAGGAAAATGCGCATAACATCGTCACCCTTTCGATGATGCGCAATCAGGAGTTTGCAAAGGATTACGGAGTTCTCATTGAAGATGGTCCTTTAGCGGGGATATGCGCGCGGGCAGTGGTTGTTTTAGACGAAAATAACAGGGTCCTCTACGCAAAGCTTGTCGACGAGATTTCTGAGGAGCCAAACTACGATGAGGCACTAGCCTACTTGTTTCGGCAGTAGATCGGATAATCGGGATACCACATCGATTCATCGATCAGTTTTTCTACAGAATCAATGGACTTTAGGCGGCTATTGCCCTCTTTGATCACTGTATTGGCAACTGCTATCCCGATCTCCCTCGCTACTTCCCGTAAGTTATCAAGAGTGGGAAATAGGGGCGCATAAGGATCGCTGAGCATAGGAGAGTGCTCGCTAAGAACTCTTGCAGCACTGATGAAGACCGCATCGGTCGCCTCTTTCGCTTGTGTGGCGATGAGACCAAGGCCCACCCCTGGAAAAATGTAAACGTTATTGCACTGGGCAATGTTATAGACATTGTTGTCGTATGCGACCGGATCAAACGGGCTACCCGTCGCGATGATTGCCTCCCCTTTTGTCCACTTAACAAGGTTTGCAGGATGGGCCTCTGAGCAGGAATTTGGATTGGAGAGAGGGAAAATCATCGGGCGCTTTACATGCTTGTGCATCTCTTTGACCACTTCTTCTGTGAAAGCTCCCCCTTGAGTGGATACGCCGATGAGGACGGTAGGCTTGGCGTTTTTTACAACTTCTAGAAGAGTGATCCCCTCTTTATCCTCTACTTTCCAATAATTGAGCTTTTCTAAGTCTTGGGCGAAGGTTTTTTGCCCCTCTGTAACATGATCCATTCCCGTATGGATGAGCCCTTTTTTGTCGACAACATAGAATAGAGCTCTAGCTTCTTGAGCAGATAGTTCCCCCTCATCTACTAGAGCGCTGACAATTTTATTACAAATTCCGATTCCGGCTGATCCAGCTCCCAGGAGGAGGAATCGCTGATCTTTGAGTTTTGTTTTTGAGACTTTGACTCCGTTATAAACTGCCGACAGAACTACGGCTGCAGTTCCCTGGATATCATCATTAAATGAGCAAAGGGTTTCTCTATATCGGCTTAAAAGGGGTTGAGCATGGTCTTTTGCAAAATCTTCCCACTGTAAGAGTACATTGGGATAGCGCTCTTTTATCGCCTCAATAAACTCTGCTAGAAAGCTGTCGTATTCGTTTCCGGTAATCCGATTATTGCGCCAGCCTATATACAAAGGATCCGCCAGCATTTCTTCGTTATTCGTCCCCACATCAAGCAAAATGGGAAGGGTTCGAGCTGGATGGATCCCTCCAAAAAGAGTGTAGAGGGCTAATTTCCCAATAGGGATTGCCATCCCCCCAACGCCAAGGTCACCCAGGCCTAAAATTCGTTCTCCATCGGTAACGACAATCACATCAATATCACTTCGGGGAAAATTAGCGATTAATTGCCTGATCTTGTCCCGATGTGGATAAGAGAGGTAAAGGCCTCTCTGTTCACGATATAAAAGGCTGTAGTGGGTCGATACGTCTCCAACAGTAGGTGTATAGATGTAAGGGAGCATTTCATAGATGTGATGTAGTAAAAACCGATAGAAGAGGACTTCATTGCGGTTTTGCATCGCGTTGAGAAAGGTGTATTTGGCAATCTCATCGGGCTGCTGACTAAAATTTGCATAGCGCCGTTTGACCTGCTCCTCAATGGTCGAAACATGGAAAGGGAGAAGCCCCTCGATGCCAAGCTCAATCCTCTCCTCTTCAGTGAAAGCGGTCCCCTTGTTGTAAAGAGGGTCTTCAAGAAGGGCGTGACCTGGAATTTTGATTGGGGTCTTTTTCATGCAGGTTCAACCACTTTTTCATACTCTCTAAGGCCGTAGCTCACACTTGCTGCCCAAAGAATTGCGAGGGTTATGTTAATCCAAGTGAGTGCTTGGGCAGAGAAGTAGGTGGTTATTCCTATAATGAGAATTGAAGCGAGGGCTTTTGAAGAGCGGTAGACAAATATATCAATGACCGCCTTGGCTCTAAATTTTTCATCAGATTTAAGAGGAACATAAAGCATCTCCTTGATTGCACCAAAGATCGAAAAGTCGATCCCCTTGCATGCGACAAACATTGCAGCTGCCATGCTAAAGACTGGAAAAATCGCAAAAAGACAGATCGAGGTCCCAAGGATCGCTGGCATCAGGTAGTGGACTCGCTTAAACCCTACCCATTTTACGAGTAGATAGGTCCCCAAAAATTGAAGAGCTACTGTGAGTGTATGGACGATGCCGAGGACACGAGCTGCATACTCTGTCCGTACATCTTTGTCTAAAAATGTTCGCTCGAGAAAATCATTGAACTGGAAATCTACGGTGGCTGTGATCATCTGCATAAACATGACAATTAGCAGAGCAAAAATTAAAAATCTAGAGCCCCGAATCAGCTTCATCCCATGAAGCACTCCCCCATGTTCATGTTTTTCATGGTGAGGGACCTCTCCAGAACAAAATTTATTCATTTTGAGATAAAACAGAAGGAGAATGCAGTAGATTGGCATAGACAGAAAAATGAGATTTTCAGACCCATGAGAGACAGCTAAAAAGCTGGGAAAACTCACTCCAAGCATAGATCCCAGTCCACCGACGCCGAAAAAGATCCCATAGAGATACTTCGCCTTAGAAAACTTGACATTTGCATGGATCACCGACCAAACAAGCTGAAACATGAGAAGAACATAGATCTCTTTCCACATGTAAAAGAGGAAAGGAACAGCTGCAAATTTTTTACAGTAAATCGCTGCAAGGGTATTGGAACACATCACCAAGCCAACTAAAACCATGAAGATCTTTTTTGATCCCCAACGGGGAAGCAACTTGTTATAAACCGAAACGGCGAGAAAATTAAAGGGTACAAGGGCGAGCCAGGCATAAGGGAGATAGCGAGTACCATAAGAATAGATAAATAGCGAACTGCTAACCGGGCGTATAGCAGAATACTCACAACAGATAAAAAAACCGCACATCATCGCAAAAAAAATGAAGGCTTTTTCCCTTGATGTATAGCTGGAGAGCTCCTCATGGAGCGTACGAACTTTTTCTTTAAAAAAGGAGATCATTGAATTAATTATAACTGAAACTCATATTCCGGCGCGAGATAAAGCCAATTTTTTTTCGTGGCGGGGATCGCAATCTGTGAAAACTCTGAGGCGGGGGTCACCTCTTTGTTTTTTCGTAAAATTGGAAGGGAGAGGCCATATTTTAAGCCATAGTTATCGGCAAGTTCCCAGTGAATGTCTTGGGGCGCAATTTTAGATTTTTCTTGATAGCTCACCAGTTCTTCTATCCCTATTTGAATAGGGAGGTGAATTGCCTGAAAACGCCTCCTTCGATCCATAATGGCCAGTGCATCAGAGTGTCCAGCATCGGATGGGATCCTCCTGGAAGCATTGATTGCACAGAGAACTTCGTGCTCGGTCATTAGTAGATAGTCTTCAACGCTGCTCGTATACTGAGGGTCTCCGTAAAGGGTTTCCATAAAGCGGGATAGGTGGAAAGAATATGCCCTAGCAGTTGGGTGCTGATAGACCCTTCTCTGCATGAAATGTCTAGCTAAAAGAAGCGCCTCGCACGACTCGATTCCATTCTCCTCCACACCCAAAATGAGACCGTGATTCTCATCTGGCAAAACGGTGAGCATCTCAATGAGCTGAACATAGTCAAAAAGGCCGTAGCTCAAGCCGGTCGCATTGGCATCCCTTAAAAGATAATCGATCCGATCAGACCCAAAAAAGTCCCCTGTAATGATCTGGGAATAGACCCGTTCCCATGGAGTAAAAGTGGTCTTTGGTCGCAAGCTTTGGAGTTTCTCCTCACCCAGGGCAAATTTGGCGATATGCTCCTCGATGGGGAATTCAGGATACTCTCTGCGAACCTTCTCCCAAACGGGCTCAAGATAGGGAGATTCAATAATTTTGAGAGTCCACTCTTCGTGCCCATCCTTTCCAAGTAGCCTTCCCTCAGCGACATGCGAAAAAGGGAGGTGGCCTAAATCATGACAAAGAGCCGCTAGCCGGATGATTTGCCTAAAATAGGCTTTATTCTCCCCTTTAGCTACCTGGTCGAAGATCTTTGTCGCAAGATGCATAGTCCCTAAAGAGTGCTCAAAGCGAGTGTGGGTCCCCCCAGGGTAAATCATATAGGAAATCCCTAGCTGGTGGATATAGCGGAGCCTTTGAAAGACTTCTGTGTCAATGAGGGCAGCTTCGAGCTGATTGAAATGGATAAATCCGTGAACAGAATCGTAAATCTTCATAACCAACAATTTAGCTTAACATACATATAAAGAAAAGGATAAAGCTTGTTTTTTAATCTAAATTATTATAAAATTGCTTTGAAACTAAACCTATTATTACTAATATGATAAAAAGTACTCAATTACAGTTTTTATCTCCAATCAATAATCTATTTCCTTCTTCATCAGACCTGATTGTAGGGGGCGCAGTAATAACCCTGACAGCCCTTTTTTTTGCCTATTCTTATCGATTATCGGAGCGTCAGACGGAACAAGTTTCTCTGCAGACACGCTTTTCCAATGCAATTCGAACCAATGACACAAGAAGCTTCCAATCTATCCCAATCAGAGATGTCGATGTAAATCTTCCCTGTCCAAACGATCTGGGGTTTTTCCCCCTCCCCCCTCTTCATGTCGCCGCTTATAATGGAAATCCTCGAATGATTGAGGGATTGATACAGGCTAATGCAGATGTCAACTCCTATATCGAACACGTTCCTGGCAGACCCCTAACTCCCCTTCTTTCAGCAATTCATGGAGACCAAGAAGAAGCCGTCGCTCTTTTAACAAATGCCGGAGCCGACTTCTTTCTTCATAATCCCCTCATCAAAACTGCTAAAGCCAACAACCCAAGGCTCCTGACCGCGCTCCTTGATCTTTTTATGCGCCGCAGAAGGGATTTTCATGAAAACGTGAGTCTTCAAGATTTTGTAGACCAGACGGATATGAGGGGGAACACTCCGCTACACTACGCAATTATGAATTATCGAAAAGATCCCGAACTGACAAGGAAATGCGTTCAAATTCTTGCCCATTTTCGTGCAGACTTTAACAAAAGAAATAACCTTGGTGAAAGACCGGTGCATTTCATCGAGGCAACGGGAGATCGGCAGCTTCTTGCAATGATTCCTCGATCATAACTTGATCACATCTTGAAAATCTCAGGCTGAAAAACGTTCATTTTCTGAATGCAAAAAGCTAAGTGTATTGTTGTTTACTTTGATGAATGCGTTTGTCTGCTAACAAAAGACCCAATGAGTCCTCGTAATTTAAGCGAGCGACCTAATTTAAAAAAAGACTATCGAAGAATCTATCGAAGATAAGAGCGACTTGATGCGTAGCCTGAGGAATTCTCCTTTGCCAAAGATATGGTAATCCGGTTCCCGATTGGCTAAAGGCTGATCAACGAGAGACTAACGAAAATGCTTGAAGAGATCAAACAAGAGTTCAACAAGCTTCCCCAAGAAATGAAGGTGTAGAAAAACTCTAAGGAAGGTATCCTCTATGGCTGACTATGGGGATACCTACTTATTTGGTGATTCTTGGGGTTTCCAAGTATCGTTCACCAGCTCTTTCCGACTTGCCTGCTGCTGTTTGTGATGCGCTTAGTTTGACGCGAGCCCTCCTCAATTGGGGGTGTGATCGAGAGACCCTCCATCTTTTTTTAGATCAGGAGGCTACTTATGAAAATGTACTTGATTGCTTCGACCAGCTAACGAGACTTAAGGCCCCTTTTAAATTGGTTTTCTATTTTGCGGGTCACGCATCTAGGCTATCAGCCCCTTCCCCTTCTTCTTACTTACTCTTTCAAGACTCTCAAGTAGATGGCAATAAATTTAAGGGTGCCCTCTGCCTCGATGAGCTAGTAGCCTTAATTGGAAAAATGCAAAGCATTGAGACGTATCTCTTCATCGATGCCTGTTCTCTTAGGATAAACTCGTTGAAACATCCTCTCATTGAGGAAGAAGCAATAAAATCAGAGCGGAAAAACAAAAGTTTTTTTTGTATGCTCTCCTCAGGAATTGACCTTTCCTATGAGTCGAGGGTGAGTAATGAAGGGTACTATACTCGAAGCCTTCTAAAGGTTCTGGCTGAAGTAAAAAGGCCTACGATTAGCGAATTTGTCGAAAAAATTCGTCTAGAAATGGCCTCACTTGAGCTCCCTCTTCCTGAGATGTATAATATTCAGACCGAGCGGATTGAATGTATTCCCGAAAAGGATCGCAACCTGCATAAACAGACAATCCTCTCTCGAAAAGACCTCCTCAGAGAGTATCAAAATGTCTTCTCCCTCTCAGAGGGTAATCTCCTACTGGTTTATGGCTATGAAGGAGTTGGGAAGAGTCATTTTGCCAAGCAACTAGAATTTAATGGGATTGGTACCGCCTATTTTAGCTGGAGCTCCACACAGCGGGGTCTACTAATGGGGTTGCAAGCCCGGTTTAGTTTAGCCTCCCCTGATCTGAAAGAGGCTCTTATTGAACTTAAAGAGCGGTTTCCCTGGGTTTTATTGATCTTGGATAGACAGGGCAACGACTTGGCAGATGTGGAGACGATTATTGATACTCTCCAACAGCTCCAGATCAGGAGTGTTTTTTTTCTCAATCTTTCCCTCAAAGATAAATTGAGGAGGGATCTGATAACAATCCCCCATTGGAAATTGCCCGCTTTATCGAAAACAGAAGCTCTTGCGTATATCAAATCGCTCGATGATCACCTCACCGAAGAGGAAGCTGCGTTTGTTTTGGCTTCCTCAGGTTGCAATCCTCAAAAAATCCAACAAATAGTTCAGAAGCTTCCTTCAGTATTGGATGAGGTTCAGAGCCAAACATACTCGACCACTATACAAGCTCTCTTCTCTGTCAGGGGGTATCTGGATGAAGACCTCTTTATAAAAATATTTGGCCTAAAAAAATGTATTCTAGAACAACTCAAAGCACTTGGGCTCCTTGTCTATATTGATGGGCGTTGGGAGCCGCAAAAGCTCCTGAGTAAAATCATCCATCCCAATAATCGGGAACCTGTTTTGGCATTGAGATATTGGCTAGAGCAGCTCAAAGAGCTTCCGGACGCAATTTATGCATGTAAGTCGCTTGTTGAACTTCTTCATGAGATAGGCTACCAAAAAAGTGCCGAACCCCATTTGAAAGAGGTTTTTTCTCACCTTAAAAATTCAGAGGACTGGGAGCACCTTTGTCTCGCTGCTAAACTGTTTATTAAAAGTTCGGTCCTCACCGATGCATCCCTTTACCTGGCAACGATTCTATGTAAGAATCCAGCTTTTTTTCAGCTAGCTAAACAGCTCACAAATATCCCAACCATAAAACAAAAGCACATCTTACGTGCTCTCCTCATACAAACACATTGTCAGAGGAGAGAAGGAGATTGGGAAGAAATCCAAAAACTCAGCCACAAGCCACCACAAAGCATTTTCCATCCTCAGGAGGTGTTTTCAATCCTCCTAGAGAGGGCGCTCGCTTTATTTCAGACAGGACAATGGCCCCAAGCTTTAAGGGAGTTTGAGGTGTTGAAGAAGAAGGCCAAAACTCCAAGTCAACGAGGAATCGTCCTCTGCATGACAGGGACCCTGATCGGGTTCATGGATGCTCCTTTCGATAGAGGAATAGATCTATTATTAGAAGGCGTCCGGACTGCAAGAAAAGACAATGAAACCCGATGGCTAGGATACAACAATCTCGGAGAGTTGTACTGGCATCGGCAGAATTATGAAAAAAGCCTCTACTACTTAGAAAAGGCCCTTTCACTAGCCCGTGGACCAAATGCAATCACAGAGACAAAGAGAAACCTCATCGAGCTGATCTGGAGGATGGAGGGTATTAATAGTCTCAAAATAGAGAACCTCCTTAATCAGATTGATCTCCATCACCTCGATCAGTCTACTTTAGGATATGCACTCAACACGCTTGCAAGTGCCTATTATGCAAAAGGAGAGTTCTCTACTAGCCTAAAGCACCTCAAAAGAAATATAGGATTGAAACTCAAAGATAGCAATTGTCGCATTTACACCCTCGCAAATGTGTATTTACATTTGAAAGGTCATAGGTGGGAAAAGAAAGGGGGTAATTTTCTTGAGAACTCTAGAATGCATGCAAAACTTATTGGGAATAGATTAGCACAAGAACAATTGAATGAACACTATAACTCTCTGTCTCCACCCTTGGCGAACGTAAAGAAAGTTGAGGTGTATTAATGCCTGCTGTTCCAAATGACTTAATGCCTATAGAAAAGAGTCGAGCTCCATTTGATATCCGAATTCTCTCTATTCTAACCTGTTTCTTCCTAGCCGTTTTTTTTCTCATCTATATATCCGATGCTCATCAACAAGGCAAAAAATTGGTAGCGATCAAAGGTTTGTATCCAAACTTTATCGGAAGAGAAGAAATCCTCAAACAATTAGATAAACATCTCTTGAATAATACAGGGAACACAGTCCAAGCTGCTTTATTATGGGGGGAGGGAGGGATCGGGAAAACAGAAACAGCAATCGCTTTTGCTAATCGAAATTTGAAAAAGTTTTCAATCCTTTATACAATAGATTGTTCTACAGAGGAAGTTTTATATCAAAGTTATTTATCCCTAAGTGAACAATTAGAAATTCCGTTGAACCCCGGTACTCACCTATCGACCCTTGTGAGCAAAGTCCACAATTATCTAGAAAACAGCAAAAGTAGATGGCTTCTTATTTTTGATAACGTAGAATTCAATTTAGAGCTTCCCCCTAGAGGAAAAGGGGTCATTTTGCTAACTGCACAAAACAAAAGAATCAATCAAATCGACTACTGCATAGAAGTTCCAAGATTCACTCAGGGAGAATCTCTTGCTCTCATTGAGCGGGTTCTCGATGTGAAGGCTAATTCTGAATGGGAAAAATTTGCAGAGGATTTTGAAGGATTGCCAATTGCTCTAGGTGAAGGGATCCAATATTTAAAAAATATCCCCTTCATGTCTGTAAGTGAATACTTAATAGCGAGAGAACACAATAATATTGCAGTTCTAAAGGCTACAACAGCAGACACACGACACCCTTTACAGTTTACGTCAACCTTTGAAAAGTCGCTTGTATCCCTAGAGACTGCAAACCCGAAAGCCTTCGATTGGTTAAAAATATGTGCCTATCTCCACCCAGATCAAATCCCTAAAGAATGGCTTCGAAGTTATTTGCTTCAAAATAATACCCCTTCCGCCGATTTGCAATTAGAAGAGTCTAAAATTTTATCGAGTCTTATTGATCGAGCCTATCTGCGATATAATAAGGGGAGCGAATCATTTTCTATTCACCGGCTAAAGCAAAAGCTTCTGAAAGTAGATGATCCAGAAATCAAAAAGCAGCATCTCTCTAAAGCGGTAAAACTGCTTCTCGCCCCATTAGAAGAGCATGAACATTTTTTTGATTTCGAAAATGGTTATATAAAAAACGAAATATTTCGTTATTGGGATGTTAGTGCAGTGTGGGTTCTAGAAAATACTACCGACCTCATTGATGTTGAGGATATGATTTTGTTGCTCAATGGGCTTGGTAACTATTACACAGTTTTACAAAGCAACTGGATAAAAGGGAAAATGTATTTTCAGCAAGCATTAGGGAAATGTAGTCAATTACAAAATGGTAATGAACGTATCAAAGCTATTATCATGTCCAATCAGGCTTTCTCAGAATTCTTTCTTAAAGACTTTGAAACATCAGTAGATTTAATTCGCACTACCATTCGACTTGCAGAAGAAATCCAGGATCACGAACTCATATTGATAAGTTTCATTGATCTCATTAGAAACTATTTGTGGATGGAGGACCCTTCAAGATCTAATTATTATGTTCGCGAATATGAAAAATACGTGAAAAAGTTTCAAGTTTCTGTCTCTCCTCTCATGGATGCTGAGTTTTTGAAATGGAAGGGCATTTTGATCGAGTTTGAAAATCCTATCTTTGCTTTGGAATGCTTATTCAATGCAGCCAAAATTAACGAACAGTTTTATAAGAGCGAATTTAATATTCAAAAAATGTACATATCACTAGCGATAGCAAAAATCTACTGCCGCAATAATGAATGCGAGAAGGCCCTCTTTTGGCTCGATAAAACAGATCATATACAAAAAAAACTATACTCGAGTAAATATCACATAGAAATTGCTTCAAAGACTAAGTGTCTAGCCTCGGTGCTGTTTAGACAGAAAAAATACCGTGAAGCATTGTATCACATCCAAGAGGGAAAGGAGATCTCGGATGTAATCCATGGCAAAGAGCCCAACCATTACACGTCAAGTTTACACGACATGGAGGGCGACGCTTTTTTTTATTTAGGAAGAAAGAGAAAGGCATTAGAGAAATACGAAAACTCACTCAAAATGACGCTCGCAAGTAAAGATGTCTCTTTCCCAAAAAGTTTACGCAGTTTGTATAACAAAATAGGAGATTTGTACACCGAATTTGGACAGATCGAGCGGGCACAAGAGCACTACGACTCGGCACGTCGGATATAGCTTAAAGGAGAGTTTTACATAACTCCAGGATAGAAGTAAGGGACTCGGCCTCGATCATTGTTGGATGTTTTTGCGAGATCTCGAAGAGTTTAGAAATAAATGAAGCCTTTTTATTCGACTCTCCTTCGGGAAAAAGCCATTTTTGATTTTTCTCAACTTCGAGGATAATCGTATTCAGGATAGAGGGATCTGATTGATTTCCTTCCCTTGGACTAGACGTTGGACTACTTTGTTGTAAAACGCTCTGAATGGGCGCTTCCAGCGCATTGGTGACTTTTAATAGATAATCCAGAGTTAACCCACTCACTCCCCTCTCAATACGGCTCACCTTTTGATAGTTTTCTTCCATTTTATCAGCGAGTTCGTTGACGGTCAGCCCCCTAGATCTTCTCAAGGCTCTGAGTTTTTCCGGTATATTTGTTTCTTCAGTCATCAATCTGTTCCTTAATTTGAATATCAAATAATGAAGAAAAGACCTTTTTTTTGCAACTTTATGAAAAAATAATCAAAAAAAAGTTAGCACTTTGAAGACACTCTCCTGTTTTTGCTTTAATCTCTTTACTTGAAGTTGTATATTCCCGGGCATGATTAGTGTTACTGTACTTACCAAGAATAGCCAGGACACCCTTGCGGACACGCTCGACTCTCTCAAGACCTTTTCAGAGGTACTCCTCCTCGATTCCGGCTCGATAGATAGCACTCTCGATATTGCTAGAAATTATCCAAATGTTACCATCCACACCTCCCCCTTTCTAGGGTTTGGGCCTATGCACAACTATGCTGTGAAGCTAGCCAGCCACGATTGGATCCTTTCAATTGACAGCGATGAGGTCTTAACCCCTGAACTTATCGATGAACTCCATGCCCTTGAGCTCGATCCGAAGAAGGTCTACGAAATTCCAAGGCACAACTATTTCAATGGGAAGTGGATCAAATACTGTGGTGGATGGCACCCAGATCATGTAGTTCGTTTATTCCATAAAAAAAACGGGAAGTTTAGCGATGTTTTGGTCCACGAAAAAGTCGAGTCAAAAGAAGGTCTCATCACTTCCCTATCCAGTCCCTTAAAGCATACTCCCTATCTAAGAGTTGGGGATTTTTTAAACAAAATGCAGCTCTATTCCGATCTATTTGCCGAGCAAAAATCGGGGGAGCCCGCATCGGTTATCCAAGCCCTTTTCCATGGTTGGTTTGCCTTTTTCAAAAGCTATTTTTTAAAACGAGGGTTTTTGGCAGGTCGTGAAGGATTCATTATTTCCATGTACAACGGCCACACAGCCTACTACAAGTGGCTCAAGCTGGCTCAAAAGAGCTATCACCCCTCTGAATCCGATGAATCTTCATCTGTGCTGCACTCAAAGTAGTAGTCCTCTGGGCGTGCATTTTCTTCATTCGGTTTTACGACCTGATAGGTCTTTACACCTGGGTCCATCAGTTCAATGGCATTTTCAATCTTGGCCAAACGACCAACTTTCTCAAAAATAAATTCCTTTTCAACTCCTCTAACATACTTTTCTTCAGTCCCCGTTTTTACGTGGGTATAGTCTGGATATCTATCTGTACCAAACCGTCGTTTTCTTATAAGTCGGTACCCTGAAGAGGCGGAGGAAAGAGCTATCGGGTTCTGCTGCTGTCTCATGATCGACATATCCCCTCCTCGCTGGTCAAGCGTCACGTGAATCCGATCCCCTGGCAGCTGTAACTGACTTGCAGATTGGAAAAAGGAAGGCATTACCCTTTTAAAGCTCTCACTCTCATAGAGAGATAATCCAAAGGGACAGTTCCATTGGATCCGCTCAAAGCGTCTTCCTTTAAAGGTTTTGTGAATTTTCTCTCCATCCACACCAAAAAGAATATTTACTCCCGAATTAAGGAGCTCTTTCGCTCGGTTTTTGACCTCTTCCGCAATCGGTTGTAATAGCTCTGTCGCAGTTAAATCTAGATGGGGATGTTTCTTTTTTAGCGCTTGAGTAAAGGAAAAATCTCCTTCACCAACGAGAAGAGCCCGCTTCCGCTTGTTTCCTACCTCCACTCCAGCTGGTTTAAATAAACGAGCTTCGGTAGGGTCAAGTTTATTTGCTTTTTCATAAAAACGCCTAGCTTGGTAGTCATTTCCCGCCTTGATGGCTTGGAAAGCTCCTCCTAGGTATGCGCGGCAAGCCCGCTCATTTTGACCATCCAATAATGATCCCAATCGGTGGTAGAGCGGGAGTTGGTTTGGGTGGTTTTTAATCTGCTCAAGGACCTCACCTACACGCTCGCCTGATGCCTCTACTTCCTTAAAGTCGGGCTCAAAGATCACAACAGAGTCTTCAGCCTCTACAATGACGGAGCCATCTGGGGTTTCTTCAAGGTGTGTTATGTGACGATAACTCATAGTTGGAGAACATTCGGAAAAGTGAAATTTCTTCTCCCGGTCGACTACATGGATTCCAGCACCGCGGGAATCCGTTGCAAACATAATAGATCCATCAGAGAGTTCGATAAAATCATTCACTCCCGAGCTTCCTTTAGATTCAGTGGAAGAAAAACTCCCTTCTTTGTACATCTCCAAATGCGGGTCACCTTTCTTTGGACTGAACACAAGTGTCCCATCTTGCAAATAAAGGACTCTTCTTATGAAATACCCACAAAAATCCTCCCAGGGAACCTCTTTAGGGATCTCTTCTAGCTCTCCAGAATCAATATCAAGTATATGGCAGTCACTTCCTTCACGTTTGCAATTAATCAGAGCTTTTCTTGAAGAGAGGAAATTAACACGCCGAACCTTTCTCTCAGTGAGCTCTCGCTCGATATACTTCTCAGTAGTGCTATCATAGGTATGGATTAGTAGATAGGGGTAACTATGGGTAAGGATCGACCCGTCTTCTCGGACGTAAAATTTACTTCCTGAGATATCTGAAATAATTTTTTCGGTTTCTAAATCGACAGCTTTTAAGGAGTTGCCATGCCTTCCTCTTACACTGACAAGACACCTTGAAGGTGAGAGAGGGGTGATTGTTTCTATCGGATCCTTTAGTCCCAGATCTAACACCTTATTTTTATAAAAGAGTTTTCCCGAATCGTCTCCTGCAATTAAATGGCCCGAGGGGCATTCAGCGAGTGCGGTTGTACTCATGAAAGGGAGAGCTGTGATTTCCTCTGTCCCCTTTTTCCAATCCCAGGTTTTTAGAGTGTTAAAAAAGACATAGGAAATTCTCCTGTCACTCCTTAGAGTCCATGGGGTCCTTTTTGAGGGAAAATTACACGTAAAGGCTTCTTTCCACGTTTTTTGATCTGGGCGAATGGACTGAAACCTGACGACACCCTCTTCAACGATGGGGAAGAGATGCCGATTCTTCAAAAGTCGTTGCACCCGTGTTGCAAGAGATAGAAACCCATTCGGATGCCCTTCAGGTCTTAGGGGAAGCACGACTGGTAAGGGGGGGCTGTTTTTTGAGACTTTGGCTGTAACAGTAGTATTATCGACAGAAAATTCTAAGAGTTGAACATGGGTAGCATAGTGACCTATCGATCCAAGTTGAGACATCACTTCCTTTAGAAAAGATGGGTGTAGGAGAGAATGACCGCAGCAAAGTTGCTACTATTTCGGCCAGTTACAGAAAACCAGATCCCTCCAATAAATCCACTGTAGTCATTAGGATTGTACTCAATAGCTGGAGCCAGAGAAAGATTGTCACTAGAAGGGGCTCCAACACTGGCTACAGAGCCATCAGAACCTGATCCAACTATTCCTTTGAACGAGCTGTCCATTGTGTAAGTATAGGCAATGTCACAGGCAAAGACCCATTTCTGTGTGAAGCTATATTCGATCGCCGTATCGAGATTGAGAGTTTGGCCAACCCTAACGTCCCCTTTCGTCCCAAAACCTCCTCCATAGGCATTAAAACTCTTTACAGAGGCTTTGTTGTTTGGAAACTCATAGGTCCCAGTGAACCTCCAAGCGATAGGATGGAGTGGCATCTGCCAAAACACTTTGCTAACATTCAAGCCTACGGTAGTGGCAAAGATTCCCGCGCCGCCTGCATCAAGACCGATTCTATTTGGGTTGAGCCTTTGATACTTTCCAGTTGGGAAGGTCTCTCCAAGAGTGACCCGAACAGATGGGATATAGGGTGTTTGTTTAATGATCTGAAAACCAAAGGTTGCCGACATATCGCCGAAAGACTGGCCATATTTCCCATCACTCCACTTGAAATAGCCATCGGCCACCAACGTAAAGTCTAACCAATCGGTGAGTCCCCTTTGGACAAGGCCAAGAGGTTGAAAGGTGAAGATCGTGTCTATGTTGTTTGATTTGCGATGGTCGTTAAACTCAGCGTAGGCCCAATCAAAATAGGTATATACCTGAACATTTGTTTTCCCTTTGGGGCAGTTATTTGCCGATCCGGTAATGAGAGGGCCGGTGTACCAAGGAATAAACATCTTCTGAGCGGTTTCAAAGTCGCTTTGCGCTTGATCGAGTTCAGCCTCAACTTGCTGTGGAGATTTTACATCCTGGGCGTACATTAGACTTGTAAGGAGTATTAGGGGGAGGATCTTCTTCATGGTTCCTTGCACAATTTATCAATTTATGTTACGTAAAAATAGAACATTCGGAGGATTTATGGAAGTACAAAAACCAGGCGACGATGCCCAATACAGGGGTGAAGTTCAGAAAGGGGCCAAAATCTTCGAAGAGAGTTTCAAAGGAATGCAAAAAGCCAAATTCCCCCAGCAAAAAGAAGAATACCAGAAAGCAACAGGTGAAGCCCTTCAGGCAATCCAGGACGCCTGCAAGGGGCTTGCCAATGATCAACTGAGCAAAGTCAAAGATCAGCTAGCAAAAGACTACCAGTCTTATCTCTCCAATCCCTCTAAAGAAAATGAGGGAAAAGTGGAGCATGACATCGACGATCTAAAGCACTCGTAGTCCTGCTCACTAACTCCTGTCAGCGACTAAGTAAATCTTTCTTGACAATAGATTGAAAAAAAACATAGTCTTCGGGCTCTTAACCCCAAGGAGTTCTTATGAAGAAATTTCTCTTTTTATTTAGTTTTATCCCCGCGTTGATTTTTGCAGAAAATGAGTCTTGCTGTGACGAGATGTCCTCAACTTGTTTTCATGAAGAACAAGTTGCTGATTCATCTCCCTCTCAACCTGAAAAAGCGCCAATGCAAGCTGAAGATGAGTGTTGTACAAGTACCTGCTCTCACAGCGAGTCTGATGAGCTCTTAGTAAAGCGGGCGAGATTGAGCGTCTATAATAGAACAAACAAACCCTGGGAGGGTGATATTTTTAACCGAGGAGAGGCAAGGTACCTTCACTTAGTATGGAGTGGAGATGTTCATCAGCCTCCTCAAGCAGATCTTGCAATTTTTGGAAATGAAGATCACCCAGTCACCCGTAAGTCCAAAGGAATAGGAAATGGAAACAATATCCGGAATTTCACGATTGAAGTTTATCGGGAGTTTTTTGGAAACCTTAAGAAAGTTGGACAATTCACCCATGGGGTCTATTCGGGAATTTTTTCTGAAGGGTCAGATAACACCTATATCTACAAAGCATACGTCCCAGAAGAAGAGCCGACACGCGTTGAGCTCTGGAGAACCTACTACCGATCGAGCGGAGATGAAGGACAGTGGGTCTATGACAAGATCGGAAGTCTCACCATTGATGAGTGGGAGGGAACAGGTTTGAAAGAGTCCCTTTGTCCACCAGAAGTTCAACAAGCGCAATAGTCATTGCCTTTTTCACAAACCCCGACTCTGCAGCGAGTCGGGGTATTCAATTGCAGCTTTCCTTAAAGAACTACATCCCGTATGAAAACCATCGCACTTTTAATAACCCCTTTTGAAGACATGATCCAAGAATGGCCAGAGAAATGGGTGATGTGTTTGTGAGGAGTGTTTAAACACGATTCTGATACTCCCACTTTTCCATCGTTTGGTTCCCCCACAGTAGGATTAAATCCGCAGGTTCCAGAAATGACAAGGACCTCTTTTCCTTCGGGAAATTCTCCGACATAATTGAAGTGGTCACTGAAGAGAATCTGTTTGCCAGCTTTTTGTCCGACGATTTTACGAACAGGGCCAACGTGCTTGCCCAAAAACCTTCCAAATTTACTCCCTTTATTTGGAGGGGCAATCATCACGACCCTCCCCTTTTTCGCTTCGTCTGGAAAATTGGGATGATTGTGGGCACACCTAGTAATGATCCCCCCAAGCGAATGGGTTACAAAATGGATTGCTTCTCCCGGGTGATTCTCTGCTGTTTTTTGCAGGTCTAATACTAAAGCCTCGGCATGCTCTTGAATTGTTTGCGCCCGGCTGGGATATCCCCACTTCTCTACTTCATACCCTTCTTTTAGGAAAACCTTTTCCATCCGATTCATGCTAGAGGGCTTACGAAGAAAGCCGTGAATACAGTAGACAGTTTCTGCTGAAGATAAAGCTATTGGAATGAGAAAAAAGAGGATTTTCCACATGGTGCGTCAAAGAGGTTTTAGCGGTAGTCGGATTTGAACCAACGACCTTCGGATTATGATTCCGCTGCTCTAACCAACTGAGCTATACCGCCGGAAAAAGAAATAGCGGGGAGAGGATTCGAACCTCTGACCTTTGGGTTATGAGCCCAACGAGCTAACCACTGCTCCACCCCGCGATAACAAGAAAAGAAAGATTAACAGAGCTCACGGTTTAACACAAGCGGGAGCTTTAAAAATTTAACATAATGAAAGAATGAACCTCAGCTAATTGGGGTAGAGTGACGGTTATCACCCTTAAAAACCAAGTTCTGGAATTGAACGTAAATTACTCATTGTTAGACATCTACGATTAAAGAAATGTCTTGATTTTTACCCCGTAATCTGTTAAAATTATTGGTATGATTAAGACTGATTACTCAGAAAGTAATAATAATACAGAAACAAGGAGTTCACAAATGAGTATTGTATTTCACCCAGGAGAAAACACCTCTTTATTGAGAGGGACTGCAGTTAAACATAGAGAAGCTGCAATGGAAGCTGTCTCAACCGCTAGCGCAGCTGCTGCAAGCAAGGTAAGTAAAGTTGTAAGCGACTACATCAATTCTCGGTCAGCTATTAGTGAGATCGGAACAAATCGGAGTGAGTACCAAGAGATTAAGTAGTTTTCAAAGAGACTTTTTCTAATCAAGCCTTCGAGTTAGATCTCGAGGGCTTTTGTTTTTTCCACGCAATTCAATGGGCTTTCCATGGAAATAGGATGAAGTGGAGACTTTGGTGGGTTTTCAATCGCACGCCGAAGATACTCAATCGGAACTTGGAGTGCTGATTTGGTTGAAAGAACAATATCGGCAAGTTCTTGCTGATTGTCCATAAAAGGGCCGAAGATAACCGGTATACCCGACTGCAAGGGCTCATAAACGTTATGCCCCCCGATCCCTGGGATGAAGCTACCTCCGAGAATGGCGAGCTCGCTGAGCTGATAACAGATGGGAAGGATCCCCATCTCAGTCACAAGAAAGATCTTTGAATCGGTGAATTTTTTTTGGAGGCTGGCGTGGCGCTCGGGATGGCGGGGGACAAGGAGAATTTTGTAGTTAGCGATTTGAGGAAGAATAAGCTCTTCCTCCCCTGGATGGGTGGAGGCAACGGTGATCACCCGATCGGTAGCTTTCAGGCCAAAATGCGCTCTCCAGTGAGCTTTTTCAGAGGCTGAGAGGATCGGAGTTGGAATCGAGAGTTTGAGATTGCCTGTGACTGTGATTTTATCTTTCGGTATACCGAGGGAGAGAAAGCGGTCTGCATAGATCTGGTTTTGGACACAGAAGTGATCAATTCCGTTGAAGATTGATTTGGAAAAGAGGGGCAATTTTTTGAATCGGGAGTGGGAGCGGTTGGAGATTTTCCCGTTGAGAAGGACGATTTTTGTCCCTTGCGATTTGAGGGCTTTGAGAAGGTTTGGCCAAAAGTCGCTTTCTGAAAGGAGGAAGAGATCGGGTTTGATGGCTTTGCCAAGGCGATTCATTACCCAAGAAAAGTCGAGTGGAAGGAAGAAGTAGTGATCAGCATTAGGGAGGCTCCGCTTTGCTTCCTCTTGCCCTGTTTTCGTAGTGTTGGAGAGAAAAAAAGCCGCATTCGGGTGTTTTTCACGTAAGGATTGGTAGATGGGGATCATTGCCCTTGTCTCCCCCATTGAGACCATGTGGATCCAAATAACAGGGGTTTTCAGGGATTTTGGTGGAAGATTGAATCCTAGTCTTTGTAGGCGGCTCCCCTGGTATTTTTTTTGAAGGAGCCATTTTGGGAGAAGTATAAGCGTTCCAATCAGGAGGAGGAGGTTGTACATTTAGGCTTTTACAACGATGTTGAGGAGTTTATTGGGAACAAAAATTACCTTTTTGATCTCCCCTTCTAAGTATCTGGCTATTTTGGGCTCTGCTTTTGCTAAATCAAGAAGCTCATCTTTACTTTTGTCTTTGGGTAGATCCCAGCTGCCCCGTAGTTTGCCGTTTACCTGGACAACATACGTTGTTGTTGTGTCGATGAGATAGGTTGTGTCGACTTTTGGGAAAGGAATATAGGCAATGCTTTCTTTTCCCCCCAGATGTTCCCATGCTTCTTCAGCAATGTGAGGAGCAAAGGGAGAAAGAACCTGTGTGAGCATTTTAAGGACACTTTTGGGATAGGTTTCGAGAGGAGTGAATGCGTTCATGAATTCCATCATTTTCGCAATAGCAGTGTTGAATTGAAGGTTTTCAATGTCCTGTTCAACACCATGGACGAGCCGATGACCGAGCTTGAGAGCCTCTTCGGTCTCTTGGTCGCTGACTTTTTCAGAGTAGATGAGTTCGTAGTAGCGGTTTAGGAAGCGTTTGCATCCATTTACTGCTGAGCTGTTCCAAAGTTTTTCTTTTTCAAAGGGAGCCATGAACATTTCGTATAAGCGGAGAGAATCAGCTCCGCATTCTTCGATCATTTCATCAGGAGTTGCCCCATTGAGTTTCGATTTTGACATCTTTTCAATTTGACTTTCGAGCTTCTGCCCTGTTCCCATCTGGAAATAGTCGCCATTTTTCTCTTCGACTTCTTCTTCTGGAACATAGCCACCTTTCGGGATTTTATAGGAACGGGCTGTAACAAGTCCTTGATTGCGGAGCGTTTGAAAAGGTTCGGGTGTAGAGACAAGACCACAGTCGAAAAGAACTTTGTGCCAGAACCTAGCATAGAGAAGATGGAGAACGGCGTGTTCTACTCCCCCAACATACATATCAACGGGAAGCCAGTATTTTTCCGCTTCTGGATCCCAAGCGAGATCGTCATTGTGGGGATCGCAGAACCTAAGGTAATACCAGCAAGACCCGGCCCACTGGGGCATGGTGTTGGTTTCTCGCTGAGCTTTCTTCCCTGTTTTTGGATCAGTGATGTTGACCCACTCTGGAACGCGGGCTAAGGGGCTATCTCCCGATTCGGTCGGTTTAAAGTCGATGAGCTCGGGTGGGCAGAGGGGAAGCTCGTTTTCATCGAGGATTCTCTTTGACCCGTCTTCAAAATGGAGGATGGGGAAGGGCTCACCCCAATAGCGCTGCCTAGAAAAGAGCCAGTCGCGGAGCTTGTAGGTAATCGTCCGCTCCCCGTTTCCGGTTTTTTCAAGCCAGTCTGACATTTTCTCTTTCGCTTGGTCAAAAGGGAGGTCGTTGATATCTAACTGATCGCTTGAGCTGTTGCAAATAAGACCCGATGCGATCCAAACCTGCTTTCCTGACAGGACATCGATACGACAGGTCTCAGCCGTTTGTCCGGCTGGAATGAGTTCTTCGTTAGCTTCAAAATCAGGGTCTACGACCGGAAGGATCTCTAAGTCGTGAATTTTTGCAAATTCAAAGTCCCTCTCATCACTGCTCGGAACAGCCATTACAGCACCGGTCCCGTAGGTCATCAGGACATAGTCGGCAATCCAAATGGGGACTTTTTTCCCATTGACGGGATTGGACGCGTAAGCGCCTGTCCAAACTCCTGATTTTTCTTTGGCTAGATCTGTCCGTTCCAGATCACTTTTGGAAGCAGATTTTTTTCGATAGTCATCAACGAGGAGTTTTTGATCGGTTGTTGTGATTTGATTCACAAGAGGGTGTTCAGGAGAGAGAACGACAAAGGTTGTTCCGAAGAGTGTGTCGTGGCGCGTTGTAAAGACTGTAACTTTCTCATCGTGATTTTCGATCTCGAAATGAATTTTAGCCCCTTCACTCCGTCCTATCCAATTAGTCTGAAGCCTTTTTAGGTAATCGGGCCAGTCGAGTAGATCGAGGTCTTTAAGGAGTTTTTCGGCATACTCAGTGATTCTGAGGACCCATTGTCTGAGCGGACGTCGTTCAATAGGATATCCCCCTTCCTTAGAGACTCCATTTTCAACTTCTTCATTTGCGAGAACGGTTCCAAGGGCTGGACAGTAGTTGACAAGGAGTTCAGCTTCATAGGCAAGCCCTTTTTCATAGAGCTTTGTGAAGATCCATTGAGTCCATTTATAGTACCTCGGATCGCTCGTAGCAACTTCTCGACTCCAGTCGTAGCTAAATCCAAGGGATTTGAGCTGTCTTCGATACGTTGCAATATTCTTTTTAGTGGTGATTTCCGGGTGGGTCCCCGTTCGGATTGCATACTGCTCAGCAGGAAGACCAAAACTATCCCATCCCATGGGGTGGAGGACATTGAAGCCTTTTTGTCTTTTATATCTGGCTAGGACGTCTGTCGCCGTATACCCTGTTACATGGCCCACATGGAGTCCTGCCCCAGAAGGATATGGGAACATGTCTAAGACGTAGTACTTTGGCTTAGAATGGTCAACTATTGCCTTGAATATCTGGCGATCTTCCCAGATTTTTTGCCACTTCTGTTCAATTCTTTGATGATCGTACTTATTCATAATTCAAACAATCTTAATGGATTCAAATGATTAAATCTAGTTTCTTTCCAAATAGGCTGTTGTCAAAAAAACCTTAGGCTTTTATAGTAATAACCAAGCATGAAAAAAAATTATTAAGGATTAAACTATGGCTGAAATTGCAACCTACCGAAAAAATAAGATCGAATTAACTGAATATGATTGTTCAAAAGATGTTGAGAATCGGATCTTGATGTCAAAGTTCACCCCTTTTGACGTAGAAATTCTGGAAGAGATCTTATTTAGTCCCCTTCGGATTCCCCTTTCTGTTTTGGAGCAAAATTTAGAACTCTCTCCAGACAAGCTCCTTCCTATTTTAGAAAAACTTTCAGCTACAAAGCTTTTTCAAGTCATTGCAGATCACGTAATCGTCGATAAAGAGATGCGAAAATACTATGAGATGCAGCTACTAAAGTTTGAAGAAGACTTCAAGCCTGGTATGGAGTATTTGCAAGGTCTTCTTAGAAAAGTTCCCATTCATATTCTCCCTACTTGGTATTCAATTTCTAGAACGTCCAATAATATTTTTGATTCAATTGTGGAAAAATACCTTCAAACTCCCCAAACGTTCCAACGATATCTGATGGAATTGAACCTACCTGATTCTATCCAGAAAGGAATTATGAATGACCTGTACCAATCCCCGAACTATGAAATCGATGCAGAAGCTGTCATAAAAAAATTCAATTTGACCCAAGAGCAGTTTGAAGAGCATATGATCGAGCTCGAATTTTATTTTGTCTGTTGCGTCAAGTACGTAAGAGAAAAAGGGCGATTTAAACAGGTAATCACCCCTTTTCACGAGTGGAGACAGTACTTATGTCATGTCCGAGAAACCGAGCCGACACCAATCATCGAAGAAGAGGCAATTAAAAGGGTAAAAACCTCAAACTTTGCGATTGTTGAAGAGATGAGTGCTGTCGTTGAGCAGGCAACTAAAGCACCTATTACAGCTGCAGCCATTTCTTCGATCAGAAAAGAGTGCCCTGAATTTAGCGAGGAAGATTTTTCTTACTATGTTGAAAAGCTCTGTGAACTTAACCTCCTATCGCGCGAAGGGGAAAAGTATACTTGCACAAGCGATAGCGAAGATTGGTTAAAAATGGCTACCGATGCCCGTGCGATCTATTTATTTAGGCACCCTTTGAATTCGATTCGTGGTGTATCGGAAAAATTCTCAGATTCTAAGCATACCCGTGAAGCTGAGAAGAGTATTGCTCGTGTTGCAAATGTAGGTTGGGTCGACCTAGAAGAGTTTGTAAAAGGAATCTTTATTCCACTGAACGAAAATCACATCATCACCCTTAGGCGCCAAGGCCGAACTTGGAAATACCAGCTTCCTCAATATAGCACTGAGGAAACAGCTTTCTTTAAAGCTGTCATTCAAAGTTGGTTGTTTGAGGTAGGGATTACCGCTTTAGGCACCTATGAAGGAAGAGAGTGCTTTTGTTTAACTCCCTTAGGGAATACCCTTTTTGGAGATGAATAAGGACTTCCAGTGAGCCAAAAAGACCTCGTTTCGAATCGAAAAGCTTTTCACGATTATCAAATTCTCGATACCTACGAGGCGGGCATTTCTCTATTGGGATCTGAGGTAAAGTCTTTAAGAGCGCATCTTGGAAGCCTCCAAGATGCCTTTGTTTTCATTTCCGGAGCAGAAGTTATCCTTAAAAATATGTCGATCTCCCCCTATTCGCAAGCTGCGATGTTTGGCCATGAAGAAAAACGGGATCGAAAGCTCCTTCTCCATAAAAGAGAGATTGACAAGCTGATTAAAGCCACTCAGGAGAAAGGGACAACGATTATCCCCTTGGCAGTCTACGTTAAAGGGAGCTTTATCAAAGTAAAGATAGCCACAGCTCGAGGTAAAAAAGCCTACGACAAACGCGCTGCAATCAAAGAGCGAGAAGCCAAGCGCGATATCGAAAGAGTAATGAAACAATCCCGCTAAAGCCCTATTGACGAAAGCTACTCTTTTCGCTATGTTCTTCGATAAAACACTCACGAGGTATTCGAATGAAAGTACAGATGCATCGGTCTGATTTTGCAGGCCTGATTGGGAAGATCCAAAGTGTCGTCCCGACAAAACCCACTATCCCTATTTTGGCCAATGTCTTGATCGAAGCAGATAACGACCTACTTACGATCAGTGCAACAGATCTTACAGTGAGTATGCGTGTTTCTGGAACGGCTAAAGTCATCGAATCTGGAGCTGTAACCCTACCTGCAAGGCGGCTTTTTCAACTCGCAAGGGAGTTGACAACGCCTGACATAGAAATTGAAACCACTTCTCCCGAAGTAGCTGTCCTTCGGTCTGGCAGCTCTAACTTCCGTCTCCAAGGGATGCATAAGAATGAATTTCCAACTTTCCCCGACCTTTCCGAAGGGTATCAACTCCAACTCAAGTCCGATGTATTTAAAGAGATGTTGATGCGTACAGCTTTTGCTGCGGCCCGGGATGATTCGAGACAAGTTCTCAATGGTGTGTTGATGCAGAAGGCAGCAAATCTCGCAACGTTTGTCGGAACTGACGGAAAACGACTCGCTAGAAATCAAGTTGAATTTGGGGAGGAGACTTCCGAGACTGGAGCCTACATCGTTCCACTAAAGGCAGTTGATGAAATTGTCAAAATGCTCGATGAGAGCGAAGTAAAACTTGTGATAATGCCCGAAAAATTGGCGATTGAATCTGACTCATGTGTCTTGATCACTAAACTCCTTTCTGGACAATACCCTGATGTAACTAGAGTGATCCCCCCTAAAAGTGAAAAACCCATTGCTCTTCATAGAGATGAGCTGATTTCCCTCCTTAGACAGGTCTCCCTTTTTACATCAGATGGGAATCACTCTGTCCGTTTTTCCTTCTCAAATGGAAACTTAGAGCTTAGTGCAACAAGTGGAGAGATTGGTGAAGGGAAAGTATCCATGCCTGTGAACTATAGCGGGCCGAAGCTAGAGATAGCATTTAATCCCCATTACTTCCTCGATATACTGCGCAATAGCAAAGATGAGACTGTCTCATTTGAGGTATCAGACTCCTATAACCCAGGATTGATTACCGACTCCTCAAGTGCAGAATTTGTCATCATGCCTATGCGCCTAGATCATTGATGTTGAAGAGGCTCTACCTTCACCATTTCCGGAACTATACCCAGGTGGAAATCCCCTTTTCACCTGGTGTAAATTGGATTGTCGGGAAAAATGCTCAAGGAAAGACGAATCTTTTAGAAGCTATTTATCTCCTCTGTTTCGGACGCTCCTTTAGAACCCATCAACTTTCCCAATTGATTCAGAAGGACGCTCCTTTTTTCTATATTGAATGCGAAATCGAAAAGGATGGGGTCACACAGACGATCAAGCTCTCGTTTGATGGAGAGACAAAAAAAGTAGAGCACAACTCGACCGTATATTCCCATTTCACTCCCCTCCTTGGTCTTTTGCCCCACGTTCTTTACGCCCCCGAAGATATTGCGTTAGTAAGTGGGGCGCCCGCTTTTCGAAGACGATTTTTCGACATGCACCTTTCACAACTCAATCCTCTCTATCTGCACCATCTAGCCCGCTTCTACAAAGCCCTCCGTCAGAGAAATGAGCTACTGAAATCCAAAAAAGAAGAGACCTTAGATTCATGGGAACTAGCAATGGGACACAGCGCCCATTATTTAATGGAAAAAAGAAAGGAACTGATCGATCAACTTAAAGTTCCGTTGGATAAAATGATGCACGAACTTTCGTGTGGAACGGACACCCTAGCCATTGGGTATGAAAATTCCCTTCCTTTTGAGGGAATTGCTGCCTATCTAAAAACACAGCGAAAAAAGGAAATGCACCTCAAGACTACCCTTTATGGCCCTCATCGGGATGATATCGACTTAAAAGTGGGGGGATTGTCGGCAAAGTCTTATGCGAGCGCCGGGCAAAAACACTCAGCAGTAGCTGCCTTGCGCCTATCTCAGTGGCACCACTTAAAGGATCATACAGACCAGTTACCCTACTTCAGCATTGATGACTTTGGCGCCCACCTAGACCAAGGAAGGCAGGAACACTTTCAGGAGAAACTAAAAGGCCTTGGACAGATCTTCCTCACCTCACCTGTGGCCAAGGATGCTGTTTTTGAGGAGAAACATATCATTGAAATTGGATCAGGTCAGGTGCTTGAAATAGGCAGAGCCTAGCGGAAAAGCTTTTTCATCAATCGATTGATCTCTTCTCTTGGCAACAAATTGATCGATCATTTTCAGAGCTAAAACCTTGCCAAGCTGGACACCTTCTTGATCAAACGAATTGATCCCCCAAATAAAACCTTGAAAAGCGACCTTATTTTCATAATAAGAGAGAAGAAGTCCAAGAGTATAGGGGTCTAAACGGTGACCTAGCAAAATGCTATTTGGTCGGTTCCCTTCAAAAACTTTATTCGGGTTTTCATTGGACTGACCCGTAGCAAGTCCGATCGATTGAGCAATCAGATTTGAAAGAAGTTTTTCCTGAGAGGAGGAGTCTTTATATACAATGTCTTGGTGGTATTGAGAATCCAAGAATCCGATGAATTCAAGAGGGACAACGGTCGTCCCCTGATGAATCAGCTGATAAAATGAATGTTGCCCATTTGTACCGGGCTCACCCCAAATAATGGGCCCCGTTTCAAAATCAACATGCTGCCCCGTTTTATTGATGTGTTTTCCATTGGACTCCATATCAAGCTGTTGAAGATGGGCAGGAAATCTCGAAAGAGCTTGCGAATAGGGGATGATTGCACAGGTTTGATGACCTAAGAAATTCCGGTTCCAAATCCCAAAAAGGGCCGCAAGAAGTGGAAGGTTAGCCTTTGGATCTCGGTCTTTAGCCAGCTTATCCATGGCAGATGCACCTCTTAGGAAATCGAGAAAGCGGTCCATTCCAAAAGCAAAAGCCAGAGTGACGCCACCAACCATCGATGTGGCGGAATATCTTCCTCCGACATAATCCCAGATATAAAAGGAGGCAAGGTACTGCTTGGGGTCGTCCATCGGACTTCCCTTTCCTGTTACTGCAACGAGGTGATTCTCAGGATTTAAACCCGCTTCTTTAAGCTTCTCTACGATAAACGCTTCATTGGTCCTTGTTTCGAGGGTTCCTCCCGACTTGGAGACAATCACAAAAAGGGTTTTGGACAGATTTATCTGTTTTAGAACTTCAGCGACATCATCGGGGTCAACGTTTGATACAAAATGGACTCGGCGATTAGGTTTTTGATAGGCTTTTAGGCCCAAGTAGATGGCCCTAGGACCGAGGTCTGATCCACCAATACCTATTTGCACTAAGTCACTAAACTGCTCTCCGATTTCATTCAAAAACATTTTAAGTTTTTCACATTCTTGGTAAGCGAGGTCTGTAGCTTCTTTAGCTTTTTCTGCGGTTTCCCGATTATCAAAGAAATCACGCATTGCGGTGTGTAAAACAGAGCGATTTTCTCCCTCAAAGCCCTCAATAGTATTGATCACCTCCCCCGCCTGCATCGCGTGCATCTTATCAATAGCATTAGCCTCCTGGGCTAGAAAAAACAGGGCCGATAAGGTCTTTTCATCGATTCTCTCAGATGAGTAAAAAAGTTTTAAACCTAACCCCTCGGAAATCATTTCATCGACTCTTTCGGGGGTTAAGACCCCTCGCTTGGTGAGGTCTATAGGGTTTTCAGCGAGCTCTTTCAGCTTCGTGTAAGAGAGGTATTCAGTAAAATTTGTCATACGACTCAAAATGACATAGGTAGGAATTTTTGAACAAGTTGAATTAAATTCCCCTACAGGAGTATAGTGTGTGCTCTTTGTCTCGGAGTATAGCGCAGCTTGGCTAGCGCAACTGCTTTGGGAGCAGTGGGTCGGGGGTTCGAATCCCTCTACTCCGAACGGGGCCTTAAGTCTTTGACTGGGCCCCGTTTTTTATTAATCTTTCTAGCTCTTTTCCAGACTCTATCGTCTCCCCTCCGGCCGCTTCAAAACCATAAAGCATTCGCTGACCTATATCTCCTAGAGTCGATCTATGGACGACGATAAAGTCTACCCCATCCCAGTGTTCATTGAGTAGCTCTTCGGGAATACATTTAAAAGGGATGTCACCAAGGGAGGAAAAGATCTGATCGAACACATTTGGTTCGTACAGAGAATCTTGAGGGAGAGAAACGATAACCTTTGCAGCTCCATCAATAGGGATGACTCTATCGCTAAAGGCAACTTCCAAATGCTCAAATCGCCTTTTAGACAAAAGAAGTACTAGTTGAGAAATGGGGGCTTCAACATTAATCTCAAAAAGAACGATGGGAACAGTCTCTTCAGGGAGTGGAGAAATAAGTCTTTGTAAATATTCGGAAAAAAGTTCCGCACAAAACAAATCGAAGTTGAGCTGAGTTTCTTTTGCATTTTCCAAAATGGTTTCAGAAAAGCGAAAAATATTGGAAAATTGGCCTGAAGTGATTGCGAGCACTGCTTTTTTCGCATCGGGGAATTGCTTTGCAAACTGCTCAACTGCCAGAAGGTTTGCTTCTAAATGGACGGGATTGTATGGATCGATCTGTTGCCACCCAAAATCAAGGTGGTAGGTCCCCTCTGGATCTTTTTCTAGGGGCCAATCCAGATCACTTGATAGTTTTGCAGATAGTGTAATCATACCTTCTCAAATTGCATATAGAAGATGTTTCGCCCCTTTTCCTTCCAAAGGCTCTCAAACCAGGAACTGCCATAATTTTCCCAGGATTGAGTATAATAGGGTTCTGAAAACCTGCTCTTCCAATTAGTATGAGGTTTCATTTCCTCAATCATCTGGGAGCTATAAGTACGATCGTCTGTGGCATAGGTCGCCGTTCCCCCTTTCACAACTACTCTTGTTAGCTCATCGATGAATGGTTTTTGGATGATCCGATGTTTGGCGTGGCGATCCTTAGGCCAAGGATCGGGAAAGTTTACAAAAATTTGGGCCAAAGACTCTTTTGGTAAGTAGTAACGGGTAAATGTAAGTCCTTCCCCACACACAATAAGAAGGTTTGTAATGTTCCTATTGGACATTTTTGACCAAATTTTCTGCACTCGTTCAAATTTTTTTTCAACAGCAACCCATTGAATATTCGGGTGGCTTGCTGCTTTTTCAAGGATCCAATCCCCATTTCCTGAACAGTACTCGAGGTGAAAAGGAACATCTGACGAAAAGATTTTTTGATCGTCTGACCAGAGATGGTGGTCTTCATAGTGCTGGGGCACAATAAAAACCCCTTTATAAAAGGCAGGTTTTCTCTCTTCCCAGGTGTAAGGAAATTTTAGGTCTTTCGGGCGCATATGAGGATACTATTATAACCATACTGACATAATTGTTGAACAATTTCAGCGCATATTGATAAGGTGAAAATTTGCAAACGAGTTCACCAGGAGACCAACTGTGATGAAATGGAAAAATTTGGTATTAATCGGCCTCCTTTCCTTTAAAAGTCTAGTAGCCTATGACTTCGATGAAGGACAGGATGGAATGAGTGCAGAGCAGGAAGAAATGCTTGCCCTGGATAGTGAAATTGAAGCTCTTTTAGACGACGATGAATTGGATCAGCTCAGCGTTGGAATCAACGAATACGAAGAGTTGAGCGAAATGGCCCAATCCCCTCCCCTACCCGGAAAAGAAAAACAGAAATCCTCTCTCCTCATCAAAAATCGGGTAAAACAGGTCCCGGTCGACGCACAAGAAATGACCTCATTCGCAGTAGAGATGGACAACTCTCTCGCTGAAGATGCCCAAATGCTTACGCAACCGGTCGGCATCATTGACACAATCCAAGAAGAGACGAGCCGATCTGTTCAGGGAATCGAAATCAATCTCAGAAAAGTGTTTTCCGGAGCACCCATCATCTATTCGATCCTATTTCTCCTTTCAACAACTTCAGTATGTGTTTGGCTCTATAGTATGCTCACGATCCGTTCGATCGAATTTTTGCCCCCTAAGCTCATCAAAGATCTTCGGACAAAACTAACGAGCAATCAATTTGATGAAGCCCTTGACTTATGCGTTAATCAGAAGCACTTCTTTTGCAAAATGCTCGCCTCAGGGATTCTTGCCCGCAAACACGGCCTAAATGTGATGCTCGACAGCATGAAAGCCGAAGGGAAAAGGAGCACTGTAGCTTTTTGGCAAAGAATCAACATTCTCAACGAAATCGCGATCATCGCCCCAATGCTTGGTCTTTTAGGGACTGTTTTGGGGATGTTTTACGCTTTCTATGATTTAAACCGGTCGATCGAAAGCGTTTCTTTGCTTTTTGATGGATTAGGAATTTCCGTAGGAACGACCGTCGCAGGTCTGATCGTCGCAATCCTCGCGATGATCCTCTACTCGATTGCAAAATATCGGCTTGTTCGTATTTTGGCATCTGTAGAAAATGAAGCCCAAGGGTTTGCCGCCCTCATCGACACCCACGGCCCCAATTACTTACAAGGTTAGGATTGATTAATGAACTCATTGATTCCAGAAGATGAACTCCAAGTGCGCAGAGGGATCAACCTCGCCCCTATGGTCGATTTTCTGTTTCTGATTTTAGCGGTATTTGCAGTCCTTGCTGTCACCCGGACTGCTCTATACGATAGTGAAGTAAACCTCGTTAAAATGGATAGCAAAACTCCCCCTCCCTCAATGGCAGGATCAGAAGCTGGATGTACGGTTCTTCTTAGCGTAAGCGAGCTAGGTCAGTACAAATGGGTGACGGAATTCAATGAATTCCTTCTAGACGGTGTGCCCGCCATCAAACACGAACTGTTAAAACAAGAAGAGCTCGGCCTCCTTCCCGAAGATAAAACGTTGACGAAAGTTCTTCTCCATATAGATAAGAAAGCAAGCTGGGAATCGATCGCAAAAGTAATATTTGCCGTGAAAGAAATGGGCTACCAAATCAGCCCCGTTTATTGCCCCGAATAGTCGGTCTTGACTTTTTTCAGATACTCAGAGTAATCTAGGAATTCATTTCCTTGCCCAGGTGGTGAAATTGGTAGACACGCCAGATTTAGGTTCTGGTGCCGTAAGGTGTGGAAGTTCGAGTCTTCTCCTGGGCAACTCCCACAAATTTACTCTTTAGCGATGTACATGATCTTCCGCGAAGCAAATAGCGGGAGGTAATAGGTGTTGAGCTCGTAGTATTCAAGAAAGTCCTTTAAATAACTTTCTCCCCCTTTATAAGAAGCATCATAATTATCAAAGTAGGGGTCTAGCATCGGAACAAAAGTATGATCCCATAAAACCTTCCCTATGACTGGTAGAGCAATCGCGTGGACCACAGCTGCAGGGACTTTGTGGTTTGATTCTAGGTAACTCTTTGTTGCATGATACGCCAGGGCTCCAAGGCTAGTTTTTAATCCAATCCGCGTAAGCGTGGTGGTGAGCCACCATGTAGCCCCCTCTGCAATACTTGCCACAGTTGCTTTACGAATCGTCTTCTCTTGAGATTCAATGGTTTCGCTTGCAATTTCACTAAATTTGGTATGGATTCTGCTCCTTGCTACTTGGATAATTTGTCGGATATAGCTCAGCGTACCGAACTTGTTCTCCATCAAAAAAAATGTTAAGACTGCATTGAAAACCCTAAGAATCATCGACACTAAGGCCAAAGACACTTGCTTCACTCGGGTAGCTACTACATCAATTACGACCGACTTTTTTTGGAGTTTAAGGGAGATTTGATCAAGGGTTCTCCCCAAAGAGAGGTTCGTCACCATCCCCCTTAGTGTGCCAGGAATCATAAGAAGATAGTTCACTTCTTTTGTGAATCGATGAAGAGATTGAGCCGAGGAAATCAGACTGGCATCTAAGTATCGAACAACGGGTAAGTTTAAAGGACGTCTTTTTCCTAAATAGAGGGTAATCTGCTCAAAGGGAATGGTTACCCTTTGCGCCATTCGAATCGAAACAGGGTCAGACCAAACCTGACGGACGCGACTTTCTAAAGAATAGGAGATCGTCCTTGCAGATATAGCGGTGAGTTCACCTAGTAACTTATAAGAGGCAATCATAGATGGGATAAAAAACCGTTCAGAAAGCCCATCGCTGAACCGATCAAGGGACTCATTTCCCTTTTCAAGGAGAGTAGAAAACGAAGAGTTAATTGCAGTCATTGCTTTTTTGATTCTTTTTAATTCATAGTTAATAAAACTTAATTATAACACGTAATTACTTAAGAATCAACGTTGTAAACATTATTTTAGTAGTAGAACTTAGACTTAAGGAGGTTAGCTCCTTTAAAGATATTTTTAATACTCAACTGAGAAATGAGCTCAGATAGAGTAGAAGCCTCCTCATCGAACTCTGGGCGGTAATCATCGTGGAGGGCTTGGACAGTTGGGGCCATATAACGGATAAATAGATACCCCCCAACAACTCTCAACACCCTTGAGGCGACGATCTCCACCTGCTCTGCAAGTTCATGCGTTTGGGTATAGTGGACAAACGCTGACTTACCAAGCTCATAGACCCCAACGGAAATTCCAATTTTAATGCCTGTATGCACACCTGAGCGGAGAACGTTTTTAAGGGCTACCTCGGAAATTTTTGCGACAACCCTTTTTCTCAGAAGGGTCTCTCCATCTGCAATATACCCATGAGTTTTCTCGACGAGAAATTTCTGGATAGATAGCGACCCTCTCTTTACATCCTCTTTGAGTGTTTCAAAGAAGCTTTTTACTTTAGGAACCTTCTTTAGGGGCTTTTCGGTAACTTTAGCTACTTTGCAAATAAGAGCGTTGAATCCATCTCGCAACCATTCAATTGCATGCCGGATCCACGTCCAAACCCTTCCAAGAAGGGTCTTTGGGCCCTCTTCTTTGGAAGCGGGAGGCTCAACACTCTTTTCAATATACCCGGTTACATAGTTGTGGAGGCCCTGAGGAACTTCTAAAAGAGTCGTTAAGTCTTTAGATAGTATATATACACTACGAGCAGCAACAATCCCTGTTCGATGGAAGTAGACTAAAATCGGTATTTCTGTCGGAGTTTGCTTTGCTATAACGATTGTCTTTCTTTGAATCCACTTCCCAAGGCTGGACAGCGTTGTAGTTTCAACAGGATCGTGCCAGGAGTTTTCGAGCCAATCTGCGCTAGAGCGGCTATAAAGGGCTGTGACCTTAACGGCCAACCGCCCAACTAAAGAGTAGGAATGGGACACCAAGGGGTAGAGGACTTTTGATGCCACAGCATTGCTTAATGGACGGGTGATCAAAAGATCAGGGTAGAGATACTCTTCATACTGCATTTTTTCAGTATAGTCTCGCTTAATCTGAGTATACTTATCCCATAGACCTGTATAGTAATTGATATTATGCGTTTGACTCATAGTTAGGTAGCCCTTATACGCATACTATTATAAAGAAAACAGAGTTTATGTTCTATGTAAATGAAAAGCACACCCAATAGGGTGTGCTTTAAAGAAAATTCTTAAACTAGTAAGACTACTTCTTGTTTAACTCGTTGATCTCTTCTAGGTTACGCTCTATTTCTGATCGTAAAATAAAGAATTCAGAAGCAAACCGCGTTTTGTCATCCATATCTTTCGTTTTAATGAACTGCCCTTGCATCTCCATCATTTCGTTTTGGATCCGGTTATTATGGGCCTCGAGTTCCTTAACTCGCTTCATTCTTTCTTCGTTTCTCAAATATATTTTAAGAATTTCTCCAGTATTTCGAGCTACGATGATTCTTCGGTGTTCGATATCAGCTAAAATAGCAAGAGGGTCTTTACAATTGATGATTTCAGACTCTTTTGCAACAATCTCTCTCTGAAGGTGATCATTCTCCTCTTGGAGTTCACGAACACGCTGAACGCATTCCCCTCTTAAATTCAATCGATCGTGACCAGCATAAAATTGTGCTCGGTCCATGTTATTGAATTCCTTTGTATTTTGCTGTACCTTACTTTGAGCTGAGCTCGGAGCACTCTTTTGAGCTAGAACTGCTTCCATCTCTTGAGCGATTTTCTCTTGGTGAGTCTCATCAAGAATAGGAGCTTTCACCATAACCTTCGGTGATTTAGCTACTTTGTTCTTGCTGTCACCGTTATTGTTTCCAATTACACGTGCAGGCATATTAATCTTTCCTCCCTTAATATCTGATGATGGTTCCATCTAAGTAAGACTTTCTCATCTTTCGGATGCTTTATTGTTTCTTACTTATATTGATAAGTCTAATTAATAAAAAATAAATTTGTCAAATTAATAACAATTAACTTATGTTATTACTAATTGTTAGATAGTTAAAAAAACATTTAAAACAAAAAAACGGTTATCAGACCTTGCCACCCCTCTTTGAAAGAAGCTAATCTAATCCTATCCCCTCTGATCAATGAGCAAATGAGAAAATCTCTACGGGTTTCATCTGTTTTTATATTCCTAAAATGTTACAATTAGTTATTAAAAAGAATGGATTTCGAGGGTTAAATATGATGAAGTGTCTTTACGCTATTTTAATATTTTTAATGGGAGCTAGCTCTTTTGCACAGTCCCCCGAGCAAAAACAAGTCGTTGACCAGCAACCTGTATTGATTGTCGGTAGCGGAGTTGGGGCCCTCACCTCTGCCGTCTATCTTCAAAGAGCGGGTATACAGACTCTGATCATCGAAGGAGCCAATCCGGGAGGGGCAATAGCCCAATCTCCAACAGTTCATAATTGGCCTGGAGAACTGGAAATCAATGGTCAGGAGCTGGTAAACAAAATTCGCAATCAAGCAGTCGTAAATGGGGCCAAAATTGTATCTCAAGAGGTCACTTCCGTTGATTTTTCTAGACGTCCATTGGAAGTTACCGTCCGCGATGTATATGACTATGAAAAAGTAGAAACCTTGCGAGCTAAATCTGTTATTTTAGCCATGGGATCAAATCCAAAGTTACTTGGAGTACCCGGAGAGTCTGGCGATAAAGGATATTGGACTAAAGGAGTTTACAGCTGTGCCGTATGTGATGGTGGTCTGTATAAAGATAAGACCGTCGCAGTAATTGGGGGTGGAGATACAGCGATCCTCGAAGCAGATTACCTTTCTAAAATCGCTAAAAAGGTCTACGTCATCCTCCGCTCCGATCACTTCAGAACCGTTGAGACACTGAGGATGAAGCAACTTGTGAAGAGAGAGAATGTTGAAGTTCTCTACAACACAAAGGTCAGTCAGATCGAAGGAAATGGGAAAAAAGTCACCCATCTTAACCTCTCGACAGAAAAAAAATTACCCATTGATGGGGTGTTTGTTGCTGTAGGCGCAAAACCAAACTCAGATATCCTTCAAAAACAACTCCAATTAGACCCTGCAGGCTACATCCATCTTACCCAAGGGCAGCAAACCTCAGTCGCGGGGGTATTTGCAATCGGAGACGTCGTAGATCCTGTCTATAAGCAAGCTATTTCCGCCGCAGGCGATGGAGCCAAAGCGGCTCTGCAAGTGGAGAACTATCTAGCTACCTACCCACCTGGAAAAACGATCAATGAACCCAGCGATGCAAAAATCGTCAAAACGGCCAACACAACTAATAGTCCTGTTCAAGATATCCCAAGCAAAGAGGCTTTTTATGATGCTGTAGGAGAAGGCTCTATCCCTCTTGTTGTAGATTTTTACTCCCCCTACTGTGGCCCTTGCAAGCAGCTGACTCCAATCATAGAAGACCTTGCCGAAAAATATGCAGGTAAAGCCCGCTTCATAAAAGTGAACGTTACCGAGCTCTCAGAGCTAGCCACCAGCTACAATGTATACAGTTTACCCACCGTAATGATCTTTGACGGTCAGGGAAAAATGGTTGAAAGAGCGTCAGGATTGGAAAAAGCAAGTGCTGTACTCAAGAATTTAAACAAATACACTAAAAAATAAATCGCCCCTCCTTTATGCTCTAAATTATGGTCTGTCTTTGCCATAGTGGCCTTCCTTACCCCGAATGCTGTAGTCCCTACCACAAGGGTGAGGTGCTTCCAGAGAGCGCACTCGTTCTCATGCGAAGCAGATATAGCGCCTACGCTCTTCAACTTGCCGACTACATCATTGAAACTACTCATAAAGAGGGTCCCGCATACCATGCAAACCTCAATGATTGGAAAGAATCGATCCTCTTTTTTTCTAAAAAAACAGATTTTCACGATCTCAAAATCATCGAGTTTCTAGAAGGAACAGAAGAAGCTTTTGTCACTTTTCATGCGCACATTTACCAAGATGGTGAAGACGCCTCTTTCACAGAAAACAGCCGATTTTTCAAAATTGGCGACCGCTGGTTGTACTATTCCGGTAAAGTTGAAAGACCATAGGGAAACCAGCTCATAACATCTCCTTATAAAGTTTTTTTCTTTTCAAAATTTCAGTTGTGATGGTAACATTTCTACCGAAGATTTTGATAAACCTATAACAAAGAGAGGAATGCTATGAAAAAGGCCCTCGCTAGAACAGTTTTTACAGCTTTTACCGCTTTTGCTATAGCGGGACATGCTGAAAATGCACTCGATTTGCATGGTGATGCCACAATTCAGAATGCACAGGGGAACGTAATGGTTAATTCCCGTCCCCTCTCTCAACAGTATAAAGAGCGGATGGACGATCAAAGAAGAGCTGAAAAAGAGCAAGCCGAAAATCTATCTGAAGATGAATCGGTCGAATTAAGCCAGACCATCGTCCCAATAAAGTGGAAAAATACTGATGCTTCTACTGAGCTAGCTACCAAAATCCCAATTAAGTGGAAGGAAGCCGATCACGCGTCCGACCTCGCTGTCACAATCGTTCCCATTAAGTATAAAGAATTAACTGCGCTAACTTCTGATGAGTTTCATGCAACCGCAGCGAACTTCTCCCCCTACATCTATCATTGGCTTGAGAGCTTTCCTCAAGGAAACATCATCAAAATTGAAGATGGATCTGAGTGGATTTTCAACAAAGATCATGCCCACATTGTTCGGGATTGGCGCCATGGAGATGCCGTTGTAGTAATGCCTAAAGGCGGATCGATCTGGGGCACAAATTACGCATACACAATTACAAATAAAGACTTAGGAACTTCGGTCGATGTGAACATCTTTCTAGGGCCGATTGCCTTCGGACCCTATACGACTTGGCTCATCGGAATGAACCCGAATGCCGGAGAGATCTACTTAATGAACGGCCAGGGAGAGCGGACCGTATGGGAGGTTGCTCCTAGTGACCTTTATCTCATTAAAGAAAACTGGGTGACCAACGACACTTTATTTATCGGAGAAAACACTAGTTGGCTCTGGTGGTTTTCGTCTTATAACGCGATCATCGTAAACGTAAATATGAATCACTACGTACGCGTCCGTCAGGTCTCTTCTACCCCAAATTATAAAAATGCCGTTGGATTGAGAGGTTAATATGAGCCAGCCCTTAGAGTTTTTTGCAGCAACAGAACGCTCAGAAAGAGCAAGAGATCTTCAAGCTTTAGCAGAAAGACAAGAAAGCGGTGGAGTTCCTCACGACTACGTAGGTGTTACGATCCTCAAGATTTTAACAATGATTGCCGGCCTGTTTTTAACACTCGTTGCCGGTACTACTTTGGACCCACAGCTTGCTTTTGTGTCGATTACAATGATCATCGTTGGAACGGGTGCGATCTTGATCGCGTCTGAGAAAATAGTCCGTGTTTTTCCTCGCTCTGTTTACCGAACTAGAGATCCAATCTTTTATGAGGCCCCAAAGACAACGGTTTATCCCCAGATTTCTGTATCCCAAAGCTCACCTCCCTCAAGTCCAAAGGGTTCTTTCCAAGCTTCATCGAGCGGGCACACAGACAGCTCTACCGTTGCCGGCACACCTGGAAACGTCGCCGTAGGGGGTGGACATGATCATCGAAACACCACTCCACAAGGTAATGTAATCCCAGGAAGTGGAGTCGGGAGAAAATAGCTATTTAGCAAGGAAGATGAAGGGAATCTCCATTTCTTCTCTTGTTAGCCCCCCATGGGCCGCGTAGAAGTTTTGTTCGAAGCGGCCTTTTTCATGCCACCAAACAGCCTCCCCTGCAAAAGGTAATACGACTAAATTTCCCACTCGAGCTAAGAACAGCTCTCCCACTTTCCCAAAAAGTCCTTCTCTGATCAGATCCCCTGTTAAATGGACTTCGGCTATCCCACCTAAAAACTCTTCAAGGATCTCTTTGAGCTCAAGGAGGTATTCGGCTCGAACATGTAAGAAAAGATCACGACAAGATCCTGCAGGAACAAGAGGTTTTTGGTCTTTACCGTAGAGGAGGTATTTTTCAATATTGGGTATATGCTCATTCAAGTAATAGGTCCTTTCAGGATCTACTTCAACCATTCCATGATCCGAAGTGATAATCAGAGCTGTGTTTGATGGAAGCTGGCTGTAAAACCCTTGGATCTCAGTGAAAATCGCCCCAATAGCTGCTGAAAACTCCGGCGAATGGACCCCTTTTCTATGTCCTATCGAGTCAATGTCAGGATAGTAAAAATAGGTATACGTTTTTGATTCAACTTGCTTTGACATCTCACTAAAGGCTTTAGCCGTTCTTGAATAGCCAGTCACATCAGCACCCTCAAGCATAGACCTGGAATAGGTAGACTTGGAAATATTTTTAGGCTGAAAGACCCTCGACTTAACTCCGAGATCACCAAGCTTTTGGTAAATTCTTTTTGAAGGATAGAGTTGATTTGGGTCGATGGGAAGGAGGGTATGCGTTCTATCCCCTGCTAAAGAAAAAAGGAGCGGAGCTACGATTCTCTCCAGATGAGGCTCACGCATAAACCACTCGTATATCCCTGATTCACCAGGGGGAAGGCCTGAGTGGATGCAGGTTACATGTGCAGCTGTCGTCGAAGGAAACATGCTTGTCAGTTTTGAGACAATCCCCGTTTTTTCAAATTCAGCGAGGGCTCCGATTTGGGTTTTATATTTCTCAAAAAACCTCCATCCAAACCCATCAATAAACAATAGAACTACCTGTTCATAGGGGCCGGGAGTGCAGGTTTCAGGAGGTAAGCCGCTAAGTTGGGGAGAAAATAGGGAAAGGATCGTTTCAGGGATATTTGAAAAACAATAGTTGGAATACAGAGGAGGACAGAATTGCTGTGAAAACAATGCTTTATCAACTGCGCTGAGCGATTTTTTATTTATCATTAATTCTTTATCACCTAAAATTCATACCCTATGACAAAAAAAACAACTAAAGTCTTAAGTGTCTTCACTCTTGCGATGATCAATGTTGCGGCTATTGGCAGTGTAAAAAACTGGCCTTTTGTTGCAGAATATGGCTTCTCATCACTTTTCTACCTGATAGTAGCTGCGATTGTCTTTTTTTTCCCAATTTCTTTGATCTCAGCTGAGCTTGCTACAGGCTGGCCTGAAAAAGGTGGGGTTTATCTCTGGTGTAAGGAGGCCTTCGGAGCTAAGACTGGTTTTTTAGCTGTTTGGCTCCTCTGGATTGAAAATGCCATCTGGTACCCGACCGTTCTATCTTTTGCTGCGGCAACCATCGCCTATATCATTGATCCTACCCTCTCGAATAATATCGGGTATACGATTGCAGTGGTGTTAATCCTTTTCTGGGGAGCAACGATTGCTAATTTCTTTGGGATGAAAACATCTGGATGGATCAGTAATCTCGGAGCTATCTGTGGAACAATTATCCCCGGTTGTATCATCATTGCTTTAGGGATAGTCTGGTGGATCGAAGGCTCCCCAATGCAAATCGACCTTAGTTTTTCTTCCTTCATACCAAGCTTTAATTTTTCTAGTATGGCGTTCTTCACCGGGGTGATGCTTTCTTTTGCAGGAATGGAAATGTCAGCTGTACATGCCTTAGATGTGAAAAAACCGCAGAGAGATTATCCCAGGGCTATCCTTCTTTCTGGGACGATTATCCTCGTCCTTTCCATTTTGGGTGTTTTATCGATCGCAAGTGTGGTACCCCAAAAGTCGATCAGTCTTACTGCTGGGACCATGCAGGCCTTTTCCGTTTTCTTGAAGCGATATAATTTAGGCTGGTTTATCCCTATCATTGCCGCCTCAATGTCGGTAGGACTTTTTGGATCGGTTAGCACTTGGATCATTGGTCCGACAAAGGGCCTACTTGCCGCAGGATTAGAAGGAAATCTACCACCAATTCTCTGCAGAAAATCTCGATCTGGAGCGCCTATTGCTCTAATGATCACTCAAGGGATTATTGTGACGATTTTATCTTTGATGTTTCTTTTAATGCCGACTGTTTCATCAGGTTTTTGGATTTTAACTGTTTTAGTAGCCCAGCTCTATCTTGTAATGTATATACTCGTCTTTGCTGCCGCCATCAAACTCCGCTATTCACAACCAAAGAGAAAAAGACCCTACCAGGTGCCTGGTGGTAAAATTGGGATATGGATCGCTGGAACCCTAGGAATTGGGAGTTCCTTATTTGCTCTGTTTATCGGCTATTTCCCGCCTAATCAGATTGAGATTGGCAATACGATTTTTTATACCACTTTCTTGGTAATAGGGACGGTCATCGGGTGCACAGCCCCTTTTCTCATCTATCTATTTAAAAAGCCTAGCTGGAATAAGCAGCAGAGCTAGAGAAGCCACCAAGTAGATAGTCCTAGATAAATAGCTGTCGTAATCACATCGGCGAACATAAGGACAACTGGTCCAGCGGCTACCTTCGGATCAAGTTTAAAGGCATGTAATATCAGTGGGATCCCCGCACCAACAGTCCCAGCGATCGTAACAGAAATCATGATACCCACTGAAATTGCAATTGCTGGAGCGAGTCCATCCCCCCAAAAAAGAGAGAGCCCCCCAACGATAAAGCCACATGTAATCGCCAAGAAAAAGACCATTTTTGATTCTGAGAGGACACTATTGACCATCTTTTTCCAGGAAAGCTTTGGCCTGCTCAAAATCTGAAGGCTATAGGTCATTGACTGCATCGAAATCGATTCACTGAGGGTAAGAACAAGCGGGATAAACATGGCTAAGAGGATCACCTCTAAGAGGACAAGCTCAAAGATACGAGAGATGATGGCGCAAGCAATTCCCCCAACCATATTGCAAAAAATCCAGGGCATCCGAGTTTTATAGGTTCTCCATGGAGAACGGGCCTTGCCCTCTTCGAGAGTCAGACCGAGAACCTGAAAAAGATCCGTAGAGCTTCTCCGGGCTTTTGCTACATCGACCGCTTCCTCAAGATAGAGCTGGATATCAATGATGCCAAGAAGGCGCCCCTCTTCGTCAACAACCGGCAGGGCCAAGAGCCGGTTACTAGTTAAGATCTCCATAGCTTCTTTGAGACTATGGTTGGCTGAGATCGATATCACATCCTTCTCTAATAATTCTTCCATCGTTTGATGCGGTTGACTAAGAAGCAGGCTCCTGGTGGAAACGACTCCCTGAAGCTTCCGATGGGCATCGATCACATAAAGGTAAAATATTTTTTCATGTATTCGGTGTTTGCGGATGTGTTTTAGAGCCTCTTCAACGGATTGGTTCATTCTAAGAGTGGTCTGTACTGGAGAGATGAAGTCCCCTACTTTTCGCTGAAGATTATTTTGACTCATATTTTTCTCCTCAATTTGTATATAATGTAAGGGATATGACAAAACAATCAAAAAATTTTAAAAACACTCAAACATCCTGGGAAGATTCGGCTAAGTGGTATGATGTCGCTGTCGGAGAAAAGGGGCACTATTACCATGAGAATGTGATCCTTCCAAACCTTCTAGAAATCCTCAATTTGAAAGGGGGAGATCGCCTTCTTGATTTAGCGTGTGGGCAAGGGATTCTCGAGAGAAACATCCCCCAAGACACCACCTACCTAGGCGTGGATCTGTCCCCATCATTAATTTCATCGGCAAAGTCTAGATGTAAAAACAACAGTCACCGCTTTTTATGTGCCGATGTAACCAAGCCTCTTACAATCGAAAAAGATTTTTCCCATGCCTCTATTGTTTTAGCCCTCCAAAACATCGAAGACCCTAGTGCCGTAATAAAGAATGCATCTCTTCATCTGAGACAAAATGGACTACTATGCATTGTCATCAATCATCCTTGTTTTCGGATTCCGAGACTCTCTCACTGGGGAATTGATGAAGGGAAGCAGCTCCAGTATCGAAGACTTGATTCCTACCTCTCCTCCCAAAAAATCCCGATACAAACCCATCCGGGAAGAGGAAAGGGCGAGCAAACATGGACATTCCACCACCCCCTTTCAAGTTTTACAAAGTGGCTGAATCAAGCGGGCTTTGCAATAATGGGTGTCGAAGAGTGGGTCTCAGACAAGTCGAGCACGGGAAAGAAAGCTCGGATGGAAAATCGATCAAGAAAAGAGTTTCCCCTCTTTTTGACTCTCGTTTGCCGGAAGCTTAATTAAGGAAACGCAGTTGCTTCGTGTTTCCTCCGGCAACCCAATTATTTTCATTTTCCTTCTGATCGCCACTATGATATATTGGCCGGTATGTGCGGAATATTTGGACATATTGGAGACACCTCTTCCATAGAAAAATGCCTGAAAGGGCTGAAGTTCCTGGAATACCGGGGTTATGACTCTGCAGGAATAGCGGGAATAGAGGAAAACCATCTATTTTGCATGAAAGAAAAAGGACGAATCTGTGAGCTGGAAAAGCTTTTAGAGAAAAAAATCCACAACTTTCAATCTTCAATTGGGCATACAAGATGGGCCACCCATGGCGAAGCATCCCAAAAAAATGCACATCCTCATCTCGATCAGAAAAGAGAGATCGCCGTTGTTCATAACGGGATACTAGAAAATCACTCCTCCTTGAGATCTATGCTCGAGCAAAAGGGGATGATCTTTGAATCGGAAACAGACTCCGAAGTAATTGCTCAACTGATTTCTTACTTTGATCAGGGGGATTTCCTCAAGGCCGTTAGAGAGGCTCTATCTCTCATGAAGGGGTTTTGGGCCCTGGCCATTATTCATAAAAATTATCCCGGTCAAATCGTAGCGACTCGCTATGAGAACCCTTTGATCGTTGGTGTATCGACAGATGCAAATGAAGCCTTTGTCTCCTCCGATCCCTATGCATTTTCACAGAAGGATCTCGATCTTTACTACTTAAAAAACCATGAAATAGCCCTTATTTCCAAAGGAAATGTCGAGATTTACGATCAAAATTCCAATGCCGTGGAAAAACATGCAGAACATCTAGATCTCCCCCAAATCGAGATTACCAAAGGGCATTTCGAACATTTCATGCTGAAAGAGATCTTTGAGCAGCCAATCTCCATACAAAGTAGTATTCACAATCGGTTTATTATGGAAAATGGAGATGCTGAGTTTGAAAATTTCCCTTCCAGAACTTTTGATAAGGTCTTAATTTTGGGATGTGGAACCTCTTGGCACGCAGGAACAATTGCCGCCCAGATGATCGAAGAATTAGTCAACATTCCCGCTCGGGCAGAAATCGCCTCGGAATACCGCTTTAAGCGTTCACATGTAGATAAAAACACCCTCGTAATCGCTCTCTCTCAGTCTGGGGAGACCTTTGATACTGTTTCAGCAGTCCGAAAAGCGCAGGAATTAGGCGGGTGCATCCTCGCCATTTGCAATGTCCCCGGCTCTACGTTAATGCGCCTTGCAGAACATATTATCTCTTTAAGAGCGGGACCTGAAATCAGTGTCTGTTCTACCAAGGCGTTTAGCTGCCAAATATCCGTTTTGGCTCTTGTAACTCTTAAACTCGCTCGAAATCTGGGGATGAGTAAAGAACGGGGACAACAATTTATCAGTGAAATTACCAGACTCCCTACCATTGTCGAGACAGTCTTAGAGCAAAGAGAGGCCATTCGCAGCTTAGCCAAAAAGTATGCTTCCCATTCGAATTTCTTCTTTATTGGAAGGCAATACATGCATACAACAAGCCTAGAAGCGGCCCTTAAATTGAAAGAAATCAGTTATTTAAATGCTTTTGGCTATCCCGCCGGAGAGCTTAAACACGGTCCCATTGCCCTGATCGATTCACAGTGTGTGGTCCTTGGACTCTGCGGGAATACGATCACTTACGAAAAAATGCTTTCTAATTTGGCCGAAGTTAAAGCTCGGGGAGGTAAAATCATTGGAATAGCACCCCACGATTCAGAAGAAATCGATCAGATTGCAGACGATCTACTCTACCTTCCCAAGATCTGTGATGAGCTCGCTTCTATCCCTTATGCCGTAGCAACCCAGCTATTTGCCTATTATATTGCTCTTGAGCGAGGTACAGAGATAGATCAACCCCGTAATTTAGCCAAATCTGTCACAGTTGAATAAAACTCATTTTCTCCTTATGTTGGCGATAGGATGAAATACCGTACAAAGCTCTATATTTCCTTAGTTGCAGTCTCTGTCGCAGGAATTCTTTTAAGTCTTGTTATTTTCTCAACAGAAACAGAGAAATTTATTTTCAACATGCTGAAAAGCCGATCTTTGTCAATCGCAGCCACAACCGCTGCGATCGTTGATCCTGAGCTGATCGAAGAGAGTAAATCGATTACCTCGACGACAGATCCCCTCTATATAAAGATCCAAAATAAATTGCGTAGGATTTTGAACGCAAACCGAAGAGAAGATATTTTTTTATCTGACGTTTATCTCGTTTACCCCAATCCTACGAACCCAAAAGAGTTGATGATCGGTGTTGAAACAGATGTAGATCCCGATCAACCAAATACCGGATATTTTTATAGCGATAAAGATCTAATTCTAGAAAATCACAAATCGTATTTCACCGATAAAAATTTTGTCACTGACCAATACGGAATCTGGCTTGATGGGTTTGCTCCCATCAAAGATAAAGATGGCAAGTATATCGCCACGATCGGTGTTGGTATCAACGCTGCAGATATTCACGTACGCCTTGAGCAGCTCATAAAATATGCTTTATGGGGACTTTTAGCCTCAGTTGGTCTTTCTCTTCTGATCGCCCATTTTCTTTCTAAACGAGTAACCCTTTCCCTTGACCACCTCTGCGAAGTGGTCAAAAAAATTGAAGGAGGAGATCTCAAGGCGAGAGCGGAGCTCCATTCAGGAGATGAATTTGATGAATTGGGAACTAGGATCAATGCAATGAGTAAGGGGCTCCAAGAAAGGGAGCGACTCAAGATGAGTTTTGCCCGCTACGTTTCTGGGCATATTATGGAAAAAATCATCCAGTCCGAGCACCCACTAAAACTCGAAGGTGAGAGGAGAAAAGTCACGATTTTATTCTCAGATATTCGACAATTTACCCGTCTTGCAGAAAACCTTCCACCAGAAGAAGTTGTTCAACTTCTCAATGAATATTTTGAACAGATGATCGAAGTGATCTTCACCCACTCAGGCACCTTAGATAAATTTGTAGGAGATGGCGTGATGGCTGAATTCGGAGCTCCCCTTGATGATGCCCAGCAAGAAATCCATGCCGTTCGTGCTGCAATTGACATGCAAAAAGCCCTTGTACGCCTTTGTGACAAATGGGAAAAAGAGAATAAACCAAGAGTTCAGATGGGAATTGGGGTTCATACTGGAGAAGCAATTGTCGGAAGTATTGGATCGGAAAGAAGGGCTGAATATACAGCCATAGGAGATACGGTAAACGTGGCATCTCGCCTTGAACAGGCGACCAAAATTCTCAATACGAATATTCTGATTAGTGAAAGCACCTATCTAGGAGCAAAAGATCTCTTCTCCTTCAAAGACTTAGGATCCATGGCACTTCCAGGGAGGAAAGAACAAATTAGAGTCTACACAATCGAGTCTGATGGAAAATTCTCTTAAACAAAAAGCACTCGAAGCAACTGCGAAAGTAGATTCGAACGAGGTCTACCGTGGGGTGCTATTCTCGGTAAAACAAGATATTTTGCATTTTGAAGAGTTGCCTCCCCATCAGTGGGATACAATCATTCATCCCGGCGCTGTAGCCATCATCCCAGTTACAAAAGATGGAAACCTTCTCCTTATTCAACAATGGCGCAGAGCTGTGGAAAAAATCATCTATGAGATCCCTGCGGGCACGCTAGACAAGGGCGAAGCCCCTTTGATCTGTGCGCAGCGGGAACTACAAGAGGAAACTGGGTTTAAGGCGACCACTCTCACTCCATTAGGAGGGTTCTATTCCGCACCGGGTTTTTGCACAGAATACCTTCATCTCTTTGTTGCCTCAGGACTCTCTCCATCCCCTCTTGCTGGTGATGACCATGAAGCGATAGATGTTCTAGAAGTGCCTTTGAAGAATGCTCTAGAAATGATTGACTCAAACGTAATTGATGATGCGAAGACGATTACAGGGATTTTACGCTATGAGAGGTGGGCTCGAAATGCGTAAACTCCTCCTTTGTTTCTGTTTACTCGGATCAGGTATTTTTTTTCTTCCAAAGCTCGCATCAGGAAAATGGGCTGAGCAACATTTAGTCTCTCATTTGCAAAAAAGGCTTGGAGGAGAAGTATCTTGCGAGAAAATTTCTCTAAGTTGGACAGATAAACAGCAGTGCTCATTTCTCCATTGGATCGATCAGCGAAACAATATTTCTCTTTCTGCCGAAAGTCTTGTAATTTCAGATACTCTTCTCAATTGCCTTCGCTTCAAGGAAAAACCACTGAGGGTATCTGTTGAAGGGGCCACGTTGGAATGCGCACCTAAGATGCGTGTGTTAAAAAAGAAAAAATATCAGCGATTAAACATGGTATGTTCAACGATAGATGCGACGATTGATCATGGGGTAGTTTCCTTCAATAAAATTGAAATAGATGTGACAGACTCTTTAAAAGTAGTCACATGGGGAACGATCGATTTAGACAAGCAGCATATAAACATCACCTTAGGACTACCCCCAAAAGCCATGCAAAAGCTTTTTGGGTTAAAAGATCTCCCCGAAAATTATCTGCTAGAAGTTCCTATTTCTTGCAAGATGTCGAGCAAAGTTCTAGAGAAAAAGCTCCTTGGCTTTTTTCTGAAAAATTATGCTACGGTTACTTCTTTACAGAGATAGACATCTTGGATGGCGTTTAGGATTTCAATCCCCTCTTTGATCGGTCTCTGAAAGGCTTTTCGACCTGAAATGAGTCCCATGCCACCAGCTCGCTTATTGATTACTGCAGTTTCGACTGCGGCCTGCAGATCATTTTCTCCTGATGCTCCACCGGAATTAATCAAGCCGACCCGACCCATATAGTCATTGATCACCTGATAGCGTGTTAGGTCAATCGGATGATCTGTGGAAAGCTCGGTGTACATCTTCTCTGTCTGTTTGCCAAATTTGAGAGCCTTAAATCCCCCATTATTTTCAGGGAGTTTCTGCTTAACAATATCGGCTCCAATAGTGGCTCCTAAGTGGTTTCCCTGTCCTGTGAGATCAGCTGCTAGATGGTAGTCTTTCTCTTTTGTTGCAAAGGCAGGATTGCGAAGATAGCACCAAAGGACAGTGACCATCCCAAATTCATGGGCGATCTCAAAGGCTTTACTCACTTCTACAATCTGCCGGCGGGACTCTTCTGACCCAAAATAGATCGTTGCTCCTACGGCTTTACATCCCATTTCATAGGCTTGCTTGATCGAACCAAACATGATCTGATCGTGGATATTGGGATAGCGGAGAAGTTCGTTGTGGTTAAATTTAAGGAGATATGGGATTTTATGGGCATATTTGCGGGCAGTCATGCTCAGCACGCCTAGTGTAGAAGCTACGGCATTACACCCCCCTTCAATCGCTAGTTTGATGATGTTTTCCGGATCAAAGTAATCGGGGTTTTTTGCGAACGAAGCTCCAGCTGTATGTTCAATTCCCTGATCGACCGGAAGAATTGAAAGATATCCAGTGTTGGAAAGGCGTCCATGGCCAAGAATAGCCTGCAAATTACTGAGTACGCGGTTACTTCTATCCGAATGAGAAAAAATTCGATCTACCCAATCAGGTCCTGGAATATGAAGCCTATCCTTAGAAACAATGCACTTATGCCCGAGCAGTGATTCAGCGCTTGGGCCTAATTTTTTTTGAATATCGCTATAAGAAGCCATGGTTCATCTCCTGATTAAGTTTCCGGAGTCTAATGAATATTTTAACAAATTGCAAGAGGAGAGCGAGTTTGCCTAGCTCTAACGGGACGGGTAGCTTGTCCGATCAGATCGTACTCAATCACATCGGTAATCAATACTTCGTAAAGCTGACCAAATTCCTCAATGACACGGCAGTCATTGATAATGACTTGCCCATCAATATCCGGGCACTGCCCATAGAATCGCCCCCGCATAAGGAACTCTGAATCGGGATGATACCCTTCGACCATTACCTGTAGGGTTTGGCCAATGTACTGCTGATTTCTTTCAGAGATCACTTCTTTTTGTGTTTGCATCAACTTTTTATAGCGCTCTTCTTTGACTTCTTCTGAGATGTGGCCGGGAAGTTTTGCAGCATGAGCACCTTCTTCAAGGGAAAATGTAAATGCACCGATATTGTCCAGAGGATATTCACGGACAAATTCAAGAAGCTCTTCAAACTGCGCCTCAGTTTCTCCTGGGAAGCCCACCATTAAACTGGTCCGGATGACCGAGCCGGGAAGAGATTTTCTTAGGTTCTCATAGGTGGTGATAATATGCTCTCGATTGGTCTTTCTTCTCATCGATTTAAGGATGTCTGAGTTAATGTGTTGGATCGGCATATCGAGATAAGGGAGGAGGCGGGAGTCGCTGGCCATGATATCGATGAGTTCATCGGTTATTTCATCGGGATATAGATAGAGTAGGCGGACCCAGTAATCTCCCTCAATCTTCAAAATCTCGCGAAGGAGGCTCTCAAGGGCCCCTTTTTCTTTTTTTTCCCTGCCGTAGTCTCCGAGGTCTTGAGCTATTAGAATGATCTCAAAAACCCCTTGATTTAGGAGGGCTTTGAACTCTTTTAGGACTTGCTCTTGAGGCTTACTTTTCAGGACCCCTTTGATCGTCGGAATGATGCAAAAACTACATCGTTTCGCGCACCCTTCAGCAATTTTTAAGTAGGCGTATTGTTTTGGGGTGGCTAAATGCCTGGGAACTTCACCCCACTGAAGATAACTTTTTGCAGAGGAGATTTCCTGACCGCTTTCACCTGATTTCAAGGCATCTAAAATTTTTTCGACATCGCCGGGGCCTAACATATAGTGTATTTCTGGAAATGCCTCTTTGAGAACATGGCTGTGCTTAGAGACCATACACCCGGCTACAACGATTTTTGCCCCTTCTTTCTTTTCTTCAAAGAGTTCCCCTATCAAATCGAGGGCTTCTTGTCTCGCTGACTCGAGGAATCCGCAGGTGTTTATCACAAGAAAATCTGCTTCTTTCTCTTCAGGGGTTATCTCATATCCCGCTTTCAGGACAAGGCCTAGCATCACCTCAGTATCGACAAGGTTTCTAGCGCACCCGAGACTCGTGAAGTGAAGTTTGTTATCGTTGCTTAAAATTTTTGTCATACAGGCCCTTAGGGGGGTTCATAGGAAAACAGTATACGAAAAGAGGAATTTGATTGAAACAGATCTATCGGCTATTATGAGAGGCCTATGCGCCGCGCCCTACTATTTCTCCTCCCTTTTCTCCTCCTGACCGGGTGTGGGAAGAAAAATCGACTCGTCGATCATGACAAACAGGTCATTAGGCTCAATATCCACACTGAACCACCTACATTGGATGCCCGGAAAGCCACCGACACCTCTTCCATTGGAATCATCAGCATGTGTTTTGAGGGGCTTATGAAGCGGACAAAAGACGGCATCGTAAAGCCCGCTATTGCCCACAAAGTCGAAGTGACAGATGACAACATGGTCTATACTTTTCACCTGAAAGAGACCAAGTGGTGGGATGGAAAAGTTGTCACCGCAAAAGACTTTGAAAATACATGGAAAACGATCCTAGACCCGAAATTTCCTTCTGGCTTCGCCAACGACCTCTACGTACTTAAAAATGGTTGTAGCGCAAAATTAGGTACGGTTCCGGTTGATGCTATTGGAGTAAAAGCGATCAACGACAAAACTCTTCGCGTCGAGCTCGAATATCCTATCCCCTATTTTTTAGATCTAGTAGCCTCCCACTCATTTTTAGCTGTTCCAAATCACATCACAACACTTCACCCCAAATGGGCTAATGACAGCAGCCCCTACTTCGTAGGAAATGGACCCTATAAACTGGAGAAATGGAAACATCACAATTGTATTGTCCTAGAAAAAAATGAGAGCTACTGGGATAGCGAATCTGTTTCGATCAAAAAAATTGACCTGAGCATCATTGAGGATGGAAATACTGAACTCAACATGTTTGAATCTGGACAGCTCGATTGGGCAGGTCACCCTCTCTCTGCCCTCCCTACCGATGCAATCCAAGCACTTGCAGAGAAAAAACGGTTAAACACCTACCCACTTTCGGGAACCTACTATTATATTTTTAATGTGAACACGTTTCCCTTCAACAATATCCATATGCGGAAAGCTTTTTCGTTTGCCATCAACCGGAAAACGATTATTGATCACATTGCCCTTTCGGACCAGGTCCCGGCTACCAGTCTGATCCCTCCTACAATGTGGAAAGTGAAGCCCCATTTTAAGGATAATGATATTGAAGAAGCCAGACGGTTGTTTGAAGTTGGCCTCAAGGAGATGGGTTATACAAAAAAAACACTTCCTCCCATCACCCTGACCTATAACACATGTGAAGCACATCACAAGATTGCACAAGCGATTCAAGAGCAGTGGTTCAGAGCATTCGGCATTCGGGTCCAACTCGCCAATGTCGAGTGGAAGGTCTTTCTCAATGAACTCGCTCATAAGCAGTTCCAAGTTGCCCGGATGGGCGGAGTTGCGGGATTCAATGACCCGATGACTTTCTTTGATTTATATAAATATCCTCACAGCAGCAATAACTTTTCTGGCTGGAGCAATGAAAAATTTACCGAGCTTTTAGAAAAAGCAGAAAGGACTATCGACATCAAAAAAAGAGAAATGCTCTTGCGACAGGCAGAATCAATCCTTATGTCTGAGATGCCCATTACACCGATTTACTACTACCAAGCTTCCTACATCAAAAAAGGATATTTAAAAGGCGTACAACTGACCCAGTTTTCTGATGCAGATTTCAAATTCGCCTTTTTAGAGACACAATGATTCAGTTTTTAGGAAAAAAAATTGCCATTCTCCTTCTTTCCCTTTTTATGGTAGCGAGCCTAACATTTGCTCTGATGCAGATGATTCCAGGAGATCCATTTACACAAGAGAAAGCTGTACCCGAAGAAATCTTAAAAGCAATGTACCATCACTACGGGCTTGACCAACCCTGGTATGTCCAATACGGACGCTATTTGAAAGGTCTGATTACTTTCGATTTAGGCCCCTCTTTCAAATACCAAGGGAGATCTGTTTCAGAAATTATCCGTGAGGGATTTCCCGTTTCGATGACCTTGGGTCTTGAAGCATTGCTCCTCTCAATTTCTTTCGGTGTAACACTAGGGAGCATTGCTGCCTTGAAATATGGCAAATGGGAAGATCATCTCACGATGGTGGTAGCAGTTCTAGGGATTTCAGTACCAAGTTTTATTCTCGCAACTTTTCTCCAATATCTTTTCGCGATGAAACTCGATTTACTACCTGTTGCTCGCTGGGGTTCCTTTGATCATTCGATCTTGCCGGCTCTTGCTCTTGCGGCGCTGCCCACTGCATTCATTGCCCGCTTGACGAGGTCAAATATGGTGGAGATTATGCAACAAGACTACATCCAAACGGCCAAGTCTAAAGGATTGAATTCTTACCAAATCGTGATTAGGCATGCCTTGAGAAATGCCCTTCTCCCGATCGTCACCTATCTGGGACCTCTCACAACAGCTATTCTCACAGGGAGTTTTGCCGTTGAAAAAATCTTTGGGATTCCGGGGCTTGGTCAGTGGTTCGTAATGAGTATCACGAATAGAGACTACACAGTCATTATGGGGACCACCGTCTTTTATAGCGCGATCCTCATGACCTGCGTTTTTCTCGTAGACATTCTCTACTGTTTTATCGATCCGAGAATTCAACTGGTAGGTAAAAAAGGATGACAGAAAAAACACTGAGTTTCTTCCACTCAATTGCCCGATTTTTCTCTCCTAAAGAAGAAAAAGAAACGGAACAGTACAATTATTGGAGTGATAGTTGGCAAAGGCTTAAATACAACAAACTAGCCATGGTAGGGTTTTACGCCCTAGTCATCCTCCTCGTGATGGCGATCATTGGGCCCTTTCTAACACCCTATACCTACTATGAAACCCATCTTCATCTCAAAAATCAATCTCCCTCTGCACAATTTTGGTTTGGAACAGATGAATTGGGCCGAGACCTCTTTACTCGGGTCTGGTGGGGAGCTAGAATCTCGCTACTCGTCGGGATTGTTGCGTCAATGATCGATCTTGTCATTGGTGTATTTTATGGGTCTTTGGCTGCATCGATAGGAGGAAAAGTCGAGGAGTTTATGATGCGCTTGGCTGACATCCTCTACTCGATCCCCTATCTGCTTGTTGTGATCTTATTGATGGTTGTGATTGGCTCCGGGATCACTACGATCATTATCGCCCTTACCCTCACAGGATGGATTAGCATGGCTAGAATCGTGAGAGGACAAATTCTTCAGCTAAAACAACTCGATTTCGTGAAAGCAGCCCAATGCATGGGAGCCTCTCAATTTCGGATCCTATCGAGACATCTAATCCCAAACGCACTTGGTTCGATCATCGTGACTGTAACCCTAACTATACCTACAGCGATTTTCGCCGAAGCTTTTTTGAGTTTTCTTGGTTTAGGGGTACAAGCCCCAATCGCTAGTTGGGGCACAATGGCCAATGATGGACTCCCCGCTCTGCGCTATTACCCCTGGCGCCTTTTCTTTCCCGCTAGTTTTATCAGCATCACCATGCTCAGCTTCAATCTACTCGGTGATGGTCTTCGCGATGCTTTTGACCCTAGGTTGCGGATATGAGTGAGCCCCTTCTGCAAGTTCGCGACTTCTCTGTTACGTTCAAAGTCCAAAAAAAGCTCCTCCAAGCTGTTCGGAAAATATCATTTGATGTTCACGAAGGGGAGATTCTTGGGATTGTAGGAGAATCTGGATGCGGAAAAAGCGCGACTGCAAAAGCGATTATCCAGCTACTTCCCTCCCACTCAGCAATCATTTCTGGGGAAGTAATTTACCGAGGAGAAAACCTGGTCAATTACAACGAGAGACGAATCCAGAAAGTTAGAGGGAAAGAGATTGGAATGATTTTTCAAGATCCGATCACCTCGCTCAATCCTACAATGAAAATTGGTGAGCAGATCGTTGAAGGGTACCTGTTGCACCATAAAGGAGCAAAGCGCTCAGAAGCTCGTGAATATGGAATTCGTCTACTCGAGCTTGTGGGAATCCCCCATGCTTCGATGAGGATTGACGAGTATCCCCACACCCTAAGTGGTGGTATGCGACAGAGGGTAATGATTGCTCTAGCTCTTGCGGCCAAACCAAAACTCATTATCGCTGATGAACCAACTACAGCTCTAGATGTGACTATCCAAGCCCAAATTCTCGAATTAATGAAGAATATTAAGGACAAAACAGGAACTAGCTTTGTGTTTATCACCCACGATATGAGTGTAGTAGCTGGCTATTGCGATCGGGTTCTCGTAATGTACGCAGGAAAGATTGTGGAGCAGGCTTATACACGTCGCCTTTTTTCTACCCCAAGCCATCCTTACACTCAAGGATTACTTCAGTCAATCCCAAGGCTCGATACTTCGACCGACAGCCCTTTGATTCCCATCGAGGGATCCCCGCCAAACGTGATCAAGGATATGGAAGGTTGCTCCTTTTGTGAGAGGTGTAAATATGCTTTACCGATCTGTCGTAATTCGACTCCACAACTCGAAGAAATTCATGATAAACACCATATAGCATGCTGGAAAGATGGAGAAAATGGATCCTCTGGTTAGAATTCGAAATCTAAAAAAAACCTATTCTCACGACCGTCAAAAAATCTATGCAATTGATGATATCTCTTTGGATATCTTTCCGGGAGAAACTCTTGGTCTGGTCGGTGAAAGTGGGTGCGGAAAGTCTACTGTTGCCCGCTGCTTATTGCAGTTGACAAACATCACTGAAGGGTCGATTGAATTCCAAGGGAAGCCTATTGGGGGGCTAAAAAGAAAAGAGTTAAAAGCCTTCCGCCGCGAAGCGAGCATGATTTTTCAAGACCCATATGCCTCATTGAATCCCCGGATGACCGCAGGAAATATCATTTCCGAACCACTTGAAATTCATAAAAAAATGAGCCGATTAGATCAACTAAATCGGGTTCGAGAGCTACTAGACCTAGTTGGATTGCCACAAGAGAGCATTTCTCGTTTCCCTCATGAGTTTAGTGGGGGGCAAAGGCAAAGAATCGGGATTGCCAGAGCACTTTCTATGAACCCACGCTTCATTATCTGCGATGAGGCGATTTCCGCATTGGATGTTTCGGTACAGGCCCAAATCATCAACCTTTTGAAGAAACTTCAAGAAGAAATTGGGCTTACCTATCTTTTCATCGCCCATGATCTACGGATTGTAAAATACCTTTCTACCAGAGTTGCAGTCATGTACTTGGGACAAATTGTTGAACTTGGTTTATCAAAAAATCTCTACAGCAATCCCCTTCACCCCTATACACAGGCGCTAATTTCATCTATCCCTATTCCAGACCCAGAAATTGAACTCAAAAGAGAAAGAATTGTACTAAGAGGAGAGGTCCCAAGCCCTGCAGCTCCTCCAAAGGGATGTCCTTTCGCTACAAGGTGCCCTCACGCAATGCCAACATGCCATTATGTCCGCCCAGAATTAAAGGAAATTGAGCCTGGCCACTTTGCAGCCTGTCATTTGTTAAAGGGGATAGTTGGAGGTGATGAAAACTCTACAGGGAGCTCGATGGAGAATTCGATCGGCAATCGTTCCAAGTCCCCCATGAGGGTGATCAACTGACTTTGAAGAGCCTAGGACAAGCAGGTCAACCTGTTTTTCATAGGCATAGTGAATGACCATATCTTCTATCTGCCTACACGGCATCATCACCGTCTCGATTTCAATATTAAACTCCCTTGCGATCGCTTCTGCTCTGTTGAGGATAGCCTGGCTGATCAGCTTCCGATAGGGCATTGGAGAGTTCAGCGGAAGTGAGTAGGGAACCTGCACTAAATTGATTGCAGTTACTTTTGCGTTGTGCAGTTTGGCAAGTTCACAAGCAATCTGTACCGATTCTGTGTCCTCCCCTCCCTTTGTCGGTACGAGAATGTGTTTGATTTCTATTGGTTGATATCCTGGGATTTTTACTTTTTCGATTTTGACTTGTGTCGTCGGACGCATTTTTTTCTTTTTTCTGTACAGGACAAACATGGCAACACCCAGAATCATCCAAGTGAATCCCAAGTATCGACCTTCCGGTTTGGTAATGACGACAAGAACCCATACCGCAAGGGTCGCAAAAGCCCCTATAATGGCAGTTAAAGGGACCGTTACTCCTTTCCCAAAGGGAATGTTTAAAGGAGCTCTAAAAGGCCTCTCTAGCTCAGGTTGCTTGAATCTAAGAACGATCAAAGAAAGATGCGCAGAGAAAAAGGCAAGCATAGCCCCAAAATTATACAGATCGGCAAGGAAATGAAGCTTTCCCCTGCTCCATATAATTACAATTCCTGCCAAAGCCCCAAAGATCGCAAGGGATACGACCGGAGTCCGATGTTTTTTATGTGTCCGATAAAAAAAGTTTGGAAGTTGGTAAAACTCACCCATATTAAAAGAGAGACGCGAGGCTCCCATCAACCCAGCATTCCCAGCGACAAAAAGAAGGGCAGCAGCTAGGATCCCAATCCAAGGTCCTAAAATATGGCTCCCAATAGGTAGGTTTTGCACAATTCCTGCAATCGGGTCATTGATGTATTTAGTTCCCAATTCTTGAGGAGTCATTACAGAAAGGCTAATCCCGGAAATAGCCATATACATGACAACTAAAACTGTCATCACAATCATCACTGCACGAGGTAGGGTCTGAATTGGCCGCTTTGTTTCAGCGCCAAGTGCTGCAATAGACTCGATCCCTGTATAGGCAACCATTGCCATTGCAGTCCCCTTCCAAAAGTCTCCCCACGAAGGTGACCAGCTCGCTGCAAAGTTGATTTTCATCTCCTTGAAAATATGGAGGAAGTCTACTCCACTGAAGATGGCAAGGAGTAAAACCAGCACCTGCGTCACGAGAGCAAATCCAGTTAACACAATACTGATTCGGGTGGAATGCTGGACCCCAAAATAGTTCATCCAGTAAAGAAGTGCAATCAAACCAATTGAAAAACCCGCATGGATAGAAACATCATTTAATCCCTGGTAAAAAAATGCAAGGTAGGGGCCGACAGCAAAAATGGAAATGGCAATCGTAACAATGAAGTCAAGAAGCAGTCCCCAACCAGCGATGAATGATATTAGGTCGTTAAAAGCATAGCGGGTGAAACTGACTGATCCGCCAACCCCTTTTGTTGCCGCCGTCATCTCAGCGTAGGTCAATGAGGTGCAAACAAAAACAAGTCCCGCGAGGAGAAGAGAGATTGGTGCAGCCCCTAGGGCAAAAAAGGTCGTAATCCCTAAAGCATAATAAATAGAAGAACCGAGATCTCCGTATCCAACAGCAAATAAATCGAGTGCCCCAAGTTTTGGGGGGAGCCCATTTTTTTCCAGGCGAGCAATAGATCCAGAATGTTCATCTGCCATGAACTTCTTTTAGCTCATTTGCGTTTCTTGAACAAGGGGCAATCTTTGTTGAGACACCATTTTTTTGAAACAGGATAAGCAAGACCGCAGCTGGGGCACCACCACATATCCTCACAGTGTGAGATTTCATTGAAGGGAGAAGATGTAAGGGGGGCAAATAAAATAAGGAAAGCAAAAAATCTAGTCAAACCTAACTCCCCCCTCGAGCACCCCAATCTGTTTTGAAAGTACTAATTTCATCTTTTAGACACCTTATGACACGAGATTTTACCACTTCAAATGTTAAGAAGTAAACAGGAGATTATCTCTACAGTAGACGACAATTTTTCGTTTAGGTGCCCTTCCAAGGCAAAAAAGAGAGATGTTTGTTCGACCAAGCCAAAGGCAGACTCTAGCGAAAAAATTGTCGTGTCGTGAGGATTATGTCACATCGGCTGCACATCTAAACCCGTAGGTTCCATTCATGCTCCCTGGATTATTTCGGTGGCGATGGGAAGAGCGCATATCTTCCTTGAGACTTTTCCAGCATCCTCCTCTAAGGACCCTATACACCCCTTGAGGAGGCCCCTGAGGGGAATCGGGCTCTTGCATCGAGGTCTCATAGTAATGATATCCATACCAATCCATACACCATTCATAGACATTTCCCGCCATATCAAATAATCCAACATTGTTTGGAGGATAACTCATGACTGCTGTCGTATCTGAACTAAAGAAGTTGGCTTCAGATCTCTCAATGTCATCCCCAGTGGGATAAGATGCCCCTTCTAGACCACCATAAGCGGCGATTTCCCATTCTGCTTCGGTAGGAAGTCTCTTTCCCACCCACTTGGCATAAGCCATCGCTCCATACCAGGTGACCCCTACAACAGGGTGCTTCCCATATCCCGATTCAATCACCAATTTTCCATTATTTCTTCGAATTCGAGAGTCGCGTAAACGGATGATATCATTATTATTTACATCTTTTTCCCCGCCCATCACGGTGAGAAACAAGACAAATTGCTCATTCGTAATCGGGTATTTATCGATTGCATAGGAGGGCAGATGGACAGCATGGCGGGGCATTTCATCCCGTGCCCCATGATTGCTTCCCCTCAAAAATGTTCCCCCCTCCATCACGACCATTTCAGTAAGAATGGGATGAATTTCAGTCACATCCTGCTTTTTTGGTGTGTAGACGGCTACGGTTTTGTCTGTTTTGAAAACAGAGGCAGGATCGGCTTCATATTCGGGACGGCGAATAATCTGGGGATTTAAAATCGGTTTTGGCCCCTCTTCACTAGGACTCATTGTACTGAGAAGCTCTATCAGTTCTAGTGGTCTTTTCTGGGGATCAGTATGTAAGCATTTCATCACGAGCCCATCCCAGTCCAATTTAAGAGATATATTGCACTCGGAGGGTCGAGGGAAGAACCCTTCGGGAAATCGACCCGTTAACATGTAGTAAAGCATGATTCCAAAAGAATAAATATCGGCTTTCACATCTTGATCTCTTTCAGTAGCTACCTTCCCTTTCTGCTCTGGAGCTAAAAAAGCATAGTACTGATAAAAGGAATCGTGGAGATTTTCTAAGTTTCCGTATTCTTCACTGTATTTTTCAAGAGGGACGTCCCCTTGCTCAAATCCCGCTTGAAATGCCATCATTTCCCAAAGAATTCGATATGTTCTTGAGAGAACAGCTCCAAGGCCAATAATCCGAGAAAGGCCAAAATCAGAAACCTGAACTACACCCTCTTTGATCATCACATTGTTGAGCTTAAGTCCCCTGTGAGCAATAGGCTCATCGTTTATGCTCTTTTGGTGGGAGTAGTCAAGTGCTGCAGCAATCTGATTTGCGATTGAAAAAATTTCATCTTCTTGTAATGGTTTGTTGTTTTGAACATACTCAGCAAGGGTCTGGGAATTATTCTGAGCCTCCATAACGAAAAAATACTTCCCATTAGATTTAGAAATGTTTTGAATTTTAACGATGTTGGGATGATCTAAAGTTGCAAGAATTGCAACCTCTTTCTCAAGTCTTTCGAGAAACTGAGGATTCTGGGCTAATTCCTCAGGTAGGACTTTTAATGTGAAGAATTTTTTTAACAACTTGTGCTGAGCAAGAAATACTTCGCCCATCATTCCATGACCAAGCCGCTTTACAATTTCGTAATCCCCTAGAGTTTGGGTTCCCACTTGCTGTGTTGACATCCATCATCTCCCCGTTATAAACGATACCCCCGATGGTGAACCGATTGGGGTTTTTTCTCAAGAGGAAGGGCACTATAAATTATCTATGGCCTCTAGAATTTCGTCCATTTGAGTCATAGGGGATTCACAATGTGTTGCTCTGCAGATGTGAACCGTTGTTTTCCCCTCTATACATGTCTGCTCAGCAATGCTGGGAATGAGCGAGGTAAGGATCGGATCTCCAGGAATTTTCCAAACAATAAATGCATGTGGACAAAAGTGACTTCCAAGAGCATTTTTGATCTCTTGCTCATGAGTTCGATTTTCATCTAATGCCACAATTATCAGCGGAGCATCTGCATCTAAGTAGCGCTGTAGAGCAATCAAGTGATAGCAAGCCCCCGGAGGGAAAGCCTCTATAAATGATTTAGAAGCCCGCAGGACATCTTCAGCTTGTGTCATGTATTTTTGTAGCTGGGTCAACTGATATAGGCGGATAAGGTTTTCACAATGAAGAGCATTCCCCGAAGGCTCAGCACCATCGTAAAACTCACACTTTCTAATCAGTAAGTTTTTCTCTTCCTGGGTTTGATAAAAAGCACCACCTGGTACTTTGAAATCCCTCTCTAAAACATCGGTCAGCTTCATAGCCCACTGCAGATACTCTGAAGTACCGTCCGCTTCGAAAAGAGTAAGTAGAGCTCTAATTAAAAAGGCATGGTCATCAAGGCCAGCAGAAAATCTGGCCTCCCCATCACGGTAGCGACGCAAAAGCTGGCCATCAACAGTCAAATTTTCTTGGATCCATTTTGTAATCTCTTTCGCAACAGTAAGGTAAGAGCTCTCTTGAAAGCACATCCCAGCACGCGCTAGGGCATCGATCATTAAACCATTCCAAGAAGTGATGATTTTGTCATCTTTGAACGGTTTTTCTCTTTTTTCCCTTTTTTCCAGGAGTTTTTTCTTAAGGTGGCTTACCGTATTTTGCAGCTTTCCCTCTTCGATCCCAGTTTCCTCTGCAAATTCCTTAGCATCGATGGCTACATATAAAACGTTCTGACCATTAAAATTCCCTTCTTCAGAAACAGAGAAATACTGGCAAAAAATCTCCCCATCGCTTGGGCCAAGCACCTCTAGAATCTCCTCCTGGTTCCAAACGTAGTATTTTCCCTCCTGTCCTTCGGAATCTGCATCTTCTGCAGAATAAAAAGCATCTCCCTTTAGTTCACGGAGAACATAGTCGAGAGTATCGCAGGCAATTTGTCTAAAGATTTGCTTCTTCGTATATTTATACGCTTCAAGATAGGTACGACTTAAAATGGCATTATCGTAGAGCATCTTTTCAAAGTGGGGAATATGCCACTTCTCATCGATGCAGTACCTCGAAAATCCCCCTCCTAACTGATCATAAATGCCTCCCCTAGCCATCATTTGGAGGGTCAATTCAATATAAAAAAGAGACCGACTATCTTTGTTTGCCTTCGAATATTGCAATAAAAAATCTGCTTGATAGCCTAGGGGGAATTTTGGCTCACCTTTGATTCCCCCATACACCGGATCGGCAATATCAAAAAGCATAAGAACGCCATTTTGCAAGTCTTGTTCGGAGGGAAGATCTGTCCCATTTGTTTTGGCAGAACTCTCAAATAGCTCAACAATTTTATCAGCCTGAGCCGTCAACATAGCCCGCTCATCACTTTGCCAGAGCATCTGAATTTGCGTAATGAATTGGTCCATACCTATCAAGCCTTTGCTAGCCTTGGATGGGAGATAGGTAACTGCAAAAAAGGGTTTAAGATCGGGTGTGAGAACCACATTCAAAGGCCACCCACCTGCCGAAGACATCAAAGCCTGTGCAAATTCCATATAGATACTGTCAACTTCTGGATGTTCCTCTCGGTCTACTTTTACGTTGATAAATGTATCATTCATTAACCCGGCGATTTCTGTGTTTTGGAAGGTCTCTTTTTCCATCACGTGACACCAATGACAGGTTGCATAACCTATCGAAAGAAATATGGGACGATCCTCAGATCTCGCTTTTTCAAAAGCCTCTTCTCCCCAAGGAAACCAGTCAACGGGGTTTTCGGCGTGCTGAAGTAAATAGGGGGATTTTTCCTTGCTGAGTCGATTGGTCATAGTAGTCCCATAATCTTAGAGAGAAAGCAGGTTAATACAACCAAAGCAACGGCTCCAATAGCCCACAAAAGGTTGGGAATCCACTTCATTCCTCCACCGTGACTTCCCCGCTTTTCCAATGTACCTATCCCATAGGAGAATTCGTGTTCCTTGCTCTCAAACGTAAACGCTTTGGGGTGGTCTCTGAGGAGTTTTTCGATGTCTAAATCTAAAAAATAGGCGTATTGTTTCATAAAACCAAGGACATAGACGCTCGCAAGAAATTGTTGAATCTTCCCCTCTTCAATAGCTTGTAAAAAATTTCTTCGAATTGAAATCGCATTTTCTACTTCCTTGAGAGAAAGCTTCATCCCCTCCCTTTTAATTCGGAACATTTGACCTATATGATCCATTTCCTTATTCATTTTACCATCCCTAGTTGAGTATTCCTACCATAATCAAAAGCCAATACTTGTCAACAAATCCATTTAAAACCGATCAAATTTCCAATTTTTGAATCCCAATCGGTATTATTTTCTGAAGAAAAGAAGCTGGCAATTTTTTTCTCTTTCGTGGAACAATCAGTCACAATGAATAGCTTTGTTACAAAAATTGATCTGGCTCTAGCAGACAAACTAAAAAACGACCTACTTGATCAGGGTTTTGAATTATCCAATCCTCCCTATACTGTCTTTTCAGGCAAAAAAAAGGGGGTCTCTTGCACCCTTTACTCTTCGGGGAAGTTGATGGTTCAAGGAAAAGAAAAAAAAGACTTCATCCAATTCTACCTTGAGCCCGAAATCCTCAAAAATCTCTCATTCAGCCACCCTGAAATTCTCATCGATCAGACCCCAAGAATCGGGATTGACGAAGCGGGAAAAGGGGATTTTTTTGGACCTCTTTGTATTGCTGGAGTCTACGCCGACGAAAAAGGGATCCAAAAGCTCATTGAAATGGGAGTTCGTGATAGTAAAACAATGAACGATAAGAGAATTATAGCCCTGGCTTCTCAAATCCGGAGTTATTTTCCTCATAGCATTGTCAGCCTTCATCCGGCTAAATACAATGAACTCTATGCTAAATTCAAAAATTTGAACTCTCTCCTCGCTTGGGGTCACGCTACAGCCATTGAAGAACTTGTTTTGAGCACAGGGTGCAAAAACGTCATCATCGATCAATTTGCTAGCGAACATGTAGTCGAAAACGCTCTAACGAGAAAGAAAATTGAAGTTGATCTCACACAGCGCCATTATGGAGAAGAAGATCCGGTTGTAGCTGCTGCTTCATTGCTGGCGAGAACTGCATTTGTCGAGGGGATAGACAATTTAGGAAAAATGGTTTCTATGACCCTTCCAAAAGGGGCAAGTCCCCTCGTCATTGCAACTGGAAAAAAACTCCTCGTAAAATTTGGAAATGAAATGTTGACCAAAGTTGGGAAGCGTCATTTTAAAACTTTAGATGCAATTCTTCATGATTAAAACCCTACTGATCAAAAATCTCATCCTCATCAAGCACGCAGATATTTCTTTTGAAGAGGGGCTAACTATCTTCACAGGAGAAACCGGAGCGGGGAAAACTGCCTTTATTCAAGCGCTCCGCCTTATTTTAGGAGAAAGGGCTGACGCGTCAAAAATCCGAAAAGGGTGTGATAAAGCCTTCATACAGGCTTCATTTGAAATCAACCTCTCCCCTAACATGAAAAGGATCCTCGAAGAGGCTGGAGTTGAACATTCGATAGACGAAGATCTGATTTTGACAAGAGAGATCTCCCTTTCTGGGAAAAGCCGAGCCTTTATCTGTGGGCAGCTCGCTCCTTTATCGACAATCCAGAAGCTCGCCTCTTATCTCGTTGATTTTGTGAGCCAGCACGAACAGCTCTCACTAAAAAGTGGGGAAAACCAGCGTGATTTATTGGATCAGTACTGCCAGCTCAATCTCTTGCCTTTCAATACTTGCTGGGATGAAGAAAAAAAGCTCGAAAAGCAGCTCAACGATCTGTTAACCGAATCTCATGCGAACGAAAACAATATTCTAGAGGATCGCCTTACTGAACTTGAAAAGCTGAATTACCAAACCGGAGAAGAAACTGTCCTGTTTGAGGAATACACCCTGTTGAACAACTCTCAAGAAATTCAACTAAATTCTACCCAAGCACTCGCTTCTCTTGAAAAGGCAATCGACTGCTCTGTTGAAGTGGAGTCTTTGGTGAAATCTATCTCCAAATACACTACCCAACTCAGTGACGGAGAGAAAATGGGTATTGAGGCAAAAATTCAACTCACCGAATTGAGGAGTCTCATAGAAAGCTTTTCTGCAAAAGTCGAATTCGACCCGACTAGGCTTGACCACCTTGAGGAAAGGCTGAAACAAATAGACCGGTTAAAAAAGAAATATAAAGACGACCTTGAGAAGGTCCGATTGGATCTAAAAGAGCAGCTCAAAAGGCAAGAAAACATCCACCACCTCATTGAAACTACGAATGAAGAACTTGCAGCTGCAAAAAAGAATACCACCTCCGAAGCCGCTCGAGTGACAGAGATACGGATGGAAGGAGCTAGAGATCTTGAGAAAGAGCTCTCCTTAGCCCTACAAGAGCTCAACATCCCTAGTGCGGAAGTGAGGATTCAAATAGATAAAACATCTCGATCTCCTTTGGGTGAAGACAGTGTATCATTTTGCCTCAAAGCCAATCGAGGAGAACAACTGGCTGCCCTCAAAGACAGTACAAGTGGGGGTGAACTATCTCGAATCCTTTTTGCACTAAAAGTAATCCTATCTCAAAAATCTAATCCTCAAACAATGATCTTTGATGAAATAGACGCCAATGTAGGTGGAAAAACTGGGACAATCATGGGGCAAAAGTTGGCCCATATCAGCAAAACAAGACAAGTGTTTTGTATCACCCACTTCCCCCAAGTAGCCCGCTATGGGAATCACCATTATCGGGTATACAAAGAAGAAAAGGCCGACCGCACAGAATGCACAATCGAACCTTTAAAGCCGAAAAACCGAGAAGTTGAGCTTTTGCGTATGCTAGGAGGCGACCAACTCAAAATAGAGGCCTCTCCCTTAGAAGCAAGCAAAAGTTAACAACCGCAGTTGTTATCTCGATCCATTGAAGAGCTCCCACCATTTCCGTTCATCTGATTTTCATTTGACTCAGATTGGCTTTTGCTATTTTTCATCTCGTTATTGGTTTGTTTTTGCTCACATCCGGTAATCATCGCAAGCGATCCGATTACAATTGCAAGACCTAATCTTTGGATATCTTTTTTCATCTTCCCTTCCTTATGACTGTTTAAATTGAAATGAGCTAACGAAGAAGTTATATTTTCCTTCATCATAATTTTGTACTTCACACTCCATGGCCATCAAATAAAGGTGGTTTTTCACCATGATTGCACGACCTTTGAAGTAAATTCCGCCAGTCCGAATGAAAAAATCTAAAGCGGGTTTTCCATCAACAAGAAGCATATCGGCAAAAAGGAGCTGATTCCCAGGGTTATTGGCGAGGATCCCGTTTAAAAAACCTTCAAGGGATGCTTGCGCTAATGACTGATCAACAAATTCTGGGTACTGAGCAATCAAGAGCATATAGACATTCTTTTTGTCTTGGCTCGAAATATACGCATCATATTTAAGATCATATCCCTCTTCAGGAACACTCATCTTCTCAGAGATATGCTCTGGTGATGTTGGAAATTTAAGTGTACACTTCCCTACTGTCGAATAAAACTCTTGCCAGTTTACGCTTTGAACAAAAACAACTTTAGAATCGATAGAATCCTTCTCAAGTGATGCTGAGCTAGCAGAGGCAAAGGGCACATAGATAGACGCCATTGACAGCAGCAATAATTGTTTAAACCCCTTATTCATTTTTCCCCCTATTTATTATTTATAAAAATGTTTAGCTATGCTCCTGGCATCCCGAAGCCAATCCAAAAGATCCACGAAAGGACCCAAATGGCTGCCCCTACCATGAAAAAAGGAATCAAAACGTTTAAAACCCCTTTCCAAGCAGAAAACCCCTGCACCTCACCGAGCGACTTCACAAGTATCACAAACGACCAAATGGAGATCACGGCTTGAACAAAAAGAGATCCCGAAATAATCATCATGTCTGTACCTTTGAATGACATATCGTCAAAACTATCTAAAAAAATCGAGTCACTAAAAAGGGTAAATAAGACAATCCAAACGAAAACCGCAACGATATTAGGCACATTTGCCCAGGCAACTGCTGCTCTGACATTTTGGAAATTATCCTTCCCACCAATCCATTTTCCGGTCCAAAAAATCAAACCACTAGCGATGAGAATACCTAACATTCCCACGAATGTCCCTAGCACAAGAGCGACAAGAACAATCCCAAGTGTGGTGAAAGTCTCCCCCAGATTGAGGTTTTGCGCCGTATGTAGGAGCATGGGAAACCCGTACAAAAAAGACAGGATTACAAACCGGTGTTTTGGGTTGAATTTTATGATATTTCGTATTGTTTCGCGGGGTTTGACCCATATGCTTAGCCATGGATTTACTCCTACTGATTTATTGACCATTAATAACCTCCAGAACCTTTCCTCTAGTTAAATTTATTCTATATGCAAGAATTTAATCGATCAAGCTAATTTAATAAAAAAACTCATTATTAATTTAATTAACTTAAACAAAGAAGATTCTGACAGAAACTAGCGGGTTATTTTATAAAGAGTCTATTAAGAAAAATCATCTGACGAGTATTCTTCTTCGTCATCGATCGGAATAAAGATGATATCCTCGAGTTCTTCTTGCTCCTCGACCTGCTGTTTTGGTTGAGGTTTTGCAGAGGGCTTTTCTGGGTGGGAGAGAAGTTGCATAGAAAGGAGAAAAATCAACATTCGTTGAAGGATCCTTTATTTGATCGTTTTTTTCAACCACTTCAAACAAAACAATTGAATACAAATTAGAACTAATATAAATTAAAGATAGTAGATAATATCGAGGTAATTTATGAAAATCAAACCACGTAGAATGAAAAATTACACGCCCAGACGGAGAAGATCGTCGAAAATTCTTCAAAAACAACAGCTTAAAGACTTTGAGCATCTCCTCGAAATGGACTTAAGTACTTACCTGATTCTATCTCAAGAAGGAACTCCTCGCCAGGCTAGTCAAGCACGGGCTAAAATGCGAAGCGACCTTTTAAAATACGGCTCTGAAATGGAAGGAATTGGTAGAGATATTGGCCAGGGTTTCCCTGAGATGATCCGTCAATACCTAAAAGGGATGCACCAAATTGTTGAAAACACCCAAATTGCATCCGATTCACCACTAATCAATGAGCACCGGAAGCATGCCCTTGCTCTTAAGAAAAGTGCTGCTTGAGAAAATCATCCATAGTTGGGAATTGGAACTTATAGCCTGAATGGACAAGCTTCTGAGGGATCACATGGGACCCTGCTAGGAACATCTCTCGTCCCATCTCTCCAAAAACAAAGAGAAGGACCTTTTTAGGGATTTTCATAAAAAGAGGTCGATGCAAAGCGTTCGCAAGTTTTTGACTAAAAGAAGCATTCGTCTCTGGGAAATTTGTTGTGAAATTAACTGGCCCATCAAGAGAGTCTGTTCTTAGCGAATGAAGAATGCCTCCCACCACATCCTCTAGAGCTATCCAAGACATTATTTGCTCCCCATTTCCAAAAGTTGCTCCCAAAGCAAACCGAAATGGAGGGACAATCTTTTTGAGAAACCCTCCATCTTTCGAAAGGATATTGCCGAAGCGGGCTTGAACGACTCTAATCCCCTCTGTCTTAGACGCCTCTTCCCAATCCCTGCATACCTCTGCTAAGAACCCCGTTCCTGGACCACTTTCTTCTGTCAAAATCTCTTTTTTTCGATTCCCATAAAATCCAACTGCCGAAGCACAAATCAGTGTTTTCGGAGGGGTGCGCAGCTTGGTTAGTATTTGTGAGAGAAACAGAGTGTCATCAACACGGCTCGTGTAGATCTTCTCCTTTGTTTTTTTTGTCCAGGGAATCGAGGCAATACTTTTTCCTGCAAGGTGAACGACAGCGTCAAAACCTTCAAAATCGGAGCAAATTGCTTCCTTTTTCGTCGGGTTCCAAAAAATAGTCCCTTCTGAACCGGTCCCCATTCCCCTTCTAAGGGCAGTAACTTGGTGACCTTGCTTTTTTAAAGAAGATGAAAGTGCAGAGCCAACTAAGCCACTGGCACCACTGATAAGAATTTTTAAGGTTGTATGAGACATAAGAGTAGATCCCCAGGCGCAGGCTTTTACCCCTGCGCTTGAGAAAAAGAGCTTCTCTTAATGATGATTTCCTTGATCTTGTCCGCCTTTTTTACCGCCACAAGTAGGGCAATCACCTGGCTTGCAACACATTGCTTTACAGCAACGTCCACAGCTTCCAAGTATCCATAGACCACTCAATCCAACGAGTGAATAGACAACTCTGCTTAACCATGTAGTGTTTCCACCAAACAACCAAGCTACGAGATCAAACTGAAAAAATCCCCAAAGTCCCCAATTGAGGGCTCCGACGACTACTAAAAGATATGCAAGTACGCTAAAAAATCGCTTCATTATTGACTCCTTAAACCTATCAGAGAGCTGTTTTTCTGTGCTCTCGAGTTAATGTGACAAGATGTAACAAATCTCTTTAAGATTGTCACGCATTTTTTTCTTGAGGATATGCTCCCTATCCACTATCCTTACTTAAACAAATGGCAAATAAAAAAGATATAAATACTGATCACTTGGCCAAGCTTTGCCGCATAAAACTAACTGACGGCGAAAAGATTGCTCTTGAACAGAGCCTCGATAAAATTCTCGACTATATGAATCTCTTAGATGAGGTGCCCACAGAAAATGTTCTCCCCTGTGTAAGTGTTTTAGAATCCCTGCAAAATGTCATGGGCGAAGACCTACAAGGCCCCCTCCTTCCCCGGGAAGTCTTTTTAAAAAATGCTCCCGACCAAGTTGGTGGTATGCTCAAAGTCCCCTCCGTAATCCACTTTGAAGAATAATGTATAAACTAACTGCAAAACAACTCCACCATCAGTTTATTTCTGGAAAAGTCTCTGCAACAGAGATTACCGAGTATTTTCTCAACCGAATTGAGCAATACGACACAAAACTCAATGCTTTTCTCCATGTAATGAAAGAACCTGCTCTCAAGCGAGCAAAACTGCTAGACGAAAAAAGGGCTTCGAAAAAGCCGCTAGGCAAACTCGCTGGAATACCCATTGCGGTCAAAGACAACATCTTAATCGAAGGTGAGATCAATACCTGCGGCTCTAATTTCCTCACAAACTACAAAGCTCCATATAACGCAACAGTTTGCAGCCTTTTGGAAGAGGAAGATGCCATCCTCATCGGTAAAACCAATCTAGATGAGTTTGCCATGGGCGGTTCAGGGATCCACTCTGCCTTTGGGCCAACAAAAAACCCTTGGAATCTCGACTGTAGCCCTGGAGGATCTTCAAGTGGATCTGCTGCAGCTGTTTCTGCACGCCTCTGCCCGTTTGCCCTTGGCTCGGACACCGGAGGGTCTATCCGCCAACCTGCCGCCCTCACCGGAATTACAGGGTTTAAGCCCACTTACGGGAGAGTCTCAAGATATGGGCTTGTCGCATTCGCTTCCTCTCTCGATCAGGTTGGTCCCTTTTCTTATACTGCAGAGGATGCCGCTCTAATCATGGAAGTCCTTGGCGCCCATTGCAAGAACGATTCAACAAGCATCGCTACCCCTCCCCCCCCATTTTTAAAAGAGCTTGATCACCCCATTTCTGGGACCAAGATCGGTGTTCCTTGGAGCTTTCTAGAGCAGCTTGAACCAAAACCTCTAGCCAACTTCAAACAATCCTTAGAGGTATACAAACAGCTCGGCGTGGAGTTCGTTGATGTAAATCTTTCGATGCTCAATTATGGAATCGCCGTCTACTACGTCCTAGCAACCGCTGAAGCTTCAACCAACCTCGCTAGATTTGATGGGATCCGCTATGGAGTCCGATCTCCAAATGCGAAAACCCTAGAAGAGATCTACGATTTATCTAGAGAAGAGGGATTTGGATCAGAAGTTAAAAACCGCATCCTGTTGGGGACTTACGTCCTTTCCTCTAGCCATGTTGATGCCTTTTACGCTAAAGCACAGAGAGTGAGGACACTTCTCATCAAACAGGTCCGAGAAGCTTTTGCAAAGTGTGATATGATTGCTCTGCCGGTAGCTCCTGATGTTGCCTTTCCTCTCTCTCGTATGGATGGCAACCCTTTGAGCGAATATCTTCAGGATCTCTATACTGTTGGGATCAACCTAGCGGGCCTTCCGGCTATTTCGATCCCAAGTGGGCTTAGCGAGGACAAAAAACCCTATGGGCTTCAAATTATAGGTCCTCAGCTCCATGACAGCAAAGTACTTTGCTACGCCCACGCCTTTCAAAAGGCGACCGACTTTGCATCCCTTATTCCAAGCGAATTTGGAGGCGCACTATGAGTGATATTCCTTATGAAAACTGGGAACCGGTCATTGGGCTAGAAATCCACATGCAGCTGAGCACAAAAACCAAGATGTATACCCGCTCTCCCAACCGCTTTGGCGATGAGCCCAATACAAACATCGACGTCGTCGATACTGGGCAACCGGGAACACTTCCTATTCTCAATGAAGAAGCAGTAAATTATGCGATCAGGTTAGGGCTTGCTCTCGGCTCAGAAATTTCCTCATTTAGCACATTTGATCGGAAATCATACTTCTATCCAGACACTCCTAGAAACTTTCAAATCACCCAATTCTTCAACCCTCTTCTTATCGGCGGTACAGTAATCTGCGACGTTGATGGGCATACGAAACACTTTCAAGTAGACCGGGCCCATTTAGAAGATGACTCGGGTATGCTCAAGCACTTCACCACTTTTGCTGGGATCGACTACAACCGGGCAGGGGTTCCCCTGATAGAAATTGTCTCGAAGCCGACTATGCACTCGCCTAAAGATGCCTCAGCCTATGCAAGGGCGATCCGCGCTATCGCCCAATATCTTGGGATATCCGATTGCAACATGGAAGAAGGGGGACTCAGAATGGACGCCAACGTCTCGGTCCGTCCCAAAGGCGATACGAGCTTTCGGCCGAAAGTCGAGATCAAAAACATGAACTCTTTCTTCAATATGGAGCTGGCGATTGAATCTGAAATCCGCCGTCAGATCCAAGGCTATACTCGCCATCCTCACGAAGAATATGAAAAGGTGGCAATGCCGGGAACCTACCGCTTCGATATAGCACAGAGAAAAACAGTCCTTATGCGAAAAAAGGAAGAAGCCCTTGATTACCGCTATTTTCACGAGCCCGATTTAGCACCAATTGTCCTCAAAAAAAAGCAGATCGATCAAATTAGAGAAACCCTCCCCGAACTTCCCCATCAGCGCTATTTGCGCTATGTAGAAAAGCTCAAAATTCCACCTGATAGTGCTGCTATTCTGGTCATCGACAAATACACTTCTGATTTTTTTGAAGAGGCGTTGAAAATTGCCAAAAATCCCACAGCACTATGCAATTGGATCATTGTCGAGCTATACGGAAGGCTCAAAGAAAAAGGACTAACCCTCAAGTCGTCTGGCCTTCAGGCAGTCCATGTTGGAAATCTCCTTAAAATGGTCGAGGAAAATGTTATTACAGGCCCTATCGCGAAGCTGGTTACCGATGATATGCTGAAGTTTCCCGGCAAAGATAGTCAAGAAATCGTCAAGAGTAACCCAAACTACCAGCCAGTAAGTGACACCTCTATCATCGAACCCATTGTAGACAAAGTCCTCGCTGATAATCCCCAGTCAATCGCCGACTTTAAAGCCGGTCGGACAAAAGCTTTGTCCTTCCTCGTTGGCCAGATCATGAAAGAGACAAAAGGGAAAGCGTCTCCGGCTGTCGTCAACGACCTCATCCTAAAAAAAATCCAATAAAGAAAAAACTTGTCATTCTATAAAGAATTCTTATACTCCGGTATGAGGGAAAAATGGTCTATAGAGTGGGTATTTTGTGTGCATGCCTATGCATAATTCTGACAGGATGCTACGTCAATCGAGCATCGATTGATCCCTTTGCCTATGCTCCCGACTCCCCTTGCAGCATTTGGAGTCCCGATTCCAAAGGTTTAGCTCTTTCTTGTGAAGATTCCTCAACGTGCGTTGAACTGCCCCCATCGAAACGGATCCTCTCCCTTAGCGAAGTGTTAGATATTGCTCTGATAAACAGTCCTCAAACTCGGATCACTTGGGCACAGGCGAGACAAGCTGCTGCTCAGTATGGGATCTCACAGGCCTCAGCGTTTCCGACCATTGAAGCCAAGCTACCAATCACCCGCTCCCGTACAGCTTATCTCGCAAGTCAAGTTGAGCAAATGGTCATGAATGAAACCGTCATTGCCAGCACGCAAACCATTTGGGGTCCGAGAGCAGAAGTTTCATGGACCATCTTTGACTTTGGTCAAAGGCGTTTCACCTCTGAAGCAGCCCGCTATTCCCTCTATTTTGCTGATTTCACTCACAACCAGGCCCTTCAAACACTTTTGGAAACCATCACCCTCAACTTCTACAGTTACCTCTATCAGCAGAAACAGCTCGAAGCAAATGAGGCCGATCTTGCCAATGCAGAAGAGACCCTCCAAGCTGCCGAGCTTGGACTGAAAACCGGAGCAAAAAACGTCTCCGACGTTCTTCAAGCGAGAACACAAGCGCTCCTTGCCGAGATGCAGCTATCCCAGCAACAAAAAAATGTGAGCACCGCCTACGCCCTCCTCCTCGACAACATGGGGCTTCCTGCAAATGCTCTCATTCAGCTGCAAAAACTCCCTTTTGTCGATCCCGAAAAAGTCACCTTAAGCCCTCTTGAAGAATACATTGATCTAGCTATGCAGTGCCGCCCCTCCCTGCTCGCCGCAAGGGCCGATCTCTGCTCAGCGGAAATGACCCTCAAAGCTTCTAAGCGGAAGTGGACTCCAGCTTTGGACTATTCCCTAAACATAGGAAGGACCTACTTCAATGACGCCCATGATAATTACGACTATACGAGCACCTTTTCTTTAACGATGCCTATATTCACTGGATTTAAGATCCGCAACACAGTCAACAAAGCAGTTGCAGGGGTTGAAGAAGCGGAAGGAACCCTTCAAAAAACTGAGCTAGAAGTCATTAAAGATGTAACAACCGCACACTACAACATCACCGTTGCCTTCAACACCTTAAAAGCTGCCATTGCGTTTCTCAATGCAGCTAGAGAACAATATGAAGTAGCTCTGAGCCAGTACAAGCAAGGGGTCAACACGATTTTAGATGTCGTCTCTGCCCAGACATCTCTCTTTGATGCGAGAGCAAGACAAGCACAAGCAACCGAGCAATGGTTCACTTCGCTTGCCACCCTCACCTATAGCACAGGAACCCTTTCTCATAACCCAGGATGTACCCCATGAGAATTCTCGTTTTACTCCTTTGCCTTTTTTCATTCTTAGGATGCCAGAAAAAAGAACTCCCCAAAGAGATGATTTTTCCGGTAAAAGTTACAAAACCTACAATTAAAGACATCCAGCTAACCGAGTCCTATGTAGGTCACATTGCCCCATTTGTACAGGTCGAGGTTCAAGCACAGGTTGAGGGTGTTCTTACCGGATATTACTTCACAGAGGGTCAGGATGTAAAAGCTGGGGATCTCCTCTTCACCATCGATTCTAGACCCTACCTTGCCCAACTTGAAAAAGCAGAGGCCGGGTTGGCACTAAGTACCGCGAACTTGCGCTACGCCGAAGATGTCTTAACCCGAAATGCTCCTCTGGCCAAAGACGACTTTGTTTCCCAGATCCAGTTCGACCAATACACCACCAACGTCCTCACAAACCAAGCGGCAATTCAAGAAAACGAGGCCGATATAACAACTGCTAAAATCAACATTAGCTACTGCAATATCCACTCCCCCATCGATGCAGTTACAGGAAAATTAAAAATCCAAGTGGGTAACCTCATCAAAAATGCAGAGGAAACCCCAATGATCACCCTGAATCAGATCCAACCGATTTATGCCTACTTCTCTGTTCCTCAAAAAGATTTACCCAAAATCATGAAACTTCACCGGGAGGGGCCCCTCTCTCTCAACACCTATCTCAATGGGGATCCCTCGACGCCTTATCCGGGCAAGCTCGATCTGATTGACAATGAAGTGGACAGCCAAACCGGCTCCATCTTACTTCGCGGAGTCTGTCCCAATGAAGAGAAAATGCTTTGGCCCGGAGAATTCATCGATGTTGAGCTGATCACAGAAGAAAAAAAAGATGCCATCTTGGTCCCTACACAGGCAGTCTCTACCGGTCAAAAAGGGAAGTATCTCTTTGTTCTTCGGGGGAACGAAACGGTCCAGCTGCGCTGGATAAAAACAGGGCAGCAATTTGGGGATATGACTCTCATCGAAGAGGGACTCGAGCCTCAGGAACTTGTCGTCACAGAGGGGCAGATCAACCTTAGCGATAAAACTCGGGTAGAGGTTAAGTCATGAACTTATCCGAGCCGTTTATCCGCCGCCCGGTGATGACCACCCTTGTCATCCTAACCGTGGCTTTTTTTGGTATGCTCTCCTATAAATCTCTGCCCGTTGGGGATCTGCCGAGCGTTGAATTTCCCACGATTGAAGTCGATGTCACCTATCCAGGCGCTGATCCAATCACAATCGCAAACAATGTCGTAACACCCCTCGAGCAGCAATTTACCACCATTGAAGGGATCCAAACGATTTCATCAACGAGCAAAACCGGCAGTGCTACGATTCTTTTGCTCTTTGATCTAAACCGCCCTATTGACGCGGCGGCAACAGATGTACTCGCTGGGATCAACGCAGCCCAGCAACAGCTCCCTCAGGATTTGCCCTACATGCCTACCTATAAAAAGGCAAACCCCACCTCGACCCCAATTCTCTTCTTCACCGTCACATCCGACACTCTAACCCAAGGGGAACTCTACACCTATGCTCACACCTTCATTGGAGAGCGGTTAAACATCGTCGAAGGGGTAGCAGAAGTTCAGACATTTGGGGCTCCCTATGCAGTAAGAATACAAGTTGACCCCCAAAAGCTCGCCGCTCGCAAAATTGGGATTGATGAATTTGGGAAAGCGATTCAAGATGCCAATGTCTATCTACCTACGGGAACCCTATTCGGCCCATCGACCGAATTTACCATCAACTGCGATGGGCAACTGACAAAAGCAGAAGAATATAGCAACCTCATCATCAAAAATGATAATGGCCTCATCACTCGGGTCAGCGACGTTGCCGATGCCTTCGACAGCCTTTGGAACGATAAGTACTACCTCCGCTTCCTCAACAAAAAAGTCAACCAACCAATGGTTGGTCTTGCAATCCAGAAGCAACCCGGATCCAATACGCTAGAAATCATCGATCGGATCAACAAAAAGCTTCCTCTTATGATGAGAGAAGTTCCAAGTTCGGTCCACCTATGGAGAATGTGGGATCAGTCTGAGTATATTGATGAATCGGTCCGAGACGTAGAGTTAACCCTGTCCATTGCGCTAGTACTCGTCGTCACTGTCATCTTTCTCTACCTTGGGAAGCTTGTCAACACCATCATCCCAGCCTTGGCAATCCCTGTTTCCGTACTCGGAACCTTCATCGTGATGCTTCTTCTGGGCTTTTCCATCGACATCCTTTCTCTACTCGCCATTACCCTTTCTATCGGATTTCTTGTCGATGACGCCATCGTTGTACTTGAAAACGTGGCAAGAAAAGTCGAAGAGGGGGAAAAACGATTTGACGCAGCAGTAACGGGTTCTAAACAAATCAGCTTAACCATCCTTTCGATGACTCTCTGTCTTTGTACCGTCTTCATTCCCCTCGTCTTTATGGAAGGAATTGTAGGAAGGCTCCTTCATGAGTTTGCGATGACTATCGTCATTGCTGTCCTATTTTCGGGAGTTGTCTCTCTTACGTTTACCCCGATGCTTTGCAGTCGATTCATCGCCTCTTACCAGTTAGATCAAAAGAAAACAAAAGTAGAGCGTTTTTCTGCCTGGTTCAACGAAAAACTCTTAAACACCTATAAACCAGCTCTAGACTGGAGCTTAAACCACAGAAAAACGGTTCTTTCCTGCGCCTTCTTGAGCCTAGGCGCTTCTCTCTACCTCCTCAACACCCTCCCCAAGGACTTTCTTCCCGATGATGACATTGGGTTCATTCAAGGGTATGTACAAACCTCAGACGGAACCTCTCCTTTTCGAACTGCTGCTATTGCTGAAAAAATCCAATCGGTTGCCATAAAAAACCCCTATGTCGACAAACTCGTTACCTTAGCTGCCGTCCAGCAAGACAACCAGAGCCTTTTTTACTTTCGCCTCATAGACATCAAAAAGCGCCCCACGACAGAAGAAGTGTCCAAGATGTTGATGAAAGAGCTCTCTGAGGAGGTAATTGGTGCACAAATCTTTCTAAAACCCCTGCCGCTGATCAATCTCCAAGTGGGAGCCCAAGCCTCAAAAGCAGCCTACCAATATACGCTGCAAAGCCTCAACTCAAGTGACCTTTTCAAAGCGGCAACCGATCTAGAAGAATCGTTGAAAACCCTTCCAGAGCTCTCAACTGTTGCAAGTGACATGGACATTTCACAGCCCCAGTTGAACGTCTCCATCCAAAGAGATAAGGCCTCCATGTACAACCTAACAGCAACCCAAATTGAAAAAGCGCTGAGTTTGGGATTTGCCGACATCAACCTCTCTCCGATCAACATGCCCGACAACCAGTACTACGTCATCATGGAGACCCTCCCTAAATTCTACAAAGATCCAAAAATGCTCTCCCAACTCTGGCTCAGATCAAATACAGGAGATCTTGTCCCCTTCACAGAAGTTGTTACTCTCAGCGAAAGCACAGGCCCCCTTACGATCAACCATATCGACGGACTCCCTTCGGCAACTCTGAGTTTCAATTTGACCAAGGGAACGCCCCTCCAAACAGGGATTGCGGCGATTGAAGCAATTGCTGAAAAACAACTTCCTCCAACAGTTTTTGGAAACGTTCAAGGGGCAGCCGACATCTTTAAAAAGTCGTTTGCCAACCTCAATTTCCTTCTGCTCATCACCATCTTCATCATCTACGTCATTTTGGGAATTCTCTACGAAAATTTCTATCATCCGATCACGGTCATGTCTACCCTCCCCCCTGCAGCATTAGGCGGACTCCTCTCCTTAGTTCTCTTCAACTACAGCCTTTCTCTCTACGCATTTGTAGGAATCATCATGCTCCTTGGCATTGTCCTAAAAAATGGGATCATTCTGATTGATTTCGCCAATGAAGCCGTTGAGAAAGAAAACAAAACTGCAGAAGAAGCGATCCACTACGCTTGTATGAAAAGGTTTCGTCCCATCATCATGACAACGTTTTCTGCTCTCATGGGAGCGATTCCAATCGCCATTGGAATTGGGGGAATGACAGCACAAAGCAGAAGACCCTTGGGCGTCGCAATCGTCGGAGGACTCCTCTTTTCTCAAGTCCTCACCCTCTTTCTTACACCAGTCGTCTATCTATATATAGAAAAGCTCAGAGAAAAACTATCTAGGGGCGGGGGTGAAACTTCGAAAACATCTCCGTGAGGTGTTTTTGGCTGATGTGGGTATACCGGTCGGTTGTCGCAATATTGGCATGGCCTAGCATCTCTTGGATGACACGAAGATCTGCCCCATTTTCGAGAAGATGCGTTGCAAAAGAATGTCTCAGAGTATGTGGGGAAATCGATTTTGAAATCTCTGCCTTTAGAGCATAGAGTTTCACCCGATTCCAGATAGCCACCCGATCGATCCGCTTTCCCTTTTGCGATACAAACAGGGCCCGGTTTTTCTTTCCCGAGGCCTCTCGAAAATAGAGCAAATAGTGGTCGATTGCCTCCACTGCGCTTGCTGCAATCGGAACGACCCTCTCCTTTCCCCCTTTTCCCTTAACTCGCACGACAGAATCTTCTACATCAGAAATATCGAGACCACAAACTTCAGACACCCTCAATCCTGAGGCGTAGAGCACCTGGAGTATGGCTCGATCACGGGCTCCTATCGGGTCTTCAATCTGAGGGACTTGCAAAAGGGTTTCCACCTCGTCTTGCGTAAGAACTTCTGGAACGAGCTGCCACATTTTTGGGGTATCAAGATAAAGAGTTTCTTCTGTTGAAATAAGCCTTTCCTTACGAAGAAAGCGAAAAAAACTCTTCAGGGCTACCATCGCCCGGTAGATCGAACTTGATGCATGGTCTTTTTTCTTTAGCGCATCTAAAAAGGCAAAAATCTCCCCTTCTTTAACTTCGGAAAAACCGGGAACTGAGCGCTCACTTAAGACCTTTAAAAAACCTTTTAAATCGCGCCGATACGCCTCGATGGTATTCTTAGAAAGACCTTTTTCAGAGCCGAGATAAAAGAGAAAATCCTCAAGCGTGTGCTGTTTCATTAGAATGGATTTTACGGATTGCGCAATAATGCACAATAAATATCGCAAGCCCGAGAGTAAGCGTCAATGCATAAGAAAGAAGCTCTTGGGAGGCACAGATACTTCCCATTACGGCAGCCAAACAAAAGAGGGTGCTAAAGTAGATCCATCCCTTCTCCCAGCTCATAACCTCTTCTTTAAAGCACTCTTTCAGATTGTAGACATCATTCAAAAGCCAAATGATCCCAAGACCTGCTCCAACAGCACTAAAAATCCATGGTGCTACGAATGTAAAGCTACTCATAACCAGAGTAGTAACGACTGCAGCACCAATGCTAAGGAGAGAATAACACATTGAAAGAAGAATCTTTTGATTGATCCGATTGTTGATCTGGTCGAGCTCCACCGACTTATGCTCCATAATATCGTGCAAAAGTTCTTTGCCGAGTGCTTTGTGCCATTTTGGGTGCAAATTCTTAGCTTGAACTTCGCCGCGAATCAACTGCAGAACGCCCTTAAGATCGCCCCCCTCTTTGATCAGAGCATCAATTTTATCCCTACAGTTGACCAAATCAAACAATTCTATCCCCCAATATGCCGAGTAGAAAAGGGTTGAAAAGCCAATGAGTCCCGAGCCTGCATGTTCTAAATGCTCTGCTACAACATGGGCAACATGGGAGGATTTCAAATAGAAATCGATCATCGATCCGGTCATCCCAATGTACGCACCACCGGCTACGATCTCCGAACTACCCGCCATAAAGTGGAAAAATCCCTTTAACTTCGTTGTTAAATCTTCTACCTTTTCTCCCAACTGATACTCTCTCACTCCTTTAATCGATGCGATCACACCCGAAAAAAGGGAGAGGCAGGAGGTAAAACTCAAAATTTGCAGGGATCGATCTTTCAAGTGTCTATTGGAAGCATCCAACGTCCCCAAAACCTCCTGAACTTCTTCAGCAGTATGGGTCATGAACTCGGCCGAATCGGGGGCAATACCCCCTACATGGAGTCGATCCATATAATTAGAGTGAGTCTGAAAACTTGAATTAATCATCTATATAATCCCGATTGTTAATCAAAATTATATCAATTATATATTTTTATGTAACTAAAAAGGAATTAGTTGACGAAGTAGGTAGTAAAACTTTTTCTGAGCAACTCAAGTTGCTTGCTCTTTGCCTCTTCAATCTCGCGAGCTACAGAAAGGGCAGCCTCTTTCATCGAATTATTTGAATAGCTAAGAGCAGTTTGAATTTTTTTCTTGGTCTCTTCGCTGAGATTTGCAAAAATTTCCATCACATTTTCTCTATCAATGGATTTGATAAAACTCTCCAAAGTAGGATGCTTTTCTAGGTAGCGTTTTTCATTGCGCTTCATCACCCCAAGGGTAACCCCGTTCTGGATCATCCAGATCGAAGTGAGGGCAAGAGAGACTACCAGCGGAAAGGTTCCCATGGTCACCACTCCAGTAAGTGACAAGGCCACCATCCCAATAAGTGAAATCAGGCCAATCACGGTAGAAGTAATGAGAACAGCTTTATCATGATTTGCGGGACGCTCATTTTGAAAACTTTGGAAGAGAAAGTATCCATCAACTGCAAGCATCGAGATACTGAGCGCAAGCATCACAGCTGTTGCAGCGATAAGGGGAACTCCTCCTGTAATCGTAACTCCAAGTACCATTGCGACAACACCGAGCAGACAAGCAGCTGTTAAAGCGGTATTTTCTCGAAAACGACTCTTTAACCCCACCTCAACAACCTGAAAAAGCGCTCTAGCTTGTTCTATAGCAGCCTTATCCCCTCTTTCAACGCGAGCGAGTAGGCCGGGGGTGTTTTTCAAAGCTTTTAAAGCAGCAAATCCCTTTGAACTGAGAATTCTCTGCATCTTTGCCTCTTGCTTTTTCTCAAGCTTTTGAACGCGCATCGAAAGACCTATTTTCATCAATTCATTTTGGACATTTTTTTGGCGTGAAGCGCTTGTCCAGCCTCCAACACTCTCTTCTATAACTTTGAGCAGCAATCCCTGAAGCTTTTCTCGGGGAACATTTGAAATCCCAAGCTCTTTCAGAGCCTTTTTTAGGTCCTTTTTCCCACTCTTAAGCGCCTCATTTTTCAGCTTTTCATCAGAGGCTTTGATTTGATCAGGGGCCGCATCGAGCGCCTTTACAAGGACTTGGAGTTTGTCTTCAAAAGACTCAGCCTCCTCCAAGCGAGCTTGAAAACTTGAACTCTCCACAATTTGCAAGCTAGAGCTCATTGCTAACAGACCAAAAAACAGAGAATAAAACCCCGACCCAGCGATGGCCATAGAGCCTGCAATCCCATTCAAAATGGACGTTGCTTCGCCATGAGCGAGCCTTGCAGCGATCGAGAGAGGCCTAAAAGCACCATAGGTAACTCCCGCTCCCATGAGTGAGCCCCCCTTCAATACTGTTATCCGCTCAAGCAAAACCCCCTGCTGATCGTTAATAGCTTTTGCGTAGGCAAGATTCTGAAGCCCCCCATACATACCCACGTATCCAAGGACAGCATTTACCCCAGTAAGCGATCCAAACGCCTGGTAGCCAATGGCCATATCTCTTCCAGAAACAGCCCCTTTCATCCAACTCAAAGGAGCATTGGGAAAAACAGACCAGACGCTTTTAGCCAAGTCCTCAGTAGACCGATAAAGAGAAGTGAAGTCAGAAACAACGAAGACGCTCCCTTTTGAAAGGCCAGACATCGGGCTTGCATCGACTTTAGGTAGAGCCGGCCCCTGCTCGAATAAAGCCTTTCTGAGGACTTCATGCGGCCTCGGATCTCCCCAGCCTAAAGAACGAGCGGCCCATTGGCCTCCAGAGCTAATATAATCGTTTAGATTCAAAAGCATATTTATTACCGGTTTATTAATTAATTCAAATCTATTATAACATATATCTTAATTAAATATTAACATTATTTAAATAATTAACTACTAGAGGCTTACATAGAAAATTCTAGGTATAAAAGAAGAGTTTCGCTACTATCTCCTCCATGACTATTCAACAAACCCCTTCAAACGCAAAGATTGCTCAGTTCAATCCTCTCCACTATTTCAACCTATTCATCGACATGATGCGCAACCTCCCCGTTGAAGAGAGAAAGCACATCGTTACAGAGATTCCTAACCCGTTAGATATTGCAGAAACTGCCTTTGTGGCCATTAGTGAATACCATATGAAAATTGCAAAATATGGTTCAGAATGGTCTATGGAAGTAAAAATCAATAGTGAAAACCTGATCAAACCCCTGTTTTACCCGATTGCCTTTTGTTTTGCAGGTAGGGCTATTGGAGATTTTATCTGCCAAGACCTCTTCGGAAACCTGATGAGAACCACGGCCTTCATCGCTTTTCAGTTTTTCCATGTGATTCCCTACGCCTTGGGAGCGGCGGCCATCAGTGGGACTCTTTATCTCTATCAGACAGCCCCTGTGACCCTCCTTACCACTATATCCGGAAATCTCCTTGCTCTTCAGGTATACTACATCTTCCGTCTAGTGAAAGAAATTGAGGTGACAAATCAAATCCTCGACCAAAGGCTCGATGAAATCAGTAGGCGCTTTGACGTACTCCTCCTATGTAAAAATACGGCATATAGCACGTGGGATTTAACGAAAAGGGTGATTAAAACAGCCGCCTGGTTTTGGCCAGCAGGGCAAAACTCAAAGCAAGTTACTGTGGGTCAATAGGTAAGACAATTTCACGAGAACATCCCTTAAAACATCCAAAGGGGGCTGGTCTGCATTAAAACGGGAAATCACCTCTTTTGGATAGTGCTCTAGAACTCTAGCCGTCTCATCTTCATAGACTTGCATCCGAGTCCTAAGGATAGCCTCATCAAAGTCATCAGCCCTTCTCTCAATCATAGCTCTCCGCTTCAGCCTAGAGACTAATTCTTCAGTATTTTCAGTTTCAAGGACAATTACATGCATCAAATCAACGTAGGGCTCAATCAACTTCACCTGGTGAATGGTTCGAGGCAATCCATCGAGGAGGAGAAACTGCTCGGAGGGAAAGTAGGAATTTGTTGAAATCAACCCGCAAACGTAGTGGTGCCAAATCTGAATCGTCACCTCATCCGGGACGAGCTTCCCTTTTCCAGCATATGTATGAAATATTTTACCTGCTGGTGATTCAGGAGAAAGCCCCCTGAAAACGTCCCCTGAAGAGAGGTGATAGTGGTTCCCTGCACTACTCAAAAACTTTCCAAGGGTCCCCTTCCCTGCGCCGGGAGGCCCAAAGATCAGAATCGATCGAAAGGGGTCGTGAGTATCTGGAATTAGGTCGCCTACTTTTTCATCTGACATACACAAAACATTATTATTAAAATTTTAATTTGTCAATAAGTTAAGAAAGATTAAAGATTTGCACAGATATATCTTGATTCTTTATACAATCTTGTTGTATTATTATATTACTAACACAGCAAAAGGCTGTTTAGATAAAACTAAACAAGCAATATTAATAATATTGGAGGATATAAAATGGTTAGTCTAACTAGTATAAAAAATAATGTCGCTGCTGCAGCTGCAAGTGCTGCTTCTGGCGTTAAAAATGGTGTTGTCGGTACAGGAAAACTCCTCGGTAACCAAGACACACAAAACAGAGTCAATGCGATGATCGCTGATAAAGCTGACGGCTTTAGAGCAAGTGTTGCAGGGCAAGCAAATAGCGCCATCCGCTTTTTAAATGAAACAGGTGTTGAGACGCTTAAAGCTCCTTTAAAGAGCATGCAAAACTTCTCAATCGAGCGACTAGCGACAAATAAAGAAGACAACGGATTACAAGTTGCTTATAAAAACACCCGAAACTTCTTTGCAGCCGGTCACGAAAAAACGATCCGTGGTGGAGAAAAAATCTCGCGCATAGCTGGTGACCAAATCAATGCTCTTGCACGCGTACCCTTCATCCCTGTTGTTGGTCTATTAAAACTTGTTGGTCTTACTCAGATTGCAAAAGGTGTTGAGCTTATCGGTAATGCTGTAGCTCTTGCTGCAGGCTTCGCTGTTCGTGGAGCAATCCTTGCCGTTTCTCAGCTTGCCCACTTCGCGATCCTCGCTGTTGAGACTGTTACTGTAGCAACTGTTACTGCGGTAGCAATTACTACAGGTGTTGTAGCCCTTGGCCTAATGAAGGTCTTCGGGGATGTTTTAACTCTTTACCTACTTCGTGAAGACAGAAGAAACAAGGCAGAGATCAAAGACATGAAAGACAACACTCTGATGAATAGAGCAAAAGCGTTTGTTGGAACAGTTGCTAGCAACATCGGTGCTGTAGCTGCAAAAGCCTACGAGAACAAAGGCAAAATCGCCACTGCTACTGCAACTGGTGCTGCTGCTATTGCTGCCCACCAATACGGCCTTGGCAATATCGTTTCAGCAATCGGAAGCTACTTTGCTGCTCCGACAGCTCCTGTAGTTGCCAGTGCTGCTAACGTTGTTAGTCGCTTTGAAGGAGCAAGAGGTGTCGTTGTTAATCCTGCTGCCATCGCTGGTCTAAATCAGCTTATGACACAAGGGTCAACTGGGATTGCTTCTCAAGATGCTGCTAGACTACTTATCAACGGAAGTAGAGTTGCGATCAGCGCTTAAGTTTTAAGCTTTGATGAATAAACAAAAAAGCGTGAGGGATAACCCTCACGCTTTTTTTTACCCTTTTTTTAGGTAAAATAATTATCCAAAGGGATCGATCGTACGAGGGGGATTTTCTTCATTCGGTGGAAAGAGGTAAATGTTACCGGTCTCATCGAGGAGATCTTCAATCGTCAATTTAAGGGTACGCACCCCTTCTGAGAAGCCGCAGGTTACTAGAAGCTGATTAAGGTGGGACAGCTCCGATTCCGCCTGGTCGAGTCGACTCTCAAGCCAAGCAACTTTTCTTTCTAGTTCTTCTTTATTACTCATATTATCCTCCATCTTTTAAATATTATTTTAACATAATCTTAACAAACTTTCAATAAAAATTTAACTACATATAACTCACTAAGTGAACAGCGGATACTTGTCTTTTTAACCCCCTTAGGGTACCCTTATCTGTTTATGGGAAAACTCATCTTTGTGGATACAGGTGAAGAACACCAAATTGAGGCGTCAGAGCCGATCGCACAGGTATGTGAGGAAGCTGGGGTCCCCTTCGCTTGCACAGAGGGAGTTTGCGGAACCTGTATTATAGAGGTAACTGAGGGGATGGAAAATCTCTCAGAATATACCCAGGAAGAGGAAGATTTCCTAGGCGATTTAGACAACGAAAGGCTAGCTTGTCAATGCAAGTTGAAAGGCGGCCTTGTGAAAATCAAGTTTTAGAGGTTTTATGACAGAGCAGAAGCAAGTGACCATTACACGCGAAATGACCATAGAAGACATTTTCGCTAAATTCCCTCAAAAAGCCCAGAAACTGGCCCAAGAGCTTACAAATACAGGACTTCACTGTGTAGGCTGCCAAGCTGCCACATGGGAGACCCTAGAAGCTGGAATGCTCGGTCATGGATACTCGGACGCTGAAATCGATAAGCTAGTCACCTCCCTCAACGGGATCCTCGCTGAAAAAATCGATGTGAATGCGATTAATGTAACAAAGCGCGCTGCAGATAAATTTAAAGAGATCCTCAAAGATGAGGGCAAAGAAGATTGGGCTCTCCGTTTTGGAGATAAAGCAGCCGGATGTAGCGGCTTTGAATACACCTTAGATTTTTCTAAAGAACCAAAAGATGACGATCAAGTCTTCCACTCAAACGGAATCGACGTCCACGTGAACAAAGGGGCCGTCAAACGCCTCCTTGGATCAGAGATCGATTTTGTCGACGGACTCAACAACTCGGGTTTCAAAATTTCTAATCCGAATGCGAAGAGCTCTTGCGGATGCGGTAAATCACAATCCTATTAAGAGAGGGGCTCTAAATAATCAGCCTTTTCCTAAAAAAAATTGTGCTTTAAAGCTGATTGAGGTATTACTCATTAGTAATTACTATTTAGCCGATCTCTTCCAAATATGCGCCAATTTTTTTTAGCTTTGACTCTACTATCGCTCTTTTTTGGAGCAAAGGGAAGTGCAATCAATGTCTACACAGCCAATCGATTGACAGGAAATGTCACCGTTATTGATTCAGATACAAACCTGATTATTGCGACCATAACAGCCTCCCCCAGCAATACAAACATAGTTGTCTCCCCTGACGACACATTCACCTACACACCTAATGACTCAGGAGGAGGAGTTACCCTAAGTATCATCGAAAATAGCTCCCTCAAAGTTGTTGCTACGATCACAACTGGCGGGCGTTCACAGGGGATTAATATTTCAGCAGATGGACTAATTCTATACAATTCCCTAACAAGCGCCAATCAGGTTCAGGTTTACAACGCCCTATCAAGAACACTGATAGCTACCTTAACAGTTGGCACTCAACCTCGAAAAGTGACTCCAACTGCCGATGGAAGCTTACTCTACGTATCCTGTCAAAACGGGATAAATGCCGTAATCGTTCTAGACGGTTTAGCACTAGTTCCTGTTGCTACCATTACAGTAAATAGCGGATTACAACAACCGCTTACTGGAGCTTTAAGGCCTCCAAATGAAGATTTTTTCTATAGCGTGAATAACAGAGCAAATGGAGGTAATACAATAAGTGTTATCGACACTTCAAACTTTCTGGTGATCGCAACGATCACCGTTCTTAATGCTTGTTCTGGAATTGATTTTTTATCGGATGGAATGAGGGCATATGTACCTGGACAAGGGACCGGGGTCAATGTTATTGATACAATCTCCCTAAAGGTGATTTCTACAATAACCGCACCGGGTGCATCTTCTCTTGTAGTTACTCCTGATGATCAATTCATCTATGTGTCTGGCAGAAACCAAGATGTGGTATACCTTATCGAAACATCAACCCTCAACTTAATTGCAACGATCACTTTTCCTCCTGTCCGCCCTCAACAAATTGCACTAGCTAAAGGCGGGACACCATCTCCTCCCCCTCCTCCTCCTCCTTCCCCTCCTCCTAGCTCTACTGGTATTGTGCTCACAGGGGAAACCATTTCTAATAGCTTCTTGACACAGGAGGATTTAATCAATGTAATTTCATGGTTCGTAACAGGTCTTCCTAACGCACATCAATTTCTCTTGTACCGCGATGAAGATTGGACTGACTTAGTTGCAATAATACCAGTAACTTCGCCGATGGAATTTAAAGACCATAATCGGATACCAAAAACGACCTACACCTATTTTGTTGTTGCAGAGGACGCATACGGAACCCCTCTCATTTACAGTAGTCTAATAATAACCACTCCTTAAAAGATGCGCGCATCTAAATAAATAACTATTTTTGGAAAATTCTCCAGCTTTCATCCCCTCCCCCCAAAAAAAAGGGGGGCACATTTTTTTCTTTAAATTAATTTCTTCGATCCGTCATAAGGACGTTAAGAGGTGATTTTATGAAAAAGATGTTAGCATTGTCCTGTATTTTAGCAGCTCCTGTACTTTTTGCAGAGGAGACTTGCTCTTCAAGTCCCGTTGCATGTAATCCGGATACCTGCAGCAACACCTACTGTGTAGGTCCTGAAAACAATCAAGCAAACGCTCCGGCCCGCCCCCGCACCTGTGATGGTGATGTCCAGTTATCTGCAGGTCTCCTCTATTGGATGGCCAGCCAAGATGGAATGGAGTACGGAATACAAAACAATACAACCCTTTCCCCGCAGGACGATGTTTCTGCATTCACCGGAAGTATTGTAGACGCAGACTACTTATCCCCAAGTTTCAAGTATAATTACGGCTACAGAATTGGCCTTAGCTATTTCTCCCCATGTGATGGTTGGGAAGTTGGCGCCCGCTGGACATCCTTTAACGGGATCGGATCCTCGAAAAATGAAGTCACTCTAGGCAAAACCACTGCAGACATTTCTGGAGGAACGTTATCTGATGTGCCAAACGCACCCGATGCAGAGCATATAGAAATCCTTTGGTCAGCTTTTTCGGGAGTTTTCGGGCAAAAATATCTGTTTTGCGGAACTGTCAATACCGATTGGAAAGCCCCAATTTCTCTTTTAGATTTTGAGCTCGCAAGAGAATTTTGGGTAAGCAAACGGGTTACTTTCCGCCCAATGGTTGGTGTTCGATACGCTCAAATCAATCAAAAATATTCGCTCAATTTTCAAGGCGGAGTTTGGAACAGCTCTAATTTGGTATTCAGCATTGGCCCAACTACATTAACAGACCAACCTGCTTATCAAGGTGAGCTGACTCTCCGTAATTATTTCAAAGGGGTAGGTCCACAAAGTGGGATTGCCCTTGACTGGAACTTCGGCTGTGGATGGAGCCTATACAGCAACGTGGCCGCTTCTATCCTCTATGGACGCTTTGATGTACGCAACGACGAGGATTTTCGTGAGGCAGTCTCTCCATTCAGTTCGTCGGATGCTGCTGAAATCACCGAAAATTTCAAGGCTTCTAGAGCTATTGTCGATCTAGGTTTAGGCGTTCAGTACTCAAACCTCCTTTGCGAGGGGAAATACGGCTTCACAGCTCTCCTTGCCTGGGAATCTCATCTATTTTTCCACCAAAATCAGATGTGGAGAATCAAGCGGATCGGAGGATCTGTTGCAGTTGCACCTCCCACCGTTTTTCCTGACAACTTCGGAGAAAATACCCATTCTCAACGAAGAGGTACCCTCTCTACGCAGGGTCTAACGCTCACATTTAAATTTGATTTCTAATGGCTGACTCTACACTCCAATTCTTGAATTGGAGTGTGGGTTGAAAGTGTTCTACCTATTTATGGATAGGACGCCCAAGAACTCCAAGGGCAGCTTCTTTAAGGGCTTCTGAAAGAGTTGGATGGGCGTGAGGAGTGTTTGCAAGCTCTGTAGTTTTGAGCTTTTTCTCTATTGCTAAAACCGCCTCTGCGATAATTTCTGATGCATGAGCACCGATAATATGGATACCTAAAAGGGTATCCGAGTCTTTATCTGCGATGATTTTCACCATCCCCTGATCTTCACCCGTACACTGTGCACGCGAATTGATTTTGAAAGGGAATGTTCCTGTTTTGACTGTAAAGCCCTTTTCTTTGGCCTCTTTTTCTGTAAAGCCTACTGCTGCTACTTCCGGATCGGTATAAACAACACTTGGAATAGCCATATAATCAATGCTGGGATTCTCCCCTGCAATGAGCTCAGCGACAGCTATCCCCTCTTCAGAGGCCTTATGAGCGAGCATCGGACCATCAACGACATCACCAATGGCATAAATATTGGGCACACTCGTTTGAAAGCGGGAGTTAATCGGAATGAACCCCTTTTCTGTAAGGCTTATTCCTGCCGATTCGAGGGAAAGATCTTGAGTAAAGGGGCGTCTTCCAATGCAACAAAGGACGACATCGGCCTCAAAGGTGCCTTGTTCTGTTTTGAGGGTGATTTTGTCTGAAGAGATCTCAGCAGCAGTTACTTTCGTTGATAAATGGAAGGTCATCCCCTGTTTTTCGAGGATCTGCTGAAATGCTTTGGAAATCGCATCGTCTAAAGTAGGACAAATTTTAGGGAGGAATTCTAGAAAGGTTACCTCAGAGCCAAGACGTGAATAAACAGATCCAAGTTCAACGCCAATCACCCCTGCACCGATAACGACAAGCCGCCTCGGAACGGATTGAAGGGAAAGAGCACCGGTAGATGTGATGACCCTCTTTTCATCGATAGGGAGAAAAGGGAGCGAAATTGGTTCTGATCCAGTTGCGATGATGATGTTTGCCGCTTCATAGTCTTTGCCATCAACAGAAACGATGCCTGGCGATTTGATCTTTCCAAGACCTTTCAAGTGATCTATTTTGTTTTTTTGGAAAAGAGCGCCGACGCCCTGGTTGAACCCTTTGACAACATTTTCTTTCCTTTCCATCATTTTTGGGAAATCATAGGAAGGGTTCTCTATATTGACACCATGTTGGGGAAGATGGTGAGTCAGTTTATAAAATAGTTCAGAGGAGTGGAGGAGAGCTTTTGAAGGGATGCAACCAACGTTTAAACAGGTCCCGCCAAGAGGCCCCTTTTCCACGCAGGCTGTTTTCAGCCCTAGCTGCGCGCAGCGGATGGCTGCCACATAGCCTCCAGGACCACTTCCAATTACGATTACGTCATATTTCATAGGTCTATAAGCATCCGTGTTGGTTCTTCAAGACTTCCCTTAAGATGGACGAGGAACTGGATTGCTTCCCGTCCATCAATGATCCGATGATCATAGCTGAGCGCGAGGTACATGATCGGACGGACTACGACTTGATCTTTAATGACTACGGGTCTTTTGACGATGGTGTGCATCCCGAGAATGGCGCTCTGAGGTGGATTAAGGATAGGGGTTGAAAGCATTGAGCCAAAAACTCCGCCGTTGGTGATCGTGAAACTTCCACCCCGCATGTCGTCTATTGAGATGCTCCCTTCACGTGCTTTTTTAGCAAAGTTCCCGATTTCTTGTTCGATCTGTCCAAAGGTCATCTCATCACAGCCGCGGATAACAGGTACCATGAGTCCTTTTTCTGTAGAGACGGCTATGCAAATATCATGGGTGTTATAGGTGGCTATCTGGTCTCCATCGATAAATGAGTTCACATCGGGAAACTCCTTCAACGCTGCAACAGTTGCTTTCACAAAGAAAGACATGAAACCCAGTTTTACCCCATATTTTTTAGTGAAGGCCTCTTGCTCGCGGGCTCGTATTTCCATGATACCGGTCATGTCTACTTCGTTGAAGGTAGTGAGCATTGCAGTTTGGTTTTTCGCAGCAACGAGTCTCTCAGCAATGGTTTTTCGAAGACCGGACATCCGTTTACGAGTGACATTCCTCTCTTCAGCTTTAGTTTTCGGTAAAGCAGGTTCTGACTCAGGTGCAGGTGCCGTCTCTTTTTCTTTGGCAGCTGGAGGTGGTTCTTTGACTTCTTTGACAAAATCATCTGCCGTTTTTCTTACCGGTTTTTCCTCAGATTTTGTCGGGGGCGGCGGGTGAGAGGCTGGTTCTTCTTTTTTCTCTTCTTTAGGAGAAGGAGCAGGAGCACTTCCTTTGCCCTCGCTGTCAACCGAGCCAATGATTTGGCCCACTTTTACCCGATCTCCGACAGCAACAGAAAGAGCTAGAACCCCATCACCGGGTGAAAAGACAACCTGATTGACCTTATCGGTTTCAAGCTCAAGGAGCTCCTCATCAGCCTTCACCTGGGCTCCATTTTCTTTCATGATTTGGCTCACAGTGGCTTCACTGACCGATTCGCCAGCACTTGGCACCTTGATTTCAATCTTCATACTTTTTCTCCGTAGAGTTGATGGACGAGCGCGTTGTGCTCTAGTTTATGAAGAGCGTGAGAACCCGCTGCCGTAGAAGCTCCCTGTTTCCTTCCTACATAGGAAAGAGGAGTGTTTCCTTCGAGAAGTTTTGCTAAACGGGGTCTTAGGAAGGACCACGCTCCCATATTTTCATGTTCTTCTTGTACCCAGATGCATTCGGAAATGCCCCGATACTTTTCAAACAGTTCTTTGATTTTTTTGGTATCGAGTGGGTAGAGTTGTTCTATTCGGATAATCACATCTTCGCTTTTTTTCTCTTCCCGCAGTTGAATTAAATCATAATAGAATTTACCGCTGCACAAGAGGATCCGTTTTGGGTTTGCGGGAGGGGTTGGATCGTCGAGAATTTCTTCAAACCCCCCTTCAATGAGGGCGTTGAGTGGGCTGCGACACTGTGGATGGCGGAGAAGCACTTTAGGGGTGAATACAACAAGGGGTTTTTTTGTGTCATGCAACCCTTGTCTTCGAAGAAGGTGAAAAAACTGAGCTGGAGTAGTACAGTTAGTGATCGTCATGTTGTTATCCCCACAAAGCTGTAAGAATCGCTCGATACGACCTGAGGAGTGCTCGGGGCCCATCCCCTCGTATCCATGAGGAAGGAGAAGAGTCAAGTTGGATGAATGCCCCCACTTCATCTCAGAGGTCGAAAAGTATTGGTCAATGATTACCTGGGCACCATTGGCAAAATCACCGAACTGCGCTTCCCAAATGGTGAGAGAATGGGGATAGAGAAGGCTATAACCAAATTCAAACCCAAGAACAGCAAACTCAGATAGGGGTGAATTGAAGACATCGAAAGGGGCCTGTTTATCGCTAAGGTGTGAAAGAGGGAAATAGTGGTCTGAGGTGACTTGATCTACATAGAGACTGTGTCTATGAGAGAAAGTTCCCCTCCTCGAGTCTTGACCAGAAAGGCGCACATGTACCCCTTGCTCTACAAGTGAACCATATGCGAGCAATTCACCAAGCCCCCAGTCAATGGACGGGTTAGATGGGTCCTGCTCCATCATCTGTCTTCGATCATCCAATCCTCTCTTGACCTTTGGATGCAGGTTAAAGTTGGCAGGAGGAGATGAGATTTTTTGGCCAATATCCCTAAGCGTTTCCTTGTCAAGGCGCGTATCGACAGGAGGGAAACGAGCCTCATACTCATCCCCTTTTTGTTTCAATTCAAGTTTGGAAGGGTTAGCCGCTTTAGATTTAACAGTTTCTAGGATCGTGTTTAAATTCTCCTTGAATTCGTGTTCGATTTGATCCGCTTCCTCTTTTGAAAGGACGCCCGATTCAATCAGACGATCGCGATAGATCTCCCTCATCGTTTTTTTCTGTTTGATCGTTTGGTATTGGAGTGGCTGGGTGAATGTCGGCTCATCACTCTCATTATGCCCATATTTCCGGTACCCCATGAGGTCAATAAAAACATCGCATCCAAATTGCTGTCTCAGCTCAATCGCCAATCTTGCTGCACCAATACACGCCTCAGGATCCTCTCCGTTGACGTGCAAAACAGGAGAACCAAAAGCCTTGGCGATATCTGTGCAGTACTTGGTTGAACGGGAGTCTTTTGGCAATGTCGTGAAGCCAATTTGGTTATTGATGACGATGTGAATCGTCCCCTTAGTTCCGTATCCATTGAGTTTAGAGAGGGTCAATGTTTCATAGACAACGCCTTGACCAGCAACAGCTGCATCTCCATGGATCATAACCGGGACGATTTTATTTTGATCCGATTTATCTTTTTTTTGTTCTTGCAGTGCTCTTGCGCCCCCTTCAATCACTGGATCGACCGACTCGAGGTGGCTTGGATTCGCTGAAAGGATGATTTGTATCTGTTTTTGGCCCCTAGTCTTATAGGTCCCAGCAAAGCCCATGTGGTATTTAACATCCCCGGTCGACTCGGAAAGATCGGGTGTATAGTGATCTTCAAACTCTTCAAAAATATAGACGTAAGATTTACCGAGAATATTCGCTAAAACGTTGAGACGCCCTCGATGGGCCATCCCTAATACGACATCCGATACGCCGAGCTCTCCCCCTTTTTCAAGCAAGGCATGCATGAGGGGAATAAAGGTTTCCGCACCCTCGAGAGAAAATCGCTTCTGCCCTACATATTTTGTGTGCAAAAAAGTCTCAAATCCCTCGGCTTCATTCAGCTGTTTGAGAATGGCGATCTTATCCTCATTCGACAGCTCTGTCTTAAAATGAGGTTCAATTTTTTTTTGAATCCACTCTTCAATTTCAAAGGAGCCAAGCTCCATATATTCGATCCCAATTGTCCGGCAATAGGTGTTTTGAAGCGTTTCTATGATTTCTTTTAATGGCGCTTTTGGTTTTTCTAACAGCCCCCCCGTAGGGAATGGGGTTGTTAAATCTTGATCAGACAGGCCAAAATGAACGAGTTTAAGCTCATCGGGCAGCGGAGGAGGGTCGGTAATAAGAACGTCACAATTGGCCATTAAATGACCATATTTACGATAAGCGTGGATCAAATAGAAGATCCGAAGATCTGAGCTTTCTTGCCTTGCCGGGAAAGCATTTGGCAAACTTGAGGCAAACTGCATCCCTTCAAAAAAACTTTTCCATGATTGATCGACCGAAGTAGGGTCTTCCTTCCAGCGAGCATAGAGATCTTCGATCATCCGAAGGTTTTCAAGATTTACATACGACGTTTCTTGTTGACTCATACATCGCCTTATAGCATAGAAAAAAATTTTAGCTAGGCATTAAAGATGCTGCTTGGTAAATTACCGAAGATTAATTGAGGGATTCGCCTGTGAGCCTGAAAAGTGAACGTTTAAAAAAACTAGAAAATGAGCTCGTTGATTTAGAGCAGTGGCTCAAGCTAGGTCTTGTCCCTAAAAAGGACATCGAAAAACACAACGAAGAGATTGACGCAATCAGAAAAAAAATTGTCGATGAAGTTCAGCGCCTTCGTTTCTTAAAAGAAAGTGGTGAAGTTGAAGAGTACACTCCTCCGAAGCGAGGCTCTCGTCCTGTCTACCAAGAACCTCAAAGTCTCCCCGATCTAACTGTTGCGCAAGAAACTGAGGGTGGCGGACTCGATGCAGAAACAGAGCCCTTCGAAGGTGAGACAGCAACGAGCGAAGATACCACAACTACAGATACCCGCTCTGAGACAAAGGACGAAGAAACCCCTTCATACATCTATGAAGATGATGAAGATCCCTTTAGTGATAAAAATCGGTGGAAGCGCGGTATTTTAGAAGATCCCGAAGCTAACGAGTGGTAGAACCTTTATCACTTTATTTTCACATCCCCTTTTGTCATAAAAAATGTCCCTATTGCCATTTTTATGTAATCCCCGATAATGCTAATCAGAGAAAAGCACTTTTTGCCGGCCTAGTCCTTGAATGGAAGAGGCTTCTTCCAAAAATCCAGGACCACCAGGTCGTTTCAATCTATTTTGGCGGGGGGACTCCAACGCTTTTCGGCGCAGACTTCATTGCCAAGCTCTTAGAAATGATTGCGAAGGAGGCCACCCTAACCTCCGATTGTGAAATCACAATCGAGGGTAACCCTGAAGATATTACTTTAGCCCTGATGGAGTCTTATAGAAATGCGGGGATCAACCGGGCAAGCATAGGGATCCAATCCCTTGAGGAGGACTCATTACAGGTTCTCGGGAGAACTCATGGTGCTTCTCAAGCCAATGAAGCAGTCCATGTCACTTGGGATTCAGGGATCCGGAATATTTCTATCGATTTAATGTTTGAGCTTCCAGACCAGACTCCAGAGAGCTTTGCAAAAACTCTTGCAAAACTCCCCTCCCTCCCAATCAGCCATCTCTCTCTTTACAATCTTACCATAGAACCAAACACCCCCTATTTCCATCAGACTCTCAATACTCCCTCTCCCGAAGCAAATCTGAAGATGCTCACGATGGCCATAGAAGCTATAGAAACCATGGGGCTGAACCGATATGAGATCTCTGCCTTTGCAAAACCAGGAAGTCACTCTCGGCACAATACCGGCTATTGGACAGGGCGCCCTTTTTTCGGTCTTGGACCCTCAGCGTTCAGCTTTTATGGTGGAGCCCGGTTTCGCAACGTAGCCAACTTGAATCGCTACCTCCGAGCCCTTCAAAATAACGAAACGCCCGTTGATTTCACAGAAACACTCCCCTATCCACAAAATATCCATGAACGGCTTGCCGTCCACCTAAGACTCACGGCGGGCGTTGATCTAACCAAATACGCCCTTCCCGATGGTACAAAGCGGGTCCTTTCTCGTCTGGAAAAAGAGGGATATCTTCAATCACAGAACACGACTTGCAGCTTAACCGAGAAAGGTCGCCTCTTTTACGACACCGTCGCAACCGAAATCATCTAATAGTTAATGAGTTAAGGATTATTGCACAGAAATGCAGATTTCTGTATAATAAGGCCTTTGGAGGTTCAGTATGAAGAAACAAACTCGTCTAACCGTAGATATGACCCCTGAGGAGCATATGTACTTGAAGATGGCAAGTGCAAAGATTGGCATTTCTATGAGAGAAATGATGCTTTCTGCTGTATTTAAAGCATTACAAGATATCGAAGACGAATGGTTGGCAGCAAAAGCCAGAGAAACGCTGCAGCGAATACAGTCTGGTGAAGAAACAACTACTTCCTGGGAAACTGCAAAAAAACAGCTCAAAAAATGACCTATCGGATTGAGGTTAGTGCTTCCGCGCTAAAAGCATTAAAAAAAATCCCTAAAAAACACAAAAACAAATTAGCGATCATATAGAAAGCTTAATTCAAGATCCCAGGCCAAGTCACTGCAAAAAACTACAGGGCAATCAGAGTCCACCCCTGTATCGAATACGGTCAGGCCAATACCGAATAATTTATTCCATTAAGGATCAGGAATTATTGATTCTTGTTCTTGAACTCGGCCACCGAAAAGATATTTATCGTTAGTCTAGAGCGGCGAACAGGAATACAGTAGGGCGTTTGTTGATGTTTGGTGGAGAGCGCTTCTTCCACTGGCTGATTTTGTGGGTTTCGACAAGCTGATCTGGACAGGTGAGGTTGCAGGCAATGCAAAGCAAGGTGTCGTCTGAAAGAGTTTTTAGAAGAGTTTCTAGCATTTGTTGGTTCCGGTAGGGTGTTTCGATAAAGCCCTGTGTGCTCCTTTCTTTCTCTGAGCGCGCCTGAAGGTTTTGAAGAGTTTCTGTTGGATTTTTTGGGAGATACCCATGAAATGCAAAGCGTTGGGCTGGCAAACCTGAAAGCATAAGGGCTAGGATCAGCGAGCTTGGTCCGACATATGCTTTCACGATGATCCCAAAGTCGTATGCACGGCGGACGAGATTAGCCCCTGGATCTGCAAGAATGGGGAGGCCGGCATCGGAGATAAGCCCCCAACTTTGTCCCTCTTTCATTGGCTTGAGTAGAGTTTCAATCTCTTGAGAGTGTTTATTGAGTGGGAGGATTGGCATTTCACGGAAGGGAGCCCCAAAACGCTTAAGGTAGGCCCTCCCCTCTTTTTCACTTTCCGCTATCAGCCCATCGAGTGTTGCAACCGCACGATCTACGCTTGAAGGGAGAAATTGTTGATGCTCAGCTTCCTTGCTTAGCAAATTTGGGAGTAGGTGTAGTTGCCCTTTTGGCATCTGTTTTTTCCTCGAAGTTGGGTTTAAACCACTCATGGTAGTAGCGGGCTTTTAATCCTGCAAGCTGTCTTTGAACCCCTTTTTGGGTCAACATCCCCTCAGGATAGGTAACCTGGTGAACGATCAGAGGGCCCGTTTCTATTTTAAACTGCATTTTAAGGGCCCTTTCTTCATAGGTCCAATCAACAAAATAGATTTTTGGCTCACCACCTCTAAGAGGTAGGATTTGGATAGGAAATGTTCCAAGCTGGTGATCCACTTGTTTGGAAAGGGCTTCAGGACAATCTAAACTAGAAACTGCTTTCCGACGATCCTGGTCAAATACGGCACGCAAGTTGGGAACTAAAGAAAAGTGATCCTCCTCTGCACTATAGATATTAAACTGGGAGGCTGCCTGATCTATAGACATGACCCTTGCTGAAAGGGGCTTGCCGATTGCGAATTCGATGATTGCCCGTCGATATTCAAGCTTGAAGTTTTGGGCAAATTCTTCAGCTTCTTTTTGGTATTCTTCTAGTTCAGCAGGTGGCAAAGGGCGCATTGGCAATGGGGAGACCTCTTCACAATAAAAAGAAATAAGCTCGGTTAGATACTCACAAAATGGATCGCTTTCAATAAACTTTTTATTCAGGTGGAGTGGGATCCGCAGACTCGCTCCAGTTAAGTTTGATGAGCGGATGAGCTCCATTTCAAACACAGGAAAGGGATTCCTAAGATTCCAACCTGCGCAAACAAGGCGCTCTTGGGAACTTCCATGAGAAAAAGGCCTGAGAACTCCCCTGTTTAGGCTTGCATATTGAGGGTGAAACATCGATGTAAAAAATTCACTATCTCCATAAAGAAAAGCCGAGTAGAGCATGTTGACAATCTCTCGAGTGCTGGGCTGCATTCTGTTCACTTTTACTGCCCCTTTTTTTGGACTACTTCTCGGAGGGCACATAAGGAAGACGTTCGTAGCAAGCTTGAAATCATCGATAAGCTTTTTAGGGAGTTGATCCGATCCTATATGATTCATAGCTAATTCTTCCCGTAAATTCGCAATCTTCACTAAGGATGGGGAAAATTCTTCGACATCAACATTTGCGCAAATAAATGCAGCAAACCAGTCCCCTTCAACGGGGGCTCCAATAAATTGCTCAATCTGAAAAATAACAGCTAGTTTACCCTCAATTTCTCCAGGAGTCATCGATGATACCCAGCAAAAAAGGAGAAGGCTTTCAAAAGGAGAAATTTTATATCTTTGCCCATTTTCTTCAGTGAAATGGATCGCTCGATTTAGATGTTCAGAAGAGGGTGTTTCATCGAATGAGGGCAAATCAGATAAAAAATAAGCGATTGTATTTTTTTGCGAGAGAGCACCTGCATAAAAGGTAAAGTGGCTAAAAATATCCAGATGAGCTCTAGTTATTTTCCGATTAACAACCCCTTTAAGGAAGTCTAAAACAACATCCACTTCTAATCCCTCTGCGGAGATTTTTCGAACAATATCTACAACGAGATCTAAGTCTTCTATTTTATATATTTTTCTAGAGAGGGGAAAAAACTTTTCCGAGGTCCCTTTACATTTAATGTAGGATAAGAACTCGGCTAGTCGCGAAGCTGTTTCAAGAAGCTCCTTTATCCTTCCTTCTTTTGTGTCGATCAAGGTAAGGGGAGGTCTTTTTTTTTCCTCTTGAATATAGTCAAGGAGAGCTTTTGGAGTAAAAAGACAAAATCTTTTAGGAAAATTAGAAGTGATTTGAGCAAATTGCTCTAGTCCTAACCGGGGATCTATCCCAATAGTACCAAGAACGATTTTCATGGCGCTTTTCGCAAAGACCTCTTCTTCAAATAGAGGCTTGATTTCTTGTGCCATCTGAATGTTTGCTCCAATTCTCATCGATCGATCTTTTCTCTCTTCGAGCTCGGGCAGTGGTTCATTGAAGGGGGCCGAAATAATCCATTCCGCAATCTCTTTCGGTCTCTTATCATTTTGGCAGTAGTTTGTATCAAATCCACGCAAACGAACAAGAATGAGAATCCATTTATAGGCAAGTGAACCAGTTCTTACAAGCCTATTTCCTGGCAGAGTTCGTAAATGGCCGAAATAGAAAATAAGTTCGTTCCTCAACTGCTCATTTTCCATATCTTTTAGGAAATTCCCCTTCTCTATCGCCGGAAGAGGAAGATCTAGAATTGCTTCAAATTCTTCGAGAGTTTGGTTGATCAAATAGGTTTGAAAATCAACAGGTTCATCAGTAGTAATAGAATCTTTCGGATTGATTGGCTCAATTAAATTACTAAGATCAAGTGCGTACTCAAACTGTTTAAGATGCGATCCCTTCCCATTTGACGCTGCCCACTCTCTTGCAAGAATCACCCAAGGGACCGGTTCTCCGTTTCGAAAGAGAGCAGTGTGCTTGAAGTAGAAGCGGCTCAATTCAACAGTGTTATTTGGATAGCCATTGCCAATCGATCGAAAGAGGTCTTTTGCCTGATCCTTGATATAGGGGTCTAAATCTTTATATCCATTAATTACCCCCTTAAACATGTGAGGGAAACTGCACACATCATCACTTGCAGCAAGGGCCCGAATTTTAGCTCTTTCCAAGTATCTTGCTACCGAAGTTTCTCCGTGAGCATTCATCTGCTGCAATTCTCTTTTGACGAGTGGGATCGATTCTAAAGGCTGAGCATTGCATAGGGCCTCTTGGACAGCACGCAGGAATCCCTCTTTATTGAAAAAAGCGGTTGTAAGGTTTTTCGATCTCCATGAAAACTTATGAACGAGTGAACTGGAAAAATTTAGGAGCAAATGAAGGGCCAAATCAGATGCATAGATTTCTAGATCAACGCCCTTCAAAGAAGCTTGTCTCATAAGGCTTTGATCTGTGATTGGCTGAGGGGACCGCAAAAAATTAAGATCTACAGAAGACATTAGGTAGTTTCATCCAAGAGTTCCCATCCAATAAAATTCCCAATAAGCGCAGCAGAAAAGGCCGTCATCACACGGGGTTTAGTGAACTCCCCTCTTGCTGCAGAACGAAAGCCCAAGCCCAAGCCCAAAGAGCCATATGCTACCCCTGCGATTACCTTGTCGATCAATGAAGAATTCGAAAGGGCTAGATTCCCTATTTTCATTTTAGACATAACGTAGAGATTGAGAAAGGGGATCCCAATTGAGTAGTGGGAATGAAAAAAGAGGGTGTTCCAAAACTTTGAAGATTTTTTTTGGAAATGCGCTGCTGCAATTTTTCCTGTGGCATAACTTCCATATAGGGCAAGACCAAATGTTCCGAGGGCAACCTGGTCAATGACAGCAACTTCTTTGAATTCCCAAGAAGGAACGTCAAAACCAGCGATTCCAAGTCCAATAAACCCGCCGACACCTACGATACCGAAAACCCATTTGGCAATATGGGTTGTTTTTCCCAAGAGACTCAGCCTACTATCCCCTTGGGGGAGTTCTGTGAGATGTTCTTTGGGGACGTTGGTAAATCTTACCCGCTCAGTGTGTCTGGAAAACCCGGTCAAAAGACCGGAGCAAAAGTAACTTAAATAGGATGACACAGGCGACTGTTCTTTCTCTGCAACAGAGGCAATTAAAAGAAAAATCCCAGGCATAAGGTAGCCAATTGCCAGGATATTTTCGACAAAGATCTTGTAAGCGGCTATTTTTCTGGGATAATGAGCATCTTCAAAAATTGCCGAGCCGACGGGGACATAGCTACTCCATGTTTTCTTTGCCCACTGGAAGGTCTTTTCGCCGATGAGCTGACTTAGTCCATCTCCTGCTAAATAAACTCCGAGTCCTGCACCCATTTTTGCAGAGGAATGAGACACTCCCAGCCCGACCAGACCAATTCCAGCGACCACTTCGAAGGCGGCCCAAGCAGTACGTGTAGTTTTTTCATTGAGGGTAATGAGTTGCATCGGAGGGGAGCTGCTCACCCTTGCTTCAGAGTCTTGCAGTGGAAAATAGTGGTTCTGTTCGGTAATTTTTCTCGTAACAAGCGTATGAACAAAAGCGGAAAGACCTGCCCCAAAGAGGCAATTAAACCCAGCAAATAGCGCTTTTCTCCCTCCGGAATGGAGGTCTATGTTTGCATTGATTTGCGTCCCAATGAGAAAAATTTCTGCATCATGATCTGCAAGAAAGCTTTGCTCCATGATGGTGTATTTTCTCGGAAGGGCTTCCTGGATGGCGTGTTGGGCAGAAATGCCGATTCCAATCGAAAGAAGGGTTTCGGCCCACTCCTTTCCTTCTAGAGTGCTAATCACTTTGATAGCAACCAATCCAGCTGTTGAACAAGTAGCCAAAATAATCTGGGCAATTCTTTGCTTCGAGTAATTTTCTCTGGGAACTTCGGGTAGAAGAGCGCGATCGTGTAGGCTAACGGTTACTGTACTTCCCATGCTTCACTCCAGCTTTTGTCAAATTCTGTCTGATGGGCGAATACTTTATCTTTTATTTGAATTCTCGACAATTGACAAAGTGGTCTTTCCCTGGTAAGAAAAAGAAATGAAACCGCTAACGCTGATTGCTATCCTCTTCTGCCTTTGCAGTTGCAAAGCCGGAAAGGAAATAGAAGACCTCAATTTTGGACCTGGACCTCAAGACGAGCGCTGTGAAGAAGCTCTCTTTGAAAATTAGCACAAAAAATACTGAATAGAATTTCAGGTTTTGCTCTGCTCGTTTTTATCCCCAATTCCATATCATAAAGGTACTTCAACCCCTCTTTGAAGGGTGCTTCCCCATATCTACGAGTTTGCTCGATGGTCGTTTGGAGAACTTTTGGGAAAAGCCGAGGAAAGCTAGCCCCTATTTCAGCCTGAGAGTGGCCTTTGCGGAGCATCACACTTATTTTAAGCCCCATTTCCAGTTGGAACCGAAGTTGTCCTACAAGTGGCAAGAGAACAGATAAGTCTCGTATTTTAGGGGGCTGTTTCACAGCTCCCCAAATGACCTCTCTTGCAAGTTGAAAGGGGTTGATTTCTGACTTTCCAAAACAAACCGCTTCTACATCTTGTCCTGTGATCTCTTCCCTTTGTCCTACATAGCAGATCAGTTTTTCTATTTCCTGTTGCAAGAGGAGTCGATCTGCCTCAAACCGAGCAAGTAATTTCTCAACGGCATCAGGCCGGATGGCAGTTTTTTTAGAATGGAGCACCTGTACCATCCATTTCTGAAGCCGCTCTTTCTCTTCCCAGGGCTTTTCCTTGGCAAGATCGAGTAAAACGATCTCCTTTTTCCCCGAAAGGTAGATTTCAGCAATAGGTTTTGAGCTGGAAGATCCAAGAATTAGATATCCTTTTTGGTTAGGAGATAAGATATATTTGTTGAGTAGGTCCAACTCACTCTTTGTCAGGAGATCCACTCCATCAAAAACCGAAGCTAGCTTACTAGAAAAAAGGGAGCCCTCGTTGAGATGATCAAGAGCCTCATTGAGAGCCCCAAAACGCCTCAAATCGCATTCTCTTTCTAGTCTCTTCGCAAGACTCCCCATGATTTTCTTCCGCTCACTCTCTGAAGCACTACAGATGATGTAAACAGGGCAGAGATGATCGGGAAAGGAGTCCTTGAAGTGGCGCTCTAGGGCGTCGAGTTTCTGAAATTTCATAAAGTGAAGAATACACGATTTAATATTAAAATTAATTTTTACTTTAATTAGTAAACGAGATTTAAAATAAATACTTGACGTGACTAAAAACCTGATGTAGACTAGTTTATATAGAGTTCTCAATGCATAAGGAGACAAAGATGGCTGCTAAAAAGAAAAAAACTACTCAGCGTAAGACGGTTAAGGCTAAAACGGCTGCGAAAAAGAAGGTAGCAAAAAAGGCCCCTGCACGTAAAACAACTACAGCTCGAAAGACAGCTCGCAAAACGGCTGCTAAAAAAACAAATTCTTCCAAGAAGACAGCTCGCAAATCTTCCCCTTCTCGAAGAAAACGAACTACTTTTCAAAAAATGCTTACCGCAGAAGGCTGGAAACGCCTTATGACTGGTGCATAAAACACCTCTATAAGATATAATGTCTCTTTTAGTTAAATTCTGGAGGAGACATGAATCTCAAAGGCAAAAGAGCATTTATCGCGGGAATCGGTGACGACCAAGGCTACGGCTGGGCCATTGCAAAGTCACTAGCTGAAGCTGGTTGTGAAATTCTCATCGGAACCTGGACCCCCATTCTTAAAATTTTCACCACATCCTACGAAACAGGAAAGTTTGATGAATCTCGGAAGCTCTCAAACGGAGAGATGATGAACATCACTAAGATTTATGCTTTGGACGCCAGTTTTGATAAACCCGAAGACGTCCCCCAAGAAATTAAAGAAAATAAGCGGTACCAAGCAGCTTCAGGGTATACCATCTCAGAAGTTGCTCACCAGGTAGAAAAGGATTTTGGAAAGATAGATATCCTTGTCCATTCTTTAGCAAACGGGCCAGAAGTCAAAAAGCCCCTCTTAGAGACGTCCCGCTCTGGATACCTAGCCGCTTTGAGTTCCTCTTCCTACTCTCTCGTATCGATGATCGCCCATTTTGGACCGATCATGAATAGGGGTGGTTCTGTTCTCTCTCTTACCTATATCGCCTCCGAGAGAGCTGTTCCTGGCTACGGCGGAGGGATGAGTTCCGCAAAGGCAGCTTTAGAGAGTGATACACGGATGCTATCTTTTGAAGCAGGGAGAAAATGGGGAATCCGGATCAACACAATATCGGCTGGAGCTTTGAGGAGTCGGGCGGCAAAGGCTATTGGATTCATTGATAAAATGATCGATTATGCACAGGCGAATGCCCCTCTACAAAGGGAAATGTCTTCTGAAGATGTTGGAGATTCGGCTCTTTTCCTCCTCTCCCCTTCCGCAGCTGCAATTACTGGGGCGACTCTATATGTGGACAATGGGATGCATGCAATGGGAGTGGCTGTTGATTCTCCAGCTTTTGCCACTGAACCTGCACATGTATAGGGCTTTTCCCTAAAGAGACAGTTCGGATAACTATTCTCCAATCGTAGGCAGCGAAAGCGTTTTCCCCGCGGCAAAGATGCTGTGAGGGACGGTTCCCACGCATGATGTGACCTAAGTACTGCCCATCTTCTGCTGTAAAACGGAGGGTAATTTTAAGCCCTTTTGAGTTGATTGTTAAACTCTCTGAAGCAGTAAAAACAGTAGCTTTTTTCCCATCGATGAGAATTTCATGATCCAAGTCGTAATCAAAGTAGAAGTTGACACCCATATCCTCATCCGCTGGAGGGGTTAACACAAGCTCGTCAACTGATCCAGAAACGGCAAGCTGCTTTTTTGCCAGAACGAAAGTATGGTTTTCCCAAGCAATGAACAAAGGAGACTCCTCTTCTGGGGCAAAGTGGGTAAACGGGGTGAGTTTTTCGGTGAAATGAACTTCTTGGGGGCGTATGAGCGCACCTTTCAAATGAAGAGGGTGAGTCTGAGAGACCCTTTGTGGGAATTTGTGTTGCCACTGACACATAAAGAGATCGAACAGGGTGATTTCTGGATCTTTTCCCCACTGGTGCCTCTGAGGGGCTGGGCCAATGTAGAGAGAGAGCTCTGAGTGCCAGAGCTCGAGAGCAGCCTTGAGCATAGGCTCGATATCTGCCCCCTTTTTTTGCGCGATTTGCAGTGAGATTAACGCTTCAGACCACTCGTGAATCGTGGTCGGTTCAACACCAATCTTCCCTTCAAAAGCAGCTAGACGGGTCATCGCCCAAGATGGGCACTCCCCTTTTCTTTCCAAAATACGATCGATGCACCTAAGCAGTTTCTCTTTGAGATCTCCCACCACATGAGAAAAATCAACTGTAATCCAGTAAAAAATAGGGAGAAGGCGCAACGACAAATAGGGATCATTTTGAGCTGGATATTCGTGCAGATATACAGGGAAATTTCCCCCATTTTCGAAAGCGAGAAGTTTTTCTAGAATTGCTTTGCCCTCCAATACGTGGTCGCTGAGGCGACTTCGAAATAAAGCAAGAGCAAATAATGCATTTTCTAAAGTGGGGATCGTATCATGGGTTATAAGATCTTCCGATTCATGACAGTAGTGGACAAAGTCTGTCTGTTTTTTTTGGAGAGACCTGCCTGCGGCAAGAGCGAGACTAATGACTTGCATGGCGGGTTGCCTCATCGATTGCCTGAATAATTCCAAGCTCTTCTGGTGGTTTTGCGACAATATCTGCTAAAAGAAGAATTTCTTTCGGAGCCGTTTCAATCACGATCCGAAGATCGGCAGCTTCGAGCATTTTTCGGTCATTGGCATCGTCACCTGCTGCTATCACAAAGGTCGCATCGAGATGGTTTTTTAGAAACTTCAGGGCACTTCCCTTATTCGCTGATGGATGGGTAATTAAGTTGAGATATAGACTTGGATCGATCGGATCGCGAATCATTGAAACCTCAATATCGGCGATATTTATCAACTTTTGGTTGAGTTTTGTCATTTCAGAGGGGGGGCCAAAGCATTTAATTAAAGGAAAAGCAGTTCCTGGCTCAAAAGAAAAAGCTGATTCAACCCAAGCTGTCCCTCCAATTCTCTCCAAAATTTTTAAATAGGCCAATTCCTCTGAAGTGAACTTTTCCTTCCGAAAGTAACAAAAATCTCCGTTTTCTCTCCCAGCGTAGATCAAAAAATCCCCTCTGATTCCCTCATACGCTTTTTCAATTTGCGGGATAATATCTTCTGAGAGGTAGTTTTTTTCTAATTTTTTCTTGTCTGGCATCCAAAGGATTTCTGATCCATTTTGGACAGCTAAGTAGTAGGGGAAATCGAGATAGTCCAAAATTTTTGAGGCATAGGAAAAGAGTCTTCCCGTTAAAAGAGCAACTGTCCACCCCTCTGCAGAAAGGGATCTAAGGCGATCTACGATTAAAGGGTTTATCCCATCTCGGAGGTGGGTGATCGTTCCATCTATATCAAAGGCAAATATTCTATTCATAAGGGACCTATTATGGACGAACTTGCAAAAAAAGTCAGCCCGAAGCATTCTCAGGGAAAAAGAGGTTATTTATGAAACAAATTTTTTGTCTGTTTTTCTTCCTATTTTCAACTCTTTCTTTTGCTGAGGAGCCAGTCCAGCCCAAGCAACAGCAAGTTGAACAATCGGGAAATGACTCTGTTTTCGAAACGATGGAGGCTCCTATTTCTTACAAGGGTGCATTCGTAAAAATGATAGGGACACTACTTGGTCTTATTGCACTGATTGTGATTTCAGTTTGGATGCTCCGTCGGATCTCTCATAGCAGATTAAAGCAGATGAATTATGGTCGCTCGATAAAGGTTTTAGAGAGACGGCCTTTGAGTGCAAAAACCATTCTATACCTTGTAGAAATCTCCGGGAAAAAAGTGGTTATAGCCGAATCCCACCTCGAAGTACGAGGGATCACAACGGCTGACCACCTTTCTCCTGAAGATGAATAAATTTCTTATTCTTCCTTTTTCTGTTCAATAGTCGTTGCTGTAACAACTGGGGACTCTTTTACCGTTCCCAATACTTTGATACCAATGAGCGCTGAGGGAGTCACTTCCCCTTTATAAACCGCTTTAAGCATACCAAGTGGGGAGAGTTGTTTGAATTCTCTGATCGAAAGAGGCTTTGTCTCCTTCGGGTAGCGCCACTTTTCAAAGCGATTCAATGCAACTCGGGTGATTAAAGGATTATACAGGGCATATCCTAAAAGGGCATATCTAGCTATCCCAAATATTGTGCTCGGACGGAACCCAAAAAGAGGAGGATCAATCCAATCGGAAACTGAGAAAAACTCCAATACACCTGGCATACCTGAAAGGCTTCGACTAAAGATATAGGTAGGAAGGTTTGATGAGTAGGAGAAGCCCAAAAGGTTCACAACAAAGCGTCGCCCTTCTTGACTATTAAACAGTCCCCTAGGGTCAAATGAAATTTTATCAGAACTATCTTTTGCAAGAGCATAGACCTTACTTGCATAGGCAGCAATATCACCCACAACATTGAGTCCAAAGTAGTAACGTGCGCCATAGAACACCTTTGCGGTATCCCATGCAGACTGCGCAGGACTTTGAACTGGATACACATCTCCTGTTGGACGATGAATATGAGCTTTGCCTATAGTCTTAACATTCATTTCGACCCAATCATAACCATCCCTCTCTTCTTTTGGGACTGGTTCCCAATTTTGCGCAAGGGCGCTTACGGTTGGAGTGGAAATCATATTTTTTCCCCAATTTTTTGCTGTCTCAATACTCGTAGAGACGTCATCCAGTGTTACTCTCATATTATCCTCTCATTTTTTAGGGGGAGATGACTCTCCCCGATCATTTAGCATCTTTATGCAATTTCTATTGTTGCCTTATCTAAATCTTTGTTACCAATCCGCTCGATTCCGAGTAAGCGAAGAAGGGAATATGATCCGTCAAGAATGGCCCAGACCTTCTGTTTAAGATTCATCGTTACGAGAGTTGCCTCACTGACTGGGCGAATATCCCATCGTGCAATTTTATTGTTGGCCCAAACACGAGTCTCAAGGGGGTTATATGCAGCACAAGCAAAGAATGTTGTTAAAGCCAAATAGTGGATCAGATGAAGCCCAAATGGAGTGGGAGAGCTCTTGTAGACACTATTTGCGACATAGAGAACGCAAAGATCCTTAAATGCATGCCAAAGGTGTTTGCCCGGCTTCGCAAGGACCTGGCCTGTGCTAAAATGGGTATCACCAAACTTGTTCCAAATAGTGTTTACAGCGGATAGGCCATGGCATCCTGCATGGATAACGTTCCCTCCACAAGTGATCAGTCTAAAAGGGATTGCCGCTGTAAGAAAGCTCAAACTAGTGAGAAAACCAAGGGCAGGTCCCTGAGAAAAAAATACGTCTCCTGTGATCGTATGGATCTGAGTTCGATAAACTTTCGATTGTGCTTGAAAATCGGTCCCGTCGGTTATGACTTTATCATTGTGATCCTTAATATAAACATCTGTTTCATCCCATTGTCTAGCGATTCTCTTAGAATCCCAATTATCTAGTGCTCTGTCTACAATGCTCATACTTTTTCCTCATTTTTGTAATAGGTAAATCGTGGTTTATTCTTAATCATTTCGTTGATATTCCCCCGTTTTTGCATGCAGTACCCTAAATAAAAGGTGTTCCCAGCTTGTGCATAGCGGTACAAATCGCAAAGGGTTGCCTGTTTATATCCCTCATCACCGAGTTGGTAGCGAAAATCTTGCCGGTATGTGGCCCCCTCATGCCATTGAAGCTCAACGGCTCCAAGCCATTTACGCCCTTCTTGAGGATAGATAACGCCGATTAGAGAGGCAAAAAGCATTCCGAGAGCAAAGAGAGGGCTTTGAACCACTCTTCGAATATCCGCAATAAGTTTTAGAGGAATCTCACAGGTGATTTTTATTGAGGCGTTTGCAAGTGATGCAAAAACTGGTTTCACGCGGAGTTCATTGATCAATTCAGGAATAACCCGCCAAAATATAGAAGTAATATCGAGAATTGCTTGAATTGAATGGAATGCCATCATCCCAGGCGTGTAAAAAATAGTACCCACAAATATGCCAGCGCATTTAAGGGCGATTTTGTAGGGCTTAGAAGGCTCTTTCTCAGGAATGCCGTATAAATCTCCTGAAGAGAGCTCTAGTGTATATTTCCGATCAAATCGATCGAGTTTGCCACTGCCCGTTCGCTTGCATAGATGAACAGTAGCCCAGTCACCTGAGATCTTTTGAGATTGAGATGTCTTCTCGGGTGGATTGACAAACCAATGAGGAAAAACTGTTTCTAAACAAGGCAAGATTGCCAATGACATTTGAACCTCCCTTAAAATGCGATGGAGATTCTAAGAAAGGACCCAAATAAAATCTAGGGTTGTTTTAAGATTTCATGAAGAAGAAAGGCTTTCTTCACCGAGGACTTATCCTGAAGGAGTTTTTTTAGGCGGTTTTTTTTCGTATTTTCGCATTTAGATTCTGCTTTTACGATCTCCTTTCGAATAGGCTTTTTTCTCATTCAACCTCAGCGAGTGCATTCCGCATATCGGTATCGGCTTGCATATTTTTCATCTTGTAGTAATCAAGAATCATGAGGTTTCCTTTACGAAAAGCTTCAGCCATCGCGAGAGGGACTTGCCCTTCTGCGAGAACAAGTTTGGCTTGGTTTTCTTGCTCTTCAGCAACAGCCATTGCCCTTCTTTCTTCTGCTTTTGCTTGGGCTATTTTTTTGTCCGATTCGGCTTGGTCTGTCCGAAGGCGAGCACCGATATTTTCTCCAACATTGATATCTGCAATATCAATCGACAGGATTTCAAAAGCTGTTTGTGCATCTAATCCCTTTTCTAAGACGAGGGTCGATATTGTATGGGGGGCTTCCAAGACATCTGAATGGAAAGAGGCTCCACCAATTGAATTGATGATCCCCTCTCCAACCCTAGCAATGATCGTCTCTTCAGTCGCACCACCAACGAGTTGTTGTAGGTTGGTCCGGACAGTCACCCTTGCACGGCACTCGAGTTGGATACCATCTTTCGCAACTGCTGTGATGTAAGCGCCATTTCCCGGACAGTCGATCACTTTCGGATTGACAGAGGTCCGAACAGCTTCGAGAATATTTCGTCCGGCAAGATCAATTGCTGTTGCCTGTCTCCAGGATAAGATGATGTTTGCTTTGTCAGCCGCAATCATCGCTCCAACCACATTTGAAATATGTCCACCCGCTAAATAATGGGTTTCAAGATCTGCTGTATTGACCCCTTTAATACCGGCTTTGGAGAGGTTTATCATCGAGTTTACAATAATGCGTGGAGGAATTTTACGGAGGCTCATCCCAATGATATGAAATAAAGGAACAGGAACCCCAGATACGAAAGCTTGGAACCAAAGACTGATGTAGCGAATCGTCATCGAAAATATGACGAAAAACAAGCTAACAAAAAGTGTCAAAATCAATCCGCTGCTCATAAAAAAACCTTCAGTAGCCCCAAATAATAAATTCATTTTTTCTCCTCAAGAGTTTCTCTTACTACGTAATAAGCCCCGCGGCCAGTAACTATTTCGATTTTCTTCCCTTTTTGAATGTACTCTCTCTCAGATATGGCCTGTAGGACCAATCCATCGACGAGAATATGTCCCGATGGCTTGAGGTCTGTTTGAGCTTCTGCTGATTTTCCAAAAAACTGTTTGTCGAGGAAGTGTGAGGTATAGCCTTCTTGAGTTCCTTCAAGAAACAGGTGATCTTGTTTCCGAGACCGGAACATCCAAAGAGCTAATTTACAAAGTAGACCTACTCCAAGCATATTTACTGTGAAGTAAACAATTTTATAATAAAGAGAAGCATCTGTTAGAGAAAAGCAGGCCACCCCAGAAATGACGAGTATTCCCCCTATAAGTGCGAAAAGAGCCCCTGGAAGGAAAAACTCCAGAAAAATTGCCACAAAACCTATTGAAGAAAGAACTATAGAGAGCCACATGCCAAAACTATATCAAATTAAAGGCTAATTTTCAAGTCTCAAATGATTGAATTTTACTTCCTATAAGAGCATCATGTCTTTGATGGGATCTCTTAGTCGCAATGTCTGTATGGCACTAGTTTTTGGTTGCTCAGCACTTTTTGCCGACGGCATCCCCTATTCGGTCGAATTTGAGGGGTTAGAAGATGGCAAAGCACTTAAAGCTCTCCGATCCTCCTCTCAGCTCGTAGCACTCCGGAAGAAACCCCCTTCATCAATCAATGCTCTTCGTTTCAGAGCAGAATCAGATATCCCCGAATTAGTAAGAGTTCTTCATGCACAGGGCTACCTTGAAGCAGAAATCGACATCACTATTAAAGAAGACCCTCGTGACTACAATGTCCTGATTCAAATTCGTCCAGGTCCTCTTTATCTAATTGAGAAGTATAAAATCGAATTGGAAAATGAGACAAATGTTGAGTGTCCAAAACCATCGCTTCGCGAATTGGGAATCACGGTCGGCGATCCCGCAGACACAAAACAAATCCTTGATAGTGAACTTTGTGCTCTTCAACTCCTCTCCGAATATGGATTCCCGCTCGCTGCGATCAAAAATCGGGAGATCATCGCCGACGGGAAAACGAAGCGCGTAAAGGTTTTTTTGACGATTGATACCGGCCCCCTTGCATTTTTTGGACCGAGTTCAATAGAAGGCAATAGCTCTGTACGATCTATCTTAATCGAACAAGAGATCAAATGGTGTGAAGGAGAGCAATACAATAGCTGTCTTGTAGAAAATACACAAAAATCCCTCATGGAATTGGGATTGTTTAGTTCGGTCTACATCACCCACCCAAAATCTCTAAATAGACACGATCAGTTGCCTATGAAAGTCGAAGTGTGTGAGACCAAACACAAAACGATTAGCTTGGGAGCGAGCTATCAGACAACATTTGGGGCTGGAGCAACCTTTGGCTGGGAAAACCGCAATGTGGGTGGTCTTGGACGGACGGCAATGCTCCAAGCTGATATTGCTCAAAGGTATCACACGGGCATAGCATCCTACACGATTCCTAACTTTCATCGGGTTGGGCAAAATTTCATCATGCAAGCACAGGCGGCGCATGAATCGATCAAACCCTACCGAATGCAGTCTTACAGCTTCCTCAATAGGATTGATCGTAAAATTGGAGAATTCCTCTTTTTTTCTATCGGCCCTAAAATCGAATATATGCTCGTATCAAATAGCGTCGATAATGGAAATTTCTTCCTCATTGAAGCCCCTCTTTTTTTGAGGTGGACCAATGTGGAAGACTTCCTCAACCCGACATCAGGACTCCGATTTGAGTACCGGGGAGTTCCCGCTGTCAATATTAAGGACATTTCTGATTTCTACTACTCTCAAGTCTTCACCTTTTCAAGCTATCTTCCTGTTTGGCAAAATGAAGGACTTATTCTCGCGCAAAAAATCACCCTGGGAACGATTTTTAGCAATGGACTTGGTGCTATTCCCGTCCCCAAGCGATTTTTTGGTGGATCTGAAGACAACCTACGGGGCTATAAGTACTTCACCGTGTCCCCTTTGGATGAAGACGATAAACCCATTGGAGGAAGATCAGCGATTTACTACAGCTTAGAACCAAGATTTAGGTTTTCGAAAAGTATTGGGATAGTCCCTTTTTTGGATATTGGCAATGTCTATGAAACTTCTATCCCCTCTTTCCGGGGGAAGTGGAGAAAATCAACTGGGATTGGTCTTCGCTACTACTCTTTTTTAGGCCCTTTAAGAATGGATCTTGCTTTTCCTCTTAACCGAAGAGAGGGAATCGATCCCAAGTGGTGGGTATTTGTAAGTTTGGGGCAGGCATTTTGAAAATATTTATCCGTTTATTTCTCACACTCCTCCTTTCACTGTTTGGTCTAGTCTTCCTGTTGCAAACACCCATTGCAAAAAAACAGATCAAACGAGCCATCGTCCTTAAAGCACTAAAACACGACGTTTCGCTGACCATTGGCCAGATTGATGGCTCTCTTCCCTTCAACTGGATTGTAAAAGATGTAACCGCCAGCTGGCAGGGAGAATCTCTTTCGATTGATACGATCACAATGCGCGTCTCGGTCCTTCCTTTATTTCGGAAGCACATTGATGTCAGCCACCTCCAGTTCCAGGGCGGAGATTACAAGGGGCTCCCCTTCGAAGGGATTGCCAAAGGGAGACTCGACTGGAGCTGGAAGAAACCCCTAAAAATCTCCCATTTTTTGATTGAAGGGGATGATTTATTTCTACGCGCTGAAGGAAAAGTAAGTAAAAAAGGGATCGTTCAGGAGGGGACATTAGCATTCAACATCCCTGACCTTTCCTATTTTCACACTGAAATTGACAAAGGGTCTCTCATTGGGACGGCACAAATCACAAAGCATTTCGCCCATTTTGATTGTCTAGGTGAAAACCTTCTCATTAGCAGTCAGCCATGCAAAGACCTCTCAATTGCCGTTGACGCTGTTCCTAAAAAAAACCTTTGGGAGGGAAAAGCCGTTTTAAAAGGGGGGCATCATACAATCCCCATCGACGCAAATTTTGCCTTTCGGTTTAAACCACATGGGCGCGCCCTTTGCGTAGAAGAATTTCATATAAATGGTCCCCAGCTTCATTGCTTTGGGAAAATTGAGCTCGACGGTTCCTTGAAAAACATCGAAGGGACGCTATTTGCTCAATGTCGAGACATGAAAATCTTCCGCCCCCTTCTCCCTAACTCCTACATTAAGGGGAGCATCGGAGCAAAATTTGATTTCCAATCCTACTCCGAATTCCAGGAATTCAAATGCCAAGTTGAGGTGGAGGAGTTTGGTATTTACGACACCTCCCTAGAAGCTGTCACTATTGAGAGCTCAATTTACGATCTTTTTGGTGAACTTCGGGGAGAATTCTCCGTTGAAGGAGTAGATGTTTCCTTTCCCCAAATCCAACTAGCTCACCTAGAAATGAAATCTACTTTTGAACCTCACGTATCCCCCTTCGAGTTTAGCGTTCGAGGGAATTGGAAGGATCCCCTTCAACTTGCTGGAAACGGCACATGGCAAAAACGGGGAAAAGGGATCTTTATCGATGTTGACCACTTCAAGGGACTAGCCTTTAAGAAACCATTCTCGCTCTGCGAACCGTTTTCTCTCGAATGGAACCCCGATCTTTTCAAAATGAGCAATTTTTCCATGGATGTAGCCACTGGACATGTCACATCGAGAATCGATTTAACGAAAACGACCTCCCTAGTGAAAATAAAGGCTGAGGAATTCCCCCTCGAATTTATCGCCCTCCCTCACAAACATTTTTCCCTAGCAGGTGTTGCCGACTTAGATGTCGATCTAGTCTCATGGGAAAACCGGATACAGGGCAATTGCAATATCGCTCTACAGAGAGGCTTTTTCATTTCAGAAGGGAGCAAGCAACCGCTAATGACCAAGGGATCGTTGCAGGTCCACCTCAGTGACAGTGTTGCCCAAATTCACGGTGATGTAAAAACGAAAAATGGTCAGTTCATGGAGGTTTCGGGTAGCCTGCCTATCACCTATCAACCCCTCCCCTTCAAAATCCAGATTCAAAAAGAGAAGCCCTTCTCTGGTCAGCTTGTTGCAGAAGGAAAGCTCGAGGACCTGTTCAACTTCATCAATATAGGGCATCACCGAATCGAAGGGTGGCTCTCCACAAAACTACATTTCTCTAAAACAATGGTAGAACCCGACCTCGTTGGCGAGTTTGAACTGCAGGATGGCTTGTATGAAAATTACTACACAGGCACCTTTCTAAAGCAGATTAGTGCAAAGGCAACCGCTGACAAGCAAACCATCCACATTAACGATCTCTTTGCGATCGATGGAGATGGTGGAGTAGCTACTGGGAAAGGCGACCTTCTTCTGAGTAGAACAAAACGATTTCCTTTCTCTCTAACGGCTCATCTCGATGAAATCAACACGGTATCCTTTGATACAATCACGGGGAAGTTTAGTGGAGATATCACAATTAGCGGTGATAACCAGGGAGCAACTGCTAAAGGGAACCTGAAAGTTGCTCATGCGGTATTTCGAATCCCAGATCAAATGCCCACCTCCCTCCCGGCTTTGCCCTTGAAATTTATCAATCCCCCTGAAATCGTCCAAAGACGTCAACTTCCTCCAGCTTCATCCCCCCTCCAATTAGACCTCGACCTCGAAGTCCCTAGAAAAGCGTATGTAGAGGGTCGAGGGATCAACGCAGAGCTAAAGGGAAATCTCCACTTAACGGGCACCTATACAGATATTATGGCAAATGGCACTCTCCAGCTGGTTAAAGGGGAGTATATTTTCTCTGGGAAAGTCTTTGACCTCACTCAGGGAGAAATCATTTTCAATGATTCTCCTACCCCAAGTTCCTACATCTCACTGATCGGAAACTGCGACCTTCCCGATGTCGACGTGACAGTGATGCTCAGAGGACCCCTTACAACCCCAACTCTTTCTTTCCAATCAAGTCCGCAGCTCTCAACAAGCTCGCTCCTGTCACAAATCCTCTTTAACAAAGATGTCTCGGAAATTTCGGCCGTTCAAGCGCTGCAACTTGCCCAAACGGTCATCTCTCTATCTGGGAACTCTGCGCCGGATATTCTAGAAAAAATCCGGAAAAGCATCGGCATCGATCGGTTGACGATCGTCACCTCCGAAAATGACCCAGGCAAAACTTCCCTCCAAATTGGGAAATACTTGATGCGCGGGGTCATGCTTACCCTCTCACAAGGAGCCGAGAGCCGAAACGTCTCGGTAGAGGTCGACCTTAAAAAAGGGATCCGATTTCAAGCGGAAGTTGGAGAAGATTACCAACGAAAATTCTCTCTCAAGTGGCACCACCACTACTAGCTTGCAAAATTCTCTCTCCCCTTCTAAACTAGATGGGCGGGACGATAAAAAAGGAGCGCAAAATGGCAGAAACAAACTTTGGATATAATCTAGCGGACGAATCAGTCAAGCTCTTTCTTACGCAAGAAGTTCATTCAAACACAATCATCGATGGAAAAAATAAACAAGTAGAGGGGCTCATCAACCGGATGGAAAAACTCGAGGAGTTTCTCGCCCTGGTTGCCAGCCGAACCGATGATTCGAGCAGGGTCGACTTGATGACAGCCGAAGAGATGGCAATGGTCGATGGTCTGAGAGAACAAGAAGGGTTAGCTCATATATTTCCTCATGGAAAATACAGCTGGAAAGAGGCTGAAATTGAGAATCTCCGAAGAATGATCAACCAACATGTAGAAGGGCCTTTATCTAGAAAACTGACCCAGACAACCGAAGAGATCATGCTTGAACAGCAAGAGCAAAGCAAAGCAGTGGAATTGTTCAATAGTGGCTTGAAAAGGATGAATAACCTGATCGAGCGAATTATGAACAACATACAACGAGCCCACTAATGAATTTCTCTGCGTCTCTGAAAGAGCTGGGCATTAAAGGACTTCAAGATCTCACCTCGAGAGAAAGAGAAATTCTCTATTCCGGAGCTTATGGGATGTACCAGGCAGGAGATTATACCAAAGCTGCAGGAATCTTCACGAAACTCCTCCTTCATTTCCCTTTTGAATCGCGCTTCTGGAAGGGTCTTGCATCGAGTAGGCAAATGCAAAAAGAATATCATGCCGCCCTCCACGCATGGGGAGTATTTTCCCTTCTTTCCGGACACAGTCCAGACTCCCATTTTCATGCAGCTGAATGCTATTTATCACTCGGAGACATTACAGAGGCTAAAAAAGCACTCAATTGCGCAAAACTCCATCTTGAAAAAGGGGCGCTGCTCGCAAAAAAAATTGATCAGCTAGAAAAAGAGGCCTGCTGTGGTTGAAGCATTAAATCGAATCGAGCTTCCCTCAATCGAGCCTCTCAATAGAGCCGTTGATGCACATCGTGATAAAAACCAAGGCCAAGGGGCTTCAACACTCAGCAAGGTAGAGCAAGTTGAGCACTTTGTCCCTTCAAAACCTCAGCTCGAGCGGCCAACCCCGCTTTGGAATGCCCTTGATCAAGTTCTCCGACTTGAAGGAGCTGCAAATCGGTACAGCCTTCTAAAAGAACAGGGAATTAATAACGAAATTAGTCATATCCAAAGACTTCATCTAGAAGAATCGCTGAAAATGCAAGAAGCCCTCGAAGCTGCAAAAGACGTAACCTTTTGGGGAATCTTAGAAGACATGACCACTACTGTTATGAGTGGAGTTTCATTCTACTTTGGCTTTTCAGCTCTCTCTGCTGGGGCTGCTGCTGCAGGGGGCGTATTAATTACTTCTGGCGTCCTCTCCCTTACAAATCTTGCGTTCAAACACGGGGAAATTTGGGGCTGGGCAGCTGACATTGCTTCCTGTGGGAATGAAGATATCCGATTGGGGATTGAAACCTATGTCCCACCTTCAATTGGGGTAGCCGCAGCAGTTGCGACAATGGCTGGTGTCTATACAGCCTGGAGTATGCCTGTTGAAACTGGAATGAAGAGCACCCTTGCAATCCTCCAGACGACCACAAGTCTTTCTGCTGGCATGACGGCGCTGGCAAGCGGAAGGGCTAGAGCCCATTATCAATGGACAAATGCCGATCTTTCTACTTTGCAAACAAAAGCAGAGCTCTCTAGAATAGATCTCGAAAAAATGATCGAAGAAACACAAGATTTTCATCAATCGCAAACAGAAATCGTCCGGCTTGTAGCTAAACTCATCCAAGAAGCAGATCAAGCCGTACAAGTGACACAGCAACCCGTATAATCAGGAGAACAACATGAGCGGACCCATCCTAGTAGAAAGAAACCCTTCTCACCGTTTCGAGCCAATCACCTCCTCTCCTCCGGACATGTTTGCCCAAATGGAAGCAACGCAAGCCAAAGTTGACCAGAGAAAAATGGAAGCAGATCTTACCCCTACTGCTCTAAAGAATGTCCCTATCTCTCTCCAAAAACAGGCCCTTGCAGTTGTCGATGAAATTTGCGAAAAAACAGGTCAAGAATCAATTACTCGTAGACTTGCTAAACTCATGGCTCGTGTTGCAGAAGCAACCGAACGGCATATTTTCCGAAAAAAAGAAGAGCAACAAGAAAAGAAAGTTAAAATTGGGGAGAATCTTGAGCTTCAACAAGAATGGAAAAGCTATCAGGCTTGGACACAATGTGGAGGCGGGTTTGGCTCAGCCTTTTTAGGAATCGCTGGAAATTTAGTCGGCGGACCCATCGGGCAACTACTCACAAGCTTAACACAACTTACCCCTTCCGCAGCAGCTTCTCTTTCCACTTGGATAGACAGCAAACAGCTCCCCCTACAGCACGAGCAACAGTTTTTCATTCAGACTATCGGTGCTGATAGACAGGCTATTGAAGGATTTAAAAATCTTCCTAAAGAGATGCAGCAGCTTATTCAAAGACTCCTCGATTTAGAGCTCCAAGCCTATCGTGCTGTCACCCAAAGATAGAGCCTTGAGTTGAAACTCCCCTTTCTGTAGATTGACGACTATGGAAGGAGAAGAAGAAGTAGTCTCTCGTGAGGTGGTCATTGAAGGTTGGATTAACCGTCTCCAATTACACTTTCTCGTTTCCATCGGAGAATATACTCAGCTCCTTGTAGACACTGTCCGAGCTACTTTTTGGCGCCCACCCAAGCTTAAACTCATCTTAAAGCAAATGTACAATATCGGGGTTGCCTCTCTTTTCGTTGTGGCCATCACCGGATTTTTTACAGGTCTTGTTCTTGCTGCGCAAGCCTTCTATCAACTTGATAGCAAAGGTCTCAGTGGAATTACTGGGCTGATGGTAGGCAAAGCGATGATCACTGAGCTTGGACCCGTCCTCACGGCTTTTATGGTCACAGGAAGAGTCGGCGCAGCTATGTGCGCGGAACTTGGAACCATGCGAGTCACAGAACAAATCGATGCCTTACAAACAATGGCGGTCAACCCTAATCGCTATTTAGTCGCCCCCCGATTCATTGCTGGCATGTTCATGATGCCTCTCCTAACCCTGTTCAGCATGGTCATGGGTATTTTTGGGGGCTATCTCATCTCAGTTTTCTTTTTCGGGATGTCTCCATCGGCTTATTTCGATCCGATGCCTAACCACATCACCCTGTTTGACTTCTTTTCAGGAAATGCAAAAGCATTTTTCTTTGGCATGATGATCATGACGATTTCTTGCTATAAAGGAATGAACACTACTGGGGGCGCTGAGGGAGTCGGGAAAAGTACAACAAGCAGCGTTGTCGCTTGCTACATTGCCATCCTCTTCAGCAACTTCTTTTTAACGATGGCCCTCAACTCTATCCATATCAGCATGTCGAAGGTGATGTAGTGATTAAAATCCGAGACCTCTACAAGCGCTTTAAAAAGTTTCAGGTCCTTAACGGACTCGATCTCGATATTCACGAAGGGGAAACACTTGTCATCCTCGGTCCCTCGGGCGTAGGAAAAAGCGTCCTTCTCAAGCATATCATCGGAATCACCAAACCCGATCGAGGCACAGTAGAAGTTGGGGGGACTAATATCACCGACCTCTCGGGTCCTAAGCTTTTGAAAGCCATCAAACATATGGGAATGCTTTTTCAAGGGGCTGCCCTTTTTGATTCGATGAATATTGCTGAAAATACCGGGTTTTATCTTACAGAACACGATGATCCGGAAACAGGGAAACGGGCAACAAAGGCGATGATTAAACAGAGAGTTCAAGAGGCTCTCAAAATGGTCTCTCTTGAAGAATCTGAAGAAAAAATGCCAGCAGAGCTCTCCGGTGGAATGAAAAAGCGGGCAGCCCTTGCTAGGTTAATTGCTTATAGACCTAAGATCCTTCTATACGATGAGCCGACTACCGGCCTCGATCCGATCACTTCTATGCAAATCAATGAACTGATCGTTAAAACACAAAAAGAATTAAAAGCTACAAGCGTTGTTGTCACACACGATATTGCCTCAGCCCTCTATGTGGGAGATCGACTAGCTCTACTTAGAAATGGAAAGATTGCCCATATTGGTGATCCTGATACCTTTATTAAAATTGATGATCCTATTATAGAGTTTTTAAGGAAGAGTATATCCCAAGACCCGAGAAATTTTAGATGAGTATTACGATAAAAAATATGCTAATAGGGATTTTTATCCTAGGCGCCATAGCAATCATGATCTCTGTGATCATGTTTTTGAAACCTACCGTGGGCGATGGGAAACAAACCCTCTATGTCCGATTTTCTGACATCAACAACCTCAACGTTGGCACGCGCGTCCTTTTTGCTGGCAAGCCAGTAGGAGAAGTCGTTGGACTGCAAGAGATCAAGAATGCCAGAGAGCAGCCCACAGATGAACTCGGAAGGGTCTACTTCTATCAGCTCACCCTTCATATTGACTCGCATGTAAAAGTCTATAACACCGACGAAGTTTCGATAAATTCTGCAGGGCTCCTTGGAGAGAAAGCCATTTCGATCACCCCCAAAGCTCCTCCTAAAGGAGTTGTTGCTACAAGAATCTCAAACCAACCGATATATGCCGACTCAATTGACACGTTTCAAAACGCTCTTCTCGATTTTTCTGAGTTGGCTGCTATGATGGAACAGACATTCAAAGGAGCTAATAACTGGATCGTTGAAAATGGACAAACTGTTGCAAACACCTTCCAAGAAACCAGTGCAACCTTTGCCAAAATTCAGACGGCTATGATTGAAATGGAAGAAAAGGAGACCTTCAATAACTTTGGGGCTGTGGTTGAAAACCTTAAATTAACCACTCAAAACATCGCAGACGGCAAAGGCACTCTCGGAAAGCTCATCGACGAGAACGGTCTCTACTTAGAAACAAACGCAGTCCTCTCAAAAGCCAATACCATGATGAACGACATCAACCACTATGGGATCTTATTTCACCTGAATAAGCAGTGGCAAAGAACGAGACTCCAAAAAATCAACCAACTCAACGCTCTTAGCACTCCTACCAACTTTCGAGAGTATTTCGAGACGGAGGTCAATGATATCAACTCTTCGATGGCCCGAATCTCCCTGCTCATTGAAAAAGCAGAAAATTCACCAGAACGGGAAAAAATCTTCGACAATGCAAAGTTCCGCTCCGACTTCGCTGAGCTTCTGCGAAAAGCTGATGAGCTCTCCGGCAACTTAAAACTCTACAATCAACAACTCAACCAAACCATGGGAAACTAAGGATGGAGAAAAATCCCCCCTTTTCAGAACTTTCTAAAGGGAGCTTTTTGATCGCGAGCCCCGAAATCGACGCAGGGGTTTATTTTCGTAGTGTCATCCTCTTATGCGAACACTCTCCAAGTGGCTCATTTGGTCTCATCATCAACAAACCTGTCAATATCGATCTACCCGAAGAGATCATCAAGATCGAGAATCAAGCGAACGTAAATATCGGCATCCGATCAGGAGGCCCCATCCAGCCAAACCAAATGATGCTCCTACATTCTTCAGATGCGCTAGGCGAGCAGGCCCTCAAGGTCTGTGAAAAAGTTTATTTAGGGGGGGACATGCAATTTTTGAAAGAATCAATTAGCAGTCCCACTGGCCCAAACCTCCGCCTATGTTTCGGCTACACCGGCTGGGATGCAGGGCAATTAGAAAGAGAGTTTTTGAGTGGCAACTGGTTTTTGGCTCCTGGCAAGGCGGGCCATGTCTTCGAAGTTCCCCCAGAAAAACTCTGGCAGACAATTCTGCGGGAAATGGGGGGCAAATACGCCACCCTCTCGATGATCCCTGAGGACCTAAGTTTAAATTAATTTCTACGATATCACGATATCCTAGATATACGTTATGCTTCCCTCATGGAAATATCTCTAGGCCAACGCCTCAAATCACTTATTCGCCCCAATAAAGATCATAAACTTGGCACAGTAAAAGGGGTTTTCATCCCCAATATCCTCCAAATGATCGGAGTCATCCTATTTATGCGCCTCGGTTGGGTGCTCGGTCATGTCGGAACGCCCTCAATGCTTCTCATCATTTCTCTCGCCTCCTCAATCTTGATTGTGACGAGCTTCTCCCTTTCATCGATTGTTTCAAATATGAAAGTGGGAAGTGGTGGAGCTTACTTCATTATATCTCGAGTCCTCGGCGTCGAATTTGGCAGTGCAATTGGGATCCTTCTTTGCATCTCGCAGCACGCCTCTATTGCATTATGCGTCTCAGGATTCTCCCTATCTCTGCAGGAATTCTTCCCGGCTATTTCAATCCATCTGATCGAAGCTGCTACCCTTACATTTTTGATTGTCATCTCCTACATTTCCACAGAGCTTGCTGTCAAGGCGCAAGGACTCATTTTCCTTGCCCTATTCATCTCAATTGGCTCAATTTTTTTCGGTGGTAGCCAGTACGTACCGAGCACCCTACTCCCCCTCGACACTCCTCTCACAACCCTCACTTTTTGGATGGGTTTCGCCATGTTTTTCCCCGCGGCAACTGGTATTGAAGCTGGGATGTCGATGTCTGGTGATTTACGAAATCCCAACCGATCACTCCCTATAGGTACTATTCTATCTGTTCTGGTCGCTTTCTTACTCTACTCGAGCATCGCTTTTTTCCTCTCTCGGGAGATCTCTCCCGAAATGCTCCGCTCCCACCCATTCATCCTCTTTCATGCCGCCAAAATAAAGCCCCTAATCATGTTGGGCGTTTGGGGAGCTACCTTATCAAGCGCTCTTGGTAGCGTCCTCGGGGCACCCCGAGTCATCCAAGCACTTGCTAAAGACGGCGTTCTCTTTTCAAGACTTTCCAAAGGCCACGGGAAAAGCAACCAGCCTCGGATCGCAATTCTCCTTGTCTATGGGCTAGCGCTGGCACTCACCTTAGGAACAAATATTAACCAGATTATTCCTCTGATGACGATGATCTGTTTGGTCTCTTACGGCCTGATCAATTTTGTCGCATTTTTTGAAGGTTTCATCAAAAACCCAAGCTGGCGACCGAGCCTCAACACCCCCTGGCCCCTATCTCTTTTAGGAAGTATTGGCTGTTTTACAGCTATGTTTTTGATCAATCCTATCGCCTCTTTGATCGTCATCGCTCTTACAATCGCTCTTTGCCTCTGGACATCCCACCGAAAAATTGATGGGAGATGGGATGATATTCGCTATGCGCTATTCTCATTCCTCGTCCATAAAGGAGCAGCCAAGCTCAGCACCCTCAAACCCAATGCAAAGAGCTGGCGCCCTAATATCCTCACCGTATTTCAAGACAAAATCCTCCCTCCCAACCTTGCCCTGTTTTCTCATGCCCTTGACCACGGGAAAGGTTTTTTGACCTTTGGGACGGCGATTTCAGAAAATGACAACCACATCACCGATGATTTATTCAAAAAACAGCTAAGCGATCTCAAAATCCCCTCGTTTTTCCATGTAAACCATTCAGATAGCAACACCTCGAGCCTCTTGCAGCAAATCAAAAACTACGGATTTGGCCCCCTTGTTCCAAACACGGTCATCCTCCCCCTCTCAACAGGCCCCGCGTCGATCATCAAGGTCCTCAATGACACCAGTCGAGTTAAAAAGAACATTCTTGTCCTCAAAAGTGATGAAGGGAACCCTCGCCTTTACTCAGAGCCCTATGTTACCCCAAAAAAAATCAACCTCTGGTGGAGAGGCGGAAACCAAAACAACTTCGAACTCTGCTTGGCCCTTTCCTATTCTCTCCGAGGGAGCCCTATTTGGTCAGGAGTGGAAATACACATTAAATCGCTACTCAAGGACGAAGAATCGAAGCTTCAGCTCACCAATATTTTTGAGAGATATAAGAGAAAACTACGCATCAAAAAGCTCTTTTTTGAGCCTGTACTGAGCGACTCTGAAGACTTTTTTGCAAATCTAGAGTCCACCTCAAAAGATGCCGATTTTACCTTTCTTGGATTACGGATGAGAAACGAAGGAGAAAGTAGCGAGGATTATGAAAAGTACCTTTCTACATTTATCCAGAGCACTAAGCCGATCCCCAACTTAGCCTATGTTCTAGCAGGAGAAGACCTCTCCTTCGAAAAAATCTTCACCTAGATTTCGACATCTCGTCAAAATATTACGAAATCGAGGTGTCAAATTGAATCGAGATCGGAAACTGCACGTTTTTATAAAGCTTGTTCAGCACTTTGATGACCCCCTCGTGATCTCTTTGAACGCCACTATGGATAGCTTCCAAAGCCATAATAGCTCGTTTGAAACGGGGGCCACTGATCATCCTTTCTCTGATGAGGAGGGAAGGGTTGTAAAAAATCCAGAGTAAATGATCAATCTCCTTCTTAGTAAGTGGTTTATCACTTGAGAAAATTCTGAGCATCCCATAAAACAATCCACTCTGCATCATTCCAGTGTCTACCGCATCCTTGCAGGTAAAGCTCACTGAGTCGGCCCCCTTCCAATCGATCATTTTCAAAGTAAATAAACTATAAAAAATTTCGATGAAATTCAAACGATCTATCCGATTTAGACTCGTTCTCTCTTCAAAAAACAGCGAATGAATAAAAGGGAAACACTGATCAATAAAATGAGCAACATCTTCTTTTTTCAGTGTATCATCGAGGAAGAAACCACATTCAACGCCGCTGAGAATTTGTCCTTTAAACTGCTCCATAAATACAGGAGCCCCCCCTAATTGCGCATACTCTTCTTCCTGCACAAAGAAGGGAGTGTTTTTTGGGAGCCCTAATAGATACAAAGTGTCGTAGTGCTCAGCTTTTATACTCAAGCTTTCGAGAGCTCTACATCTTGCATATTCTTCCCAAGAAGTTCGGTCCTGTAAATTGACAAGCAGATGCTTATCTTTCTTCATCTCATGTTGATAAAACCGAAGAAACCCATCAAACTCCTCGACTGGCTCAGCACGATTGATATAGACCTGTTTTACTGGACAAGGGATTCGCAATACGCTCACATGGAGGTTTTTGCATGAAAAAGTGAATAATTGCGAAGGGAAGTTTCCATGGGCAAGAGGATCCCACCCCTCATGCTCTAAGTCTTCTCTAAAAGCATCTAATGTCCGTAAAATGGGACCATTGGGAAAATGTTTGAGTAGATGCCTAAGACTTTCATCATCTTTTATGATTTGACGAAAAGGATCGGTGTCTTTACTAGTAGGAGCCGCTTGCATGCTCTCCCCCCTCTCGATCATCTTATGGATCAATCCGATTCCCTCTTTCATCGGCTCAATCCGCATGAAAAAGTAGCAACAAAGAGCATGTGTAAGAAGGATCATTGAGTGAGTGAAGGGGTCTTCTTGTCTTTCTTTAGTGATCACTTTGGTGTAGCCGGGCGCAAGCATCGCTTCCCGTAAGAAAAGATGAAAATCACCGTAATACTCCAGACAACTCTTAAAACTCTGATTTTCAATCAAATTTTTCGGATTTGCGGCCATTCTAAGCGCCATCACCGCCTTATTCAGACTACCTGCAAAGGGCTTTTCTTTAAGCTTCATCCCTTGCGTATAAAAGGTATCAATATAGGGGGCTGAAAGACGCAACGCTTCTTTCGCTCCCTCGTGAAGCTCTCGATCGAGGAGTTCCCGCATCTTCATTAAAGGGTCTTCTCCCTCAACTTTCATCACCAAATCATCGAAGTTTCCAATCAAGCGAATATGTCTTAGTAAGGTCTTATTGAAGTAGGGCTTATCATTTTCATTCTTGATGAAAAACAACTCGTAATTTTGATCCTTTCGTACAGCCTCAATATCCTGAAGCCCCCTTTTTTCAGCTTCAACACTAATGAAGTCATTTTCCCACTCCTCCCCTTCCTCGGAAGGGAGTGAAGGCCTCTGGTTCAGCATCTGCTGGCGATAATACTTCTGCAGATCGGTGTACTCCTTCAATTGAGAGGGAGGCTTAAACTGCCCCGGATAGTTCCCAGCAAACTTATCCATCTTCTGGATCGCCTCTGAAGCAAGGAGCATGATTGCTTGGACGCCGCGCATTTTCTCCACATCTTTAAGAACGGTCCGGTCCCCTCTCACCATATTTTGAAAATAGCGATGCAATACTCTAAAGGATTCTCGGATAAGAGATTCGTTACTCAAAGCTTGTTTTGGATCTCTCCAATTGATCTCAGAGGGAAGCTCAAGGTCTTCATCCTGCTCAATCCCGAAAGAGGCTTTGAGGTCGATTTCCGCCATATTAGACAGAATATCAACAGCTTCCATTACGGATAGTTCTTCATTTTTATCTACGGACATTAACACACCAAATAAATCATCGTTTAATAAATTATTACCTCATAATTAATTGCTTTTCAACAAAAAACCGGGCAAAAACTCTATTTGACGATTAATCCCTGTCCTAGATAGAGTTAAACTCCTTTAAAAAATTATCCAACGCGGAGAAGCCAATGATTTCATTTATCCCCCCTTCAATCAGTTTATCAATGCACTCATCACGGCAAAATATTGTATCGGCCCTCACCTATACAGCTGTAGGTTCGGCATGTGCAGCCGCTTTCAACATCACCACTCCAATTGGAGGGGCTCTATTTAACGGAACAACCCTTATTGCCCAATACACCTGGACAGAATTAACCAAAGGGTCTGAGATAGATGGGGTGTTTAAATCCATTTTCAAGGTGGTTGTCCCTATCCTTACCGCATTAGGAGTCTGTCTTTCTTTGGGAGTTTCTCTAACCCTAGCAAGAGCAGTAGAGCTGCAGCTAGTCTGCTTCTTACCACTCCTCTTTGTTGGAGCTGCCACGAACTTAATTCCCGATGCCAGATTGATATTAAATTCGTAGTAAAGTAAACCAGGGTCAATAGGAGGGAGAAATGAGAATCCTACTGCTCACCTGTATCACACTGATATTTTCCACTGGGTTGAATGCCTCGAAAATTGGATCGAAGAAAGCAAGCACCCCCTCAATTCGGGTTGTTCCTGTAGAACCAACCCCCGAACCAGACAATGTCCGGACGACAATCACATTTCCAAAAGAGGGACAAATCCTAAACAGCAATCCGGTTCAACTCCAGCTGCAGCTAGTCGGTTTTCCGATTGGGACAACAAGCGATTTTGACAGAAAAAATGAAATCTTTGATGACTCAAACGGTCAAAGCCTGTTGATATTCATCGACGATTACCACCCGATAGAAATCTACAAATCCTTTGTAGATTCCCTCGATTCCAACAATTTGTTCTTCAGTTTAACTTTAACTGCGAGCATCCCCTTTTATTTAAAGGATGGGATGCATGTGATTCGCGCTTTCCCCGACCGTTCATTTGGAGAGAGCTTAAAAGCTCCCGGGAATTATGCAGTTGGCGTCTTCTACATGGGTAGGGAGAAAAACAACCTCGACGTAGACCTCAATGGCCCCTACCTCACCTACAACGAACCCCTAGAAACGATCCGCTACTGCCCAAATAAACCGGTGCTCCTCGACTTTTATCTCTCGAATGTCCAACTCTCAACTGATGGATATAAGGTCAAGATAACGATCGATGAGAAAACCAACCGCCTTCTCACCCAATGGACACCCTATTACATCTATGGGCTTAAATCAGGTAAGCACACAGTCCGCTTACAGCTTGTTGATGGCAATGGGGCAGTTGTCCCTGGAATTTTTAACGATGTGAAACGAACGATTACAGTTAGGTAAAGAGTTTTGCATACTCAGCCCAGTCCATCTGGTAGAGAACTCCATCTTCTCCTCCTTTTCCCCCAAAAAATCTAGGATAGAGCTCTTGTTGTCGAAAGCCAAATCGCTCAATACGACGGATGAATGGGTGACCTTTTTGTACAATCATTTCAAGTTTTTTTTCTCGATTCGCCCGAACCACTTCGTACAAAGTCTCTAAACCGATCCCCAGGGCAGCCGCCTCGGGCCGTCTGGCTAACTGAGCGATTCGAACAGTCCCACTCTCCCTATAAAACAGGCAATAGCCTAGGACACTTTGTGTATCTGAATTGCGGGCAAGGATACACCCGCTCGGCTTCTTGTTCTCTACTATTTCTTTTATCTTAGAAAAAGATAAAGCGTCTATTTTTCCATAACTTATCCGGCTGATTTCTTCAATCTCCTCTAAATCCTTTTCGTACCTTCCACTCCATGAGGAAAGCGGGACGCGATCTACCTCCATCTTTTTTCCATGAAGAATTTGCCTCTCCACCTCGGTCTTAAATGGAAAAATCTCCTTATCTGGGTGTATGAGAATCGTATCATCTAAATGCTCAAGGAAAGCCCCCCAAGCCCTTTTTGCATCCAACCGTTCAGGATCGATATGCTCTGTAATTGTAGCGAGATGTTTATGAAGGGTGTGGTGATCATAACAATGAGAGAGCTTAGAAAAGGGGTACTGGAAAAAAGCATGGAGCGATTCGATCGCACCAATTGCCCGAGGATTCCCTATTATTTCTCTAATCTGCTCAAGTGTCTCCAACCGATATTGGATCGCTCGGGTCGGAAAATGCATAAAAAAGGCAAGAGCTACTCCTATAACCAAACCGACGGAGCCTCCGAGAACACCACCAGAATATAGGGTAATGGTCAAATTAGAAAGGCCAAGAGCAATGCCAAAACCGATCGAAAAACTTGTGATCGTCATCAAAAGAGCAACCCGCTCAATCACTTGTTTAAGACGGGGACAAACATCTCGCCCGATCGGTAGCGGCTTTATTTCTTTAACGGGAAGTTGATTTGTTACACTTGACACAGATATACTATACCAAAGGAGGAAGAAATCATCACGGTGAAAAAAGTATTATTAGGCTGCTGTGGGGCTCTTTGTTTGTACTTTTTTTGTCTCTCTGAGACAGACGGTTTTTCCATGAGAAAAATTTCCTCCGACCTGACCTACCGTCCTGAATGGGAAACAGACTCTGTTTCTATCGAACCACTCCTTGACCAACCATTCTATTACCTTGGCCACGGTGCGCAAGTCTACGCTTTTGCATCTGAAGACAACCAAACTGTATTGAAATTCTATCGCCATAATCGAGCCTGTCACCCTCTTCATCCAATCCGATTCCTAATTCCCGGGAGACTTAAAGAAGATATGATCATGACTCACAACAAACGGCAGGGAAAGAGAATCAAAGATTTCAATAGCTACAAGCTAGCCGCCGACAACTTAGCTCAAGAAACGGGCCTTCTCTATGCCCATCTCAATAAAAGCGACCACATAGAGAAAAAAGTGGTCCTTTTTGACAAAATCGGCGTTCGACATACTCTCGACCTCAACAAATATGAATTTATTTTGCAAAAAAAAGCATCCTTAGTCTATCCCTCCTTAGAAAAATGGATCGCAAATGGCGATACCCTGAAGGCAAAGAAAGCGCTATCTCAGCTTGTGAGCCTCCTCCGCTCTCGCTCTGAAAAAGGGATTTTTGATAAAGACCCTAATTTAAAAACGAACTTTGGATTCGTTGGAGAAACCCCCATCCAAATCGATATCGGCCGGTATAAAAAAGAACTCGAGCAAAAAGATTTGGCAAAACGCTGCGACGAGCTAGTCCGGATCACAGACCATCTATGCCACTGGCTCGATGAGCAAAGTCCCGAGCTTGCAAAACACATAAGAGAGGATATTTACCGATGAAAAAATTCGTTTTCCTCTTTATTTTCGGAGCACTCTGTACCCACTTTTGCCAAAACTTCACAGAAGGGTTTACCCTATCAAAAATTTCGACAACCTTTTTGAAAGAAGGGATTTCCACGGTCGATGAGACACAACTATTGCAACCCTATCACTACTTCGCTAAAGGTGGACAATCCTATGTATTTCTTTCAGAAGACGGCAAGTATGTCCTAAAACTTCCTCGCTCATCCCGCCTCAACAAATACAAATTCATCTCAAGGATTTTTCCCCATGAAAAATTACGAAAAAGGGCTCTAGCAGAAGAGGGTCTTCTCAAAGCTGCCCTACAAAGTCATCAGATCGCCTTTGAACACCTCAAAAGAGAAACCGGGCTCGTCTCGATCCATCTAACAACGACTACCGAGCTAAAAGAGCCTCTCAAGATCGTTGACAAAGTTGGAATAACCCATACAATAGATCCAAATCTCCACCCTTTCATCATCCAAAAAAAAGTAACAGGGGTGAAAGAAAAAATTGAACAACTAATGAACGAGCAACAGTTTAACCAAGCCGAAGACCGTTTGCGGGATTTATTCACTCTAATAGGAATCACAAAAGGAAAAGGAATCGAAGATGAGGACCCAAATCTCGTGAAAAATTTCGGCTTCTCAAGCGATACCCCGATACAAATTGACACAGGGCGCTTTCGATTTTCCCCATCGCAAAGAATCGATCGGATCGCAAATTCCAAAGAAGATCTTCAACACTGGATCAATGCAAATTACCCTACCCTTTCAAATAGCATGCGAAAAGCATACAAGGACTATCTTGATGGGAACCTTTGAAAAAGCTATTCGCCTGTGCATTTGGGTATCAGGCCTATTTTTTATCTCTGCCTTTTGTAAAAAGCAGACACAAGGGTTTTCGATTGGAGCTATCTCCTCGAGCCACCCCTATATAAAAGAATATGATACCCGACCCCTTCTAATTTCAGAAGAGAAGGAGCTAAAACATGCTCTAGAGCAACCCTACAACTACTTTGGGAGAGGCGGCCAAGCGTTTGTCTTCTTTAGCGAAGACGGAAAGTATGTCGTAAAGTTTTTCAAACAAAGGCTATTTCGAAAAAACTGGTTACTCAACCATATTCCCCTTCCAAAAGTTCTCCACAGATACCGTGCAAAACGAAACTGGAAACGGGAAGACAAGCACATGAGAGATTTTTTCAGCTACAAAATCGCCTTTGAAGAGTTTCTCGATGAAACGGGTCTCTTATTTGTCCATCTCAACCCAACTAACACCCTTCAAACTAAACTCACCATCGAAGATCCCTTGCATCTCAAGCATACGATAGATTTAGATAAGTTCGACTTCATTGTGCAAAGGCGCGCTGAAAACACGCTAGAAAGAATTGATCAGTATATGCGAAATGGCGATATCGAAAAAGCGGAGGATGCAATCAAAAAGATGCTCCTATTGATTAGCCTCCGCTGTAAAAAAGGCTTCATTGACCGAGATCCGAATATTGGCACAAACTGTGGGTTTATTGGAGACAGAGCTATCAAAATCGATGTGGGAAGGTTAGCTCACTCTGAAGAGATGAAACAGCCCGAGAAACACAACCTGGAAATCCTTCACGTTACAAAATCTTTTGAAAAATGGATCGAAGCATTTTACCCAGAATTGCTTCCCTCCCTCAAAACCCATATTAAGGAGACTCTTCTTTGATAAAACGCCTCATTCAAATAGGAATTTTCGTCCTCATCATCCACTACATCCCGAGATTTTGCTATCATCAAACAGATGGTTTTATGATCAGCAACATCCACGACAAACTCGATTTTAACCCTGATTGGGAGGTTGATAATCCCCCCCTAGCCGATGTCTTTGATCAGTCTTTTACCTACCTCTCTTCAGGCGGACAAGCCTATGCATTTGTATCTGAAGATGGTAAAACTGTCCTGAAGTTTTTCAAACATCACCTCCGAAGACCAACTCTATTTGTTCAATGGGTTCCCCTCCCAAAAAAATGGAGAGAAAAAAGGAACATCCATATCGAGAAACGGACGAAAAAACTCCTGCGGGATTTCTCTAGCTACAAACTCTCTATGGAACATCTTCAAGAAGAAACAGGTCTTCTCTACGTTCACCTCAATAAAACAACGGCTCTTAACAAAGAAGCTCGCATCATCGATAAACTGGGAATCCAGCACAGGGTCAATCTCGACCAAGTGGGCTTTGTCCTTCAAAAAAAAGCTGATCTCGCCTTCTCACGGCTTCTCCAGCTCGTCCAGCTAAACGACCTCTCTGGGGCCCAGCGATCCATCGACGCTATCTGCGATCTAATCCTATCACGATGCCAGAAAGGGATTTATGATGAAGATCCTCGTATCCACCGCAACTTCGGGTTTGTCGACGAAAAAGCGATCATCATTGATGTAGGCCGCCTCCGTCCAGACAAAACAAGAATAAACCCTGTGGTACAAAAAGACGATCTCTATCGGATCACAAAACGCCTTCGCCTCTACCTCAAAGACATCTCGCCGCAACTAGCAAATTATTTAGAAGAAACTCTTGAGAAAAAGACAAATGAGTAAAAAAATTCTACTCCTCATGGTAGTAGCTCTGTCTCTGTGGCCTCTTGCCAGATTCTGCCACCACCAAACAAAAGGATTTAGCCTAGCAAAAATCCAGGGGAACACAACTTGCCTCCCAGATCAAACATCCTCCCCCTTACCGGACAGCATCTCTCACCTCCTCGACCAGAAATTCACCTATCTCGACCGAGGGCTCCAAAGTTTTTCCTTTCTCTCCGAAGATGGAAAGTTTGTATTAAAACTATTCAATAATCGCTATCAAAGGAGGGTTTTTTGGCTGAAACTACTCCCCGGATCAAAAAACAAAATCGCCTACAACCTCACTAAATGGTCGATGGCGTTTGAAAGCTACCAACTTGCTTATGAACAGCTCCAAACAGAGAGCGGGCTCCTCTTTTTTCATCCGCAAAAATCAAGTGACTATCACCAGGTGACCCTTGTCGACACTCTTGGCAGTCCTCACACCATCGATCTCTCTAAATTTGCGTATGCCCTACAAAAAAAGGCAACGCTTGCCTACCCCTATCTGACCGACTGTGTTCAAGAAGGACGTTGGGAAGAAGCGGAAAAAGCGCTTACTTCCCTCGTCGCCCTGATCAAAAGAAAGATGGACTTGGGAATCGCAGATCGGGATCCTCTGATCCGAACAAATCTAGGGTTTTTGGATGGAAAAGCAATGCAAATCGACATTGGACCTCTATCTTGTGAAAAGACCCCTAAAAATAAAGACCAGCAAAAAGAAGAAATTACGAAAGTCACTCTTAGCTTGAAGCACTGGATTGAAAATCACCAACCTGAGCTCCTTCCCCTTTTTTATGAAGCTATTCATTAAAGTTCTTACACTCTGTCTACTCCTCGTGTTTGTAGAGCGCTTCTGTCGATGGAAGACAGGGGGATTTCGACTTAAAAAAGCAACAACCCTCCACTCCTATCCTTTTGGAGCCATCTCCCAAGGAGTCCCAAGAGAGGCGAACCAGTCTTTTTATTATTTGGCTAGCGGAGTACAATCGTATGTATTCATTGGAGAGGATGGAGAAACCATCCTAAAACTATTTAAACATCATCACTTTGGACCTTCAATTGACCTTCTTAAAAAAACACTTCCCAAGAAGCTTGCAGACTCAATCATAAAGAAAAGGGAAGGGAGAATGAAAAACATCTTTGACAGCGCTCTCATCGCCTATGTTGAATTACAGGAAAAAACAGGAGTTTTCTATCTACACCTGGGAAAAACTGATCAGCTTTTAAACTCCATATCTCTACATGACAAACTTGGAATCTCTCATCAAATAGATCTCGATCACACCGAATTCCTTTTGCAGCGACGTGCGGAAACTGTCTATGAGAAACTCCACCATTTATTTGAAAAAACTAAAGTTGATGAGGCGATTTCCTCGATGAAAGAACTCCTCCAATTGATAGAAACCCGTTCGAGACAGGGAATAAAAAATAAAGATGGGAATATCCTTGAAAATTGTGGCTTCTACCATGGCTCTCCTTTAGAAATTGATATTGGGTCCTTTATCCATCGCAACAAATCCTCTCACAATCCTGATCCACATAAAAAAGCTGTGGTCAGAGCCACTTTGCAGCTACTCAACTTTGTGAAGAAAAATTACCCTGACGAACTTCCAAGGTGCAAAAGAGAATTGATCTATGAAAATCTTTTATAAGATTCTATTACTTCCCATTTTCTATTTTTCTTTAGAACAACTTATCCGGACACAGACTGATGGATTTCGGATTGAAAAAACCTATTTTGATACTTTTTCCAACGTGAAATCGAATTTGAATCAATCGAATGAGATCCCAGGATGTTTGAACCAACCCTTTTATTTCCTGGGAAGTGGTGTCCAGTGCTACGCATTCCTGAGTGAAGACGAAACGACAGTCCTTAAAGTTTTTAAACACTACCACCTTTGGCCTACTTCAGAAATTCTTTCAAAATTTCCCCTTCCAGCTCCACTCAACCTATGGAGAAACACCTCACTTGAAAAACGAAAAAAAAGACTTCAAGCCCTCCTTACCAGTGCTCAAATCGCCAACACTACACTACGAGATAAAACAGGAACCTTCTATCTGAACCTTACGCAAACTGCAGGTCTCTACCCTGAGATAACAATTTTTGATAAAATAGGCATTCGTCGAAAGCTCAACCTCAATAAAACGCCTTTTCTTTTACAAAAAAAAGCCGATCTCATTTTTTCGTATCTTGAAACACACCCCAAAAAGACCAAAGAGATCATTGACTCCCTCTTCTTTTGCCTGAAGAATCGGGCAGATAAAAGAATCGCCAATACTGATCCTGTTCTTCATAAAAATTTTGGAATCGTTGGGGGAGAGGTTGTCGAAATCGACATTGGCTCCTTCGAGCCCCCCACCTCAGTTGATAACCCCCTTTATTTTCGGAGGGAAATTTTTTTTGAAACCCTTGAAATTGAAAATTGGATCAAACGTCATAGACCCGAGCACCTAGACTATTTTCAGTCGAAACGATTAGAGGCAATCCAGATATAAAATAATGAACAGAAAATTCATCTACTCAATTCTCTTTCTTATCTGTTTTACCGCTTTGGAGCGGTTTTGCCATAAACAAACCCATGGATTCCGCCCCTACAAAGTCTATTCAACAGGACCGAAAAATCCTCTTTGGAAAACTTCACTTCCAGCCGATTTCACACCAAAACAGATTCAAAGCATCCTCTCCCAACCCTTTTATTTCCTCAACAGCGGTGGAGAGAGCTACGCCTTTGTCTCAAAAGATGGGGAGTATGTCCTCAAGTTTTTCAAACATCATCACATGCGACCTGTTCACTGGTCAGATCCTCTCCTCCCCTTCCCCCTCAAAGTAAAGCTAAAGAAAAACCGTGAAGAAAAGCTCTCAACGTTATTCACAAGCTGCAAACTCGCTTATGAAAATTTTCGCGAGGGAACTGGGCTAATCTATCTCCACCTCTACGAAACTGATTTCTTAAAGAAAAAGCTCAAACTTTTTGATGCAATAGGGGCAGTCCACTCCTTTAATCTTGATAAATTAGACTTTGCCCTCCAAAGAAAGGCTACGATGGCCTACCCAACCCTCGATGCGCTTGTCGAAGCAAAAGAGTACAAGGCTGCAAAAGAGCGCCTAGCATCTCTTGTCAACCTGATTGTCACACGTTGCAAAGCAGGTCTCGAGGATCATGACGCGCGTAAAAGAAACTTTGGCTTTGTGGGTGGAAATGCAATTGAAATCGATTTGGGCTCCTTCACACAGAATGAAAACCTCCGATTAGAGGATGCTACAAGAAAAGTCCTGATCCTGGAAACTCTCCGCCTCCGCAGATGGGTGAAAAAATACCACCCCGTTTTATACGACTTTCTAGAAGAGACCATCAAGGAAACACTGAATAACTGCTCAGGTGGAAATTCGAAATAAAAGCGTTGAAAAACTTAATTTGGAGATCGAAATTAACTCAGAAGAGTTAATGCAGATTGAAAATTAGGTTTTTCAGATGAGTTTTAATCGAAGAGCTAGCTGATGAGTCATTCTGTGTTTCCTTGAGGAAACACTGAATAGAGTCCACCCCTCCGAGGATGGTCAAAAGACTGAGATTTAGTCTTCGTTCGACAAAGACCTCTTGAGCCTAAATGAGTTTTTTATTTAGTATTTCACTGGGAGGAAATTCATGATAGATGAAAATAAGAAAATCGAATCTCGATCATTTTGGAGGGCCCGGCATCCCTTCTCGTTTCTTGAAAATATTGATGATGACTGGGATCTGAAAGAATTTTCGAGCCCCTCTGGTTTGAGCGTATCAGAAGACAATGAGCATATTTGCGTTGAAGCTGCCGTTCCTGGACTTTGCCCTGATGAGATTGAAATGATCTACGACAAAGGAGTACTCTGGATCAAAGGAGACAAAAAGGAAGAAGGAGAGGACAAAAAGAGGAAGTATTACCGAAAAGCAATGACCACTTTTTCCTATCGGATTGCGGTTCCAGGGGATATTAATGAGAACAAGGAACCTACCGCCACATGCAAAAATGGCGTATTGAAAGTCTTATTTCCAAAAACAGGGGAAGGGTCCCCCAAAAAAATTCCTATCAAAGAAGGATAGTGAAACGGGCAGCCTTATATTTTCTTCTTATTCTTTTTGTTAGCGGAGCTTTCTTTTACCTACGGCCTGTAGAAAAGAAAAAAAGCCACTATCCAATTACTGAGAAAAAATCCTTTGTCATCATCATCCCTTCCTATAACAACTCAGATTATGTTGAAAAAAATCTCAGATCGGTTTTTTCTCAAAAATATGATAATTTTCGCGTCATCTATATTGATGATAACTCCAGAGATGACACCTTTAAAAAAGCAAGCGAGCTCCTACGCGAGTTAGACGTCAATCAAAAGACTTCTCTGATTCACAATACAGAAAATAGTGGATCCCTATCAAACATCTACAATGCAGCTCACAGCTGCGAAGATCATGAAATCGTTGTCCTCCTTGACGGAGATGATTTTTTAGCCCACGACAACGTTTTAAACACACTTAACGAAGCCTACGCCGACCCGAGTGTTTGGCTAACCTACGGAAACTACCTAGACTACCCCTCTTTTAAACAAGAGCCTCACATCTGCAAAAAACTCTCTTCAAAAGTCATCAAGAAATCTCTCTTTCGGCAAAGTCCATGGGTCACCTCCCATCTACGAACATTCTATGCGAGCCTCTTCAAGCAAATCCAACTTAAAGACCTCTTGTATCGGGGTAAATTCTACTCAATGAGCGGAGATCTAGCTTTCATGTTCCCCCTCTTGGAGCTGGGAAAAAACCATATCCGCTTTATCGACGAGACCCTCTATCTCTATAACCGTCAGAACCCGATCAATGACCATAAAATCAACATCAACTTTCAGCAGCAGTGCGCAAATCACATTCGATTGCAGACAAAATACCCCCCTTTAAAAAATCTTCCAAGTCAATACGTAAAGGGAGGAAAAACTGCAGACCTCGTTGTCTTTTCGGAAGACAGCCCCCTACAACTCTATGCTTTTCTAGAATCTATTGAGCGGTACGTAAGCGGGCTAAATAGAGTCTCTGTTTTGTATCACAGCTCCTCACCCACCTACGAAAAGAGCTACTCGGAGCTCAAAGAAGCCTTCCAGACCGTTCAGTTTTTAGAAATCGATAACGACTTCGAGCCGCTCCTCACTCGGTTAATCTTTCATTCGACTGCTCCCAAAAGCAATCATATCCTCTTTGCAACCGATCATCTCATCATCCAAGACATCATCGATCTTTCAAAAGGAATCGATCTTATCGATCGGACAGGGGCCTACGGGCTCTTTTATGGGCACCATGAAAACCTAACCTACTCATCTGAGCTTTGTCGTTTCCAACCCCTTCCTCCCCAAAACCCCTTAAGGGGGCTTTCGCCTACAGGCGAAGTCCCGTTAGCCTGGCAATTTTTTGCCGGGAATGACGACTGGAACACCCCAAACAGTTTTTTCTTTACCCTGTTTCGAAAAGAAACTCTCAAGAAATCCTTTAAATCCTTCAAATTCGACTCCCCCTCTCAACTTCTAGTCACATGGAAAAAAAACTACCCGGACGAGGCTGTTGGCCTTTTTTATAAAAAAAGGAAGTGCGGAAAAATAGCTTCTCTCGAAAAGTGCTCTTCTACCGACCTCATTGAAAAATTTAATGATGGGTACAAAATCGACATTACTCCTTACTTTCAGCTTTCTAGCCCTTCACAAGAAATAACCGGTAGAACCTCGTTTATTTCTAGAGATTAATTAGCCCACAGTTTATTTTAATACACTGTGAATGAATTATACTTTCTAAGCCAAGCCCTTTTCATAGTTCTATTTTCTTATGGAGCCCTCCGTTTGGGGAAAGCACCCCTCATGACAGCTATAGCGATTCAGGCAATCCTAGCCAACTTCTTTGTCCTCAAGCAAATCACCTTTTTTGGCTTTGAAGTTACCTGCAGCGACGCCTTTGCGATTGGAGGTATGCTTTGTGTCAACCTACTCAGAGAAATCTATGGCCTCGATGCAGCAAAGAAAGCGATCAATGCAACTTTTTTTTTCATGGTTTTTTTCGTTGTCATGTCACAAATGCATCTGAGATTCGTGCCGAGCCCCTATGACACAACCCACCTTGCCTATGCCCGGCTCCTCACCCCTGCACCCCGCCTCCTCCTCTCCTCCCTTGCAGTTTTCTACTTTGTCCAGCACCTGGACATTCGGATCTTTGGATGGATCTCAAAAATCGCCCCCCGCTCCTCTTTTTCCCATCGAAGTCTTGCATCGATCAGCTTTTCGCAGCTTATCGACACAATTCTCTTCACATTCCTCGGTCTTTACGGGATCGTCTCGAAAGTAGGGCATATCATCCTCATCAGCTTCCTCATAAAATTCGGAGTTATTCTCATCATGAACCCTCTTTTAACCCTTTTCAGGCGCATCAAGGCCCATGTTTAAATTTGAGATCCTCCACCAATCGAAAATCTCCCCTGCACGCGTTGGGAGAATTCACACACCCCACGGAATCATCGACACCCCAAATTTTGTAGCTGTAGGGACAAATGGAACGCTCAAATCTCTTGATAACGCTATGGTCAGCGACATAGGGCTCCAACTCATGTTCTGCAACACCTATCATCTCCTCTTGCAGCCTGGAACCGAAGTGATCAAAGCAGCTGGTGGCCTCCATAACTTCATCAACAGACAGCTCCCCATCATCACCGATTCGGGAGGATTTCAAGTCTTTAGCCTCGCCTATGGGTCGGTCGCAAATGAGCTGAAGAGTCGTGGGACAAAACAATCAAAAAATCTCGTATTAAAAATTGATGAAGAGGGAGTCCTCTTCCGCTCCTATCGTGATGGTTCCAAAGTACTCCTCACTCCAGAAACATCCATCCAAGCACAAAAAAATCTAGGTGCCGATATCATCATCCCCTTCGATGAACTGCCTCCCTACCACATTAAAAACGATGCTCTAAAACTCTCCCTAGGCCGGACTCATCGTTGGGAAGAAAGATCACTCCAGACCCACCTCTTGAATAGGAATAATCAAGCTATGTATGGAGTCGTCCATGGGGGGATAAACTTAAGAATGCGCGGTGAGAGCGCCAGCACCCTGACCAAGCTCGATTTTGATGGGTTTGCTATTGGGGGGAGCATGGGAAGGAACAAACAGGAAATGGAGAGCATCCTATCCCATACGATTCCGCTCCTTCCGAAAGAAAAACCAAATCACCTCCTCGGAATGGGTGACTTAGAGTCGATCGATATTGGAGCAAAACTCGGCATCGACACCTTTGACAGCTCTTATCCAACAAAAGCAGCGAGACACGGGGTTGCCCTCTCATGGAAAGGACCGGTTAAACTCACCCGGGCAGAAAACAGAACAAACTTTGGACCCATCGAAGAAAACTGCTCTTGCTACACCTGTAGACACTTTAGCCTCGGTTATCTCCACCATCTTTTCAAAGCGAAAGAGCTTACAGCGCTATCTTTAGCTTCGATCCACAACCTCCACTTCATGGTCAAATACATGGCCTACATCCGCGACAAAATCACTGACAGCGCTATTTAGCCATTACGAGAGAAAGCTGCTCAGAGTAGCAGCTATAGCAAGTCGGGTAATAGGCCTCATCAGCACCTAAATAGACAACAGGACCCTCTAAGACCGGCTGTCCATCGATCACTCTTAGGTTCATAATCGATTTCCGATTACAGTAGTAACAAGTAGCTTTCACCTCTTCAATTGAATCTGCAAGCTCCATAAGCCTCTTAGATCCTTCAAAAAGATTCGAACGAAAATCGGTTCTCAAACCATAGCAAATCACAGGAATCTTCTTATCGTAGCTAATTTCTCGCAGTTGCTCGATGATCCTAGGAACCATAAATTGGACCTCATCAACCAAAATACAGTCCACCCCCTCGTAATCGAGAGCGAGGAGGTCTGTATCCTCTTTTACCAAAATATCAGCCTGCATCTCTAAACCTGCCCTAGACTTGATTTTATCCTTTCCAAAACGGTCATCTAACTCAGGCTTAAGGAGTAAAATTTCTTTACCCTGCTGTCGGTAGTTATGTGCTACAGCTAAGAGATTTAGGGTCTTAGCGCCCCCTACTGTCCCATATCGAAAATACAGCTTGGCCATGTCGCCACCTCCGGTTAATACTGGTCAGATTACCTAATCCCCCCTAAAATAGGCAACTAAACTCTTTAAAATCAATCTACTAAAAATTATAATATTTACTTTACAGTAAATCTAAATTAATATACAATTAACATTATAAATAATAAACAAGGTAGTTTTACGATGTTTTTGAGCCCAGTTTCCGGAGCTAAAAGGTCTTCCTCAGCACTGTCCGAGGAAAATGTGACCCCAGAAATGAGCGACACAGATCAAAGAACATCTAGCGCTGCTCAAAAAGCTCTGTCCAGATCAAACAGTCCCTACCAATCCCCCCTCGGCACTCCCTCGAAGTCAACGACTACAGGGAGTTATCGGATATGCCCTCCCCTAAAGCGAGGAAAGAAAAGCGAAAAACCAACTCAAGACCCATTTCCTAACCGTTTCGATGTTACCCTAGGTAGCGCCCTCCCAAATCTTACAGTCCCCCAGGACCTATCTTCATTTGCACGAACAACCCTTACCTACACGGATGGAGAAGCGACTCGGAACATCTGTAAGCAACACTTACCAAAAAGCTGTGGTGGAGCCGCACTTTTTATGCTATTAACAGACCTAGTTCGAAAAGATCAGAAGCCACGTGAAATTAAACCCGAATTTTGGACATGGTATGCAAATTGCGAGATGGCAAGAGTTGACGAGATCCAAAGGATAGCCAAAGAAACTGCCGGCATAACCCTGACCATTTCTAAAGCGCCTACGAAAACTCCTCTAACCTATTTGAAAAAACTGCTCGAATCTTCAAACCATTCGATCATATCAGCAATTACCCATCCTCAGTTACACGGCCATTGGATTATTATCGACAAAATCACAGATACACACACAAACATCCGCGACCCAAACACCGGCTCAGCCTTTAGCGTACCCAACGAAACAATGAAGAGCTATTACACAGATGTGAATGAAAATGTTTTAAGCGTCAGCAACTGAGAAAAAACTGATTAAATCAGGATGCTTAGAAATTTTTGCAAATACCCCCGAGTCTGAGAAATTCACTGCAATTTCTTATGGCGTGTTGCCAATCTGATCTAGTATGGTATTTTCAGTACCAAATCCCAAAACCTTGCTTTAAACTGACGTTAAGGCTATCATAAAATTTTTAGTGAATCAACACAACTGCTTCTACTGAAGCCATATAGATCAGGTTTGTATGAAAGTAAAAAATCTTTTCCTACTCAAAACACTCTTTTTTCTTCTCATCCTATCTAAGGCTGTAGCCGACCCCCTCAACGTTGTAGTTGCGACAATACCTGTTGGGGATAGTCCTGGAACACCTATAGCCTCAGGCGGCTTTCTCTATGTACCGAATGACGATAGTAACAGCGTAAGTGTAATCGACGTAGACGACTTCAA
>CAYGSB010000003.1:0-151283 GCA_964352505.1 uncultured bacterium
GTGGTGGAGGTGGTGGTGGAATAAACAAAGGTTGGGTGGCGACTCCAATAGGAGTATCTCCTACTGTGACTGTCGCAATAATCACCCCGGAAGCAAAATCAATAACACTTGTATTGTCTTCCTGGATATTCGTTACATAGGCTTTTGTTCCATCTAGAGTGAAAGTAACACCATCTGAACCACCTGCACCAATGGTGATTGTTGCAATCAATGTGTTAGTAGCAATATCAATGACCCCCAAGGATTGAGGTATTGAAGGCGATCCGCCATCCTCCTCTGTTACGTACAGCTGGGCCCCAGTCGGATCTACAGCGCAAACTACCGGATCAAAAACAAGTGTTATTGTGGCGATAATTGTATCAGTCGTCGTACTGATTACTACTATTTTTTCACTTAATTCATAAGGAACAAAAAGCTTGGATCCATCGGGTGTAATACAACTATCTTCACTTTGCTGGGTTGGGATAATATCAATAACTGTGAAAGTATTAACATCAATTACATCAATATCACCGAGAAATTCAGTTACATAGGCCTTAGTGCTATCAGGAGTGAATGTAATATTTAGACAGAACCCACTAACTGTAATCGTCGCAATGACTGCATCTGTAGCAACATCAACAACGTTGACTTTCCCAAACGGATTAGCAACAAATAAATACTCTCCGTTATTGGTTACTTTAACACCCTTAGGATTTGTAATGGGTATTTGGGAGGTGACCAAATTAGTAGAGGTATCAATCACCGAAATATAGGTGTTTGATGTAAAAGAAGTACTTGCATAGAGCTTTGTCGCATCGGGTGTTAATGCTACAGAACCGGCGGAATTAGACGTATTGCTAGGAGATATTGTAATTGTAGCAAGAACTTTGTTGGAGGATATTTCTATAACACTAATATTCCCATCAAACGTGTTGTTCACATAAGCAGATCCGGTTCCATCCATCAAGATTATGGGAACTCTGAATAGTCCGATTGCAGAATGCATATTTTTTGTGCTGAGTAAAATAACAATGAGCAGCCAGCGGCGAAAAAACCTTTTCAACTTCAACCTCTATTTCAAAATTAATTGACAATCAATATGCATAAAGTACCTCAAATGCTGCCAGTGTTTTTTTGAAAAAAAACCACTTCATCCTGACAAACTCGACTGGAAAAATTTGGAATCGCCTGATCCGCAATCACGATGATTTCCATCTTGATTGATCGTTTATTCAACGACTAGATAGCGCTTGATCCCTTCGAAATAGGCTTCTGCGACCTGTTTCACCCTTGAAGAGCATTTCTGCCCTCCGATGATAAAATCGGTCCGGTTGAGATTTTGACACTCATCGATGTTGTTTTGCACCAGGGTTTCTCCATAGCAAACAGGGCTGTGTATTAAGCGGGTAAGGGCCAAATTGCGAGAGTAAATCCCCTCCCCAACTTTGAGACAGACATTGTTGAGGTATCGAGCTCCATCAGAAGGAGAGACTGTGGGAACCTTAAGAGAATGACTGAGCTCTTGCAGAATAGACGAGCTAAGTTTTAAGGAATTTTCTAAATCTTCAGAGACCAAGAGTCGTAAAAATTCGAATCTGCTTTCTTGCATCGCCAGCTCATTTCTGCAAAAGGCACCGGGGATGAATACCATGTTATAGTTGTGGGATGCAACACAGTTATTCGAAGAATAGACCTCCTCAATGTGGTGTGCATTATAGTGGAGGATGAGCGTCAATTCAGGATCGAAAGCGTTGATTTTCTCAGCTCTTGCACATAGATCTAAAGGATAATAGTACTTTCTGAAGAGAGTCATCAGTGAGCCTTCTTTTGCCCAAAGGGAGGGACAATTTTTTAGCCAGTCGAAAAAATCCTCCTTGTACACCCCTTTTCCGATTTGATCTCTTGTGATCATGACGATCGCCCCTTCTTTTTCGAGAAGTACTTTCAAGTAGAGGGCTGTGAGAAGGTTGATTGTACCTTCATCGAACTGAATGTGTTCAGCCCTGTCCAGCGAAGGGGGAATATCTATAAATCGCTGCTCAAGCCGAGAGTAGGGCCCTCCAAAGTGACCGGGATCTAGTGCAACTTTAACCCCAACTAAATTCCCTCGCTTTTTTTGCTCAAGAACCCTCCTTTCTTTTTTTGGTGCTAGCCGAAGTGTATACTCAACACTCCTCTCTTTTTGCGTATCTGGTGCGTCATAGAGGACAAAGGCCTGATCAGAAAGAGTAAAAAAGCTAGATACGCGACCATCTTTTTGGAGATACGTTCCGAGCTTATGCTCGATCTCCTCTCTTGTCCACTTGTCTTGAAAACGATCGAACTGAGAAAAATCGCACTCAGAGAATAGGGATACAAAAGGACTAACTAAAATAAGGAGAAATTTTTTCATAAAAACGACCATACCAAATGAGAGGAATTTGGAAAAGAAATCGATTTTCTGCTAGTATTTCCCTATGAACGATCTATTTATGCCAAATAACCAAGCGAGTGAGACGCAAGTTATTATTTTACTCGGTCCTCCCGGTGCCGGGAAGGGCTCCCAAGCAGCTCTCATCAAAGAAACTGTAGGCCTGGCCCATATCTCAACTGGCGATCTCCTCAGAGAAAACATTAAGAGAGGAACAGCCCTCGGTATCCAAGCGAAAATTGCTATGGATCAAGGGGCTCTTGTTTCAGATGATTTGATCTTTCAAATGCTTTTTGCCCGCGTAGAAGAACCCGACTGTAAAAGGGGGTATATCCTCGATGGATTCCCTAGAAACCTAGCCCAGGCAGAAACACTCCAAAAACGCCTCGAAAGCACGAACACTGTCGCTATCAATTTTTCGGTCTCAGACGATATCATTATCGAGAGAATCACAAAAAGGGAGATTTGCAAAGAGTGCCAAAGACCTTACCACCTAAGCTTTTCTCCACCAAAAGAAACCGGAAAGTGTGATCATTGTGATGGAGAGCTCTACCACCGAAGCGATGACACAGAGGAAGTGGTCCAAAATCGCCTTCTTGTCTACCACGAGAAAACAGCTCCTCTAATCAATTTTTATCAGAACCAAAATATCCTGCATCAGATTGATTCTAGCCAGTCAAAAGATAAAATCTTACAGCAGGTTTTGCTAATTCTTCAATCAACCCCTACGCATGTAGAGCACTAGGTTTGTCCCCTCGATATGGATGAGGGGAATCTCTTTTGAGAGTTCACACAAAAATTGATAGACACCCCCAAAAAATGGGGTAAAATCATGCCAGAGGATGACTCCGTTATCCGATAGAATCTTTAGGGCATTGTCTGTATCGCTTTTTACACACTGGTAGCTATGGCCACCATCTATGAAAATCAAATCGAGGAGCCCCTCTTTTGTAAGCTCAGAAAAGTCGTAACTGGTCGAGTCTCCAAAACACTCCTTTATTTTGTGTGCAACACGAGTATTTTCAAATTTCCTGCAGTGTTTTTCCCTATCTTGAATGAATAGGAGATCACTCTCTAAAACAGGCTCTTTTGTTGCAACTTCATCTCTAGGGAGATCGAGGGTGTATATCTTTGCATTGTCCGGAGCATTTAGTGCCATTTGAAGGGTCGTATTTCCATCAAAGGTACCTATCTCTAAAATCCTACTGGGCATCCGATCAGCAATGAGAGAAGAGATGACTAAAATCTCCTCAGAAGAGATGTTTCCGTTTCGCGATGTGAAATTTTCAAGGCAAACTCTGGGATGATCGACAAGCTCATCGAGCTTCATCTTTCGAATAGGTGAATCTACCATAATTTGGTCGAGAAAAAAACCGCTTAGAAAAAACCGCTTGCGAAAGCTTTTTTTTCTTAGCATAAGAAGAACTTTTTTTCTCCATTTTGCCTGGTTGAAAACTTCATGAGAAACTACATTGGGGAGCATAGAGAGAATTCCCGATTGAGATTAGGTCCCCCAATCGAATGGAGGTAGTGGTGAACTTTTCTAATCCTCTCTTGAACGACAGGGGTCGACAGTTCTCCGAGCCATATCCCCCATTCGGAGTATTCAGAAGGGTCAAACGATTGCTTGGCTTTAATAGAAAAGGCATAGAGAACCCCTTCCTGGTCTTCGAATAAATAGAATGCACCAATCAGTTCAGGATCCATCTCCTTTATCGGCATAGGAGAATCAAAGAGCTTTTCGGGATATTTCCTGACCTGCTCTAAGTAAAGTTCTCTTTGAAGATCGGTTCTTTTTAACAATCCGGCTTTAGGGTAAGCAACGTATAATATCCCCCCTTTGCCTAAGTAATCTCTTAGAGCTTGGGCACGGGTTTGAATCGTAGAAAGTTTTTCTTTATTACCCCGAATCGAAGGAGAAGTAAGGGTGTCGTCAACCTCTTCAAGAGGAGTGCAGAGAGGGGTTGTCGGTGTGGGAGTATGAATCACACCCACCACTTTCCGGATTAACCCTTCTTCTTTTGCAGTTGCCAAAACTTGTTCGATAGCTCCCTGAAGGGTTTTGAATTTGACGCGGAGGTCATCACTCCCCTGTTCAATGTAGACCGATTTTTTTTCAAGGCTCTCTAAAATTTCAGCAACTTCCTTATGCCTTGAAAGAGAAATGTATTGATTTGCCGAATCTCGAATTTGTTCGGTCAGCTGGGCCATGAAGCTGGGAGAGGCGTTAGTTTGATTAGAAACACCTGAAATTGAAGATGTTAGTATAAAAAGAAAGAAGACAAATTTTAGTGAAATTGTTTGAAACATCGTTCACCTCACTTAAAAAGGGTCAGTTTAAATAATATGAAGTATTTTTCACCACTATTTATTGATCTTAGAAATTATTGATTTTAATAAAAAAATTAACTAATAATAACAAAAATGGAAGCTTGGTTAAATGAACTATAGATTTTTATTATTAACCATAACAGCAAGCAATACAATCATTGCTGAAGAAAAAGGGGCCTTGAATCCATCCGACTGCGTTGAAGTTTGCTGCTATCCCCCACAATACTATGATCTTCAATGCGATTGCGGACTGTCTATGCAGCCAAAGCCTCAACGACCGGTTTTTCCTCCACTTCAACGTTTCCAGCCATTACAAGCTTGGAGTATGTTGGAGTAGGATGGAATCCGGGGGCCCGTATTGGGATTGGGTCCAATCTCGCCCACGATGGATGGGACATCTACCTAAACTGGACCTATTTCCGGAGCGATGAAAAAGACACCTCTTCTGTATCCCCTTTTGAAGACCTGTCTATTCTGGGTGTTCAGTCATTATCCACCCCCTGGCTCCTTAACCCATCCCTCTACCCAGCGTTTGACACAATTAGGGCAAAGTGGGCTTTTACCCTAAACCAAGCAGACCTTGAACTTGGGAGGCGGTACTGGCTGAGTCCTTGTTTCAACACACGCCCCTATATTGCCATCAGAGGAGCATGGACTGAGACGGTCTTGAAATTACATTCAGGAAGGACCCAAGGGAGCTTTGGAGACAACATCATCAACGCTAAAGCAAAAGACACCTTAGATAACACCTTCTGGGGAGTGGGAATCTGCGCCGGGATCCAACCGATGTGGTACTTTAGCCCCTGCTTTGGTCTTTATGGAACGGTTGACTTTGCCCTTCTATGGGGGGAGTATAGTTTCAAACACAAAGCCAAGTCACTTCAAGCCCTTGCTGACACAGGCGAAGTTACCAGCCGCTTTTCTGTTACATCAACTTCATGCTTCTCACAAATGCAAGCTATTTTCGATATCGGTCTTGGTCTTCGCTATGAAAACACTTACTGCAAAAACCGCTATCGGACAAGCTTTGATCTTGGCTGGGAACACCATTCTTGGCTCGATCTAAACTACCGAATCCAAGCAACATCCTCTTCCTCGGGAGGACTTTATTCCTACTTTTGCACCAATCACTCAATTGGATTTGGTGGATTAGTCATTCGAGCACGTCTAGATTTCTAGTGTTTTCCCTTGTGTAAAATTATTTTTAGATCTATCAAAAGGTTAAGGAATTATTTTATATTTTAACACTCGACTGGAAGCTTTTGGTGGACAAACGCCTATTAGCTATTACCCTCATTTTATCTACTGGGCTTATGCATGCCCATGAATCGTCAACCCCAAATGAAACATCGAACTCTTCTCTTCAAAAACACCTACATCTATTAGTGAAAAAATATTTCCTGATTCCAAAGAAGTTTATCAACCAGGAGAGCTCTGAAAAGGAAATAGTCAAAGCGGTTCATTGCTCTGAGGTGACAGAAAGACCAATCCCAAAAATTCCCACATCGCAGTGTGGCTATCAATGCGATTGTTCAAACTGCACCAAAACACCTAGAGCCGACAAATCTAGCTCAATCAATGAGTGTGACTGCCCTGATTGCTCAGAAGAAAATAGCTACCCATCCTCTCCCGCTGAGCAAGATTGCAATTGCGCGGCGTGCACTCCTCAACATACCCCTCATTCAAATCATAACAATTGCCCAGCACATGCTGGCGCGTCTATTCCCCACACTCCTGCACCCCTCTATGTGCACGGATGTAATTGCCCAGCGTGTGCTGGCGCATCTTATTCCTATACCCCTGCACCAGCTGCTGTGCACGGGTGTCACTGTCACTCTTGCAACCAAGCAAGAGCAGTAGCGTCAACGTATGGACATCATTGCATGTGTCCAGCTTGCACCCAGCAACCTCCCTCTCAGCACCACCCCCCTCCGAAGCCGGCCTATCAGCATTACACTGACTGTGCTCCGGAAATTGCGTGTGCCGAAGAAGAGGTATGCTGTCCTACGTCGCTGTGGGATAGCTTTATCTCAGTTGATTTTTTGTATTGGTACGCAAAAGAAACTAAGCTCATCTACGGGCAAAAATTCAAAGTAGTCAATCAACTTCTCGATGGTGAGAATGATTCGACCGCTACGTTTGTTTTTGCTCCTAAAACATCTCTGAGCTTTGACACCGATTGGGAACCTGGTGTCCGTGTTGGTAGAGGATGGACAATAGACTCAGATGGATGGGATTTTTTCCTCGTCTGGACCTATTTTGCCAACTCGGTCCACGAAACAGCAAGGATTCCCGGGTTTAGCCTGGGGGCTATTAAGGCTTTTCCAGGATTTGCCCAATCAGGGCTTTTAAACCCCTGGATTAATCCTTCGTTTAGTTCGATGGTAGATGATGAAGAAAACCTCCCCTTCATCTTCAATAAACTATGCGCAAAATGGTGTTTTAGATACAACAACATCGACTTTGAGATCGGGAAAAGCTTCTGCTTTAGCCCTTGTTTCAACCTCCGTTCCTATACGGGCATCCGCGCCTCTTGGACAAAAACCGAGTTTGAAACCAGGTCTTACAGAAACTATTCAGACAATATTACAGGCCATACGGATGTAACGTTTAAAGATCGCTTTAGCAACACCTACTGGGGTGTTGGCCTCATTGGGGGGCTCCAGCCAAACTGGTACTTCTCTTCCAACTACAGCCTCTTTGCAAATATTGAAGCATCCTTAATCTGGGGCAAAATGAAGCTCAAGAAAAATGAGCGGTATAAAGAAACGCAAACCTTCTTGGGCGAGCGGATCAACTATAAAAACGATAGTAGCAGTGACACTTTTCAACTCACCCCAATCCTTGATTTAGGGATAGGAATGCGGTGGGATCGGTCGTGGTGCTGCGAGAGCTTTAGAACAGCTCTCGACATTGGATGGGAACAGCACATCTGGTTTGAATTTAACCAGCGCTACAAAGGGGGCTCCCCCTTCTCTATACAGCAAAATAACACCCTACCCACCCTCACAGGGTATGGGGAACTAGAAGAGACATCGAGCAATCTCATGTATGGAGGGCTAACCGTCCGTTTTCGAATTGATTTCTAAAAAGGGGTTAGTTATTTGAAAGTTGGTATTTGGACCGGATCCAATAGATGATGCCTAGGAGGATAGGGAAAAGGACATCCCACCAAAAGTAGATCCCAGCATTTCCAGAAGCGAAATTTCCCGTCTCCATCATATTGCGAATATGCCCAATGGCATCGCCCCATAACCAGATTACGTTTCCTAAAAGAGCTGCAAAAAGGAAACTGCCCCGTAACCAAAAACTCAAAATAGCTAAAATCCCGAAAGAAAGGTTTGCTATCCCCACTTCGAACTGAAAAGGACTCCCTGAGGCCCATCCGATGAGTTTTGCTGTCCGCTCTGAAAAAAACACATGGGCAACAAATCCACCAACTCCTGAAAATCCAAGACCAAAGAGCATTAGATAGCCAAGAAGAAGCTCAACTGTTTTTTTAGGCCTTTTCTTTTGAAAACCCCAGTGGAGAAAAAAAACAGCAAATGCAAGAATGACAAAGACAACGTTCATAAAAAGCTCCTCAAAGTTCTAAGAACCCATCTTCTTCCCAATAACTATCTCCATAGCTATAGAGAAGTTGTGAGCCTTTTTTGATCCCCTTATTCGATGCAGTGAAGATAATTCTAGGCCCCCACTCTGAGTAATGCTCCCAAGCGACAACATTCGTTTTGGGATCCCTATCAGCGCAGTGATTCATGAAACGACACCAGTTCCCCTGCTTCTGAGCATCAATAGAAAACTTGCCAAAATCGGTAAACATAAAGGTGCTGTCGTTGTTTGAGGCGATATCTGCATCTTTTTTTAAGATACCAGCATAGAGATTGAGAATACTATAGGGAGCGATATTTTCTTTTGCGAAGACCCCATACCCAACTGCTTTACTGATGAAGCGAATCTCCACCCTTTTTGTGTAGAGAAGGTCATCACCAAGCTTTTCGATCTTCTTTAAAAAAGAATCAAACCGTTTTCTCCGAAGGACCGACCCGAATTGCTCATTTTCTTTGTTAAATTTTTTCCACGCTCTATTATAGCTCTCTTTAGCTCTGGGGTCGACCACTACATTGTGCATGTAGCGGATCGGTGTGGAAATTCCAAAGCGTTTCTTGTATGTAGGATCTTCTCTCATTTCTTAATCTATATACAAATGATTGCGAACGTTCAAGCTTTTATGTTAATAAAGAGAATATGAAAGTACTACTCACCGGAGCAAACGGCTATATTGGAACACGCCTTCTTCCCCTTTTGGTTGAAAAAGGACACCATGTCGTCGCTCTGGTACGCAATCCAAAACGATTAAAAATTCCCTCGAATGCGAATGTCGAAGTCATTCAGGCAGACCTCCTAGATGCTAAAACCCTCCATTCGATTCCCGAAGATATCGACGCAGCCTACTACCTTGTCCATGCGATGAGCGACGACCCAAAACTTTTCGCCAATCGGGATCGAACATCCGCACTCAACTTCTCTGCCGCAATAAGCAAAACAAATTGCAAACAGCTCATCTACTTAAGTGGACTTGCAAGTGAGGCTGAACTCTCTGAGCATCTCTCGTCTCGACTTGAAGTCGAAACCATTTTCCGCCAAGGAAAAGTCCCTCTCACAGCCCTTAGAGCTAGTATCATCATCGGTTCGGGAAGTGCATCTTTCGAGATGATACGGGACCTTGTCGAAAAACTCCCCCTCATGATCGCACCGAGATGGGTGAAGAACAAATGTCAACCCATCGCCGTTGCCGATGTTTTAAACTACTTAATCGACGTTCTGGGCCATAAAAACTGTATTAACCGCCTATTTGAAATAGGGGGGCCTGAGGCGATCAGCTACAAGGATATGCTCCTTCGATTTGCGAAGTTTCGGAAGCTAAAGCGCTTCTTAATTCCTGTCCCTGTTCTGACCCCTAAAATCTCCTCCTATTGGCTTATTTTCATCACAAGTACGAACTACTACCTAGCCCGCTCTCTCATCGACAGCTTAAAAAACGACTCGGTTAAAACCGATTTCTCAATCGATGAACTCTTCCCAAAGAAGTGCCTTACTTACGAAGAAGCTCTCGAAAACGCATTTCAAAAGATTCAACAAAATGAAGTCCTCTCATCTTGGAGAGACTCTTGGGCTGCAAGCGATCTTCCAAACGAATACGACACCTTTGTTGAGGTCCCTAAATTTGGCTGTTTCTCCCAGACCACCTCCTACCCCTTCTCAGGTGATCCCGACCTAGTCCTTGAAAAAGTATTCACCATCGGGGGCAGCAACGGCTATTACATGAACTGGGCATGGGAAATTCGTGGGATCATCGATAGAATCGTTGGGGGAACGGGCCTGCGTAGAGGCAAAACGGCTCGTAAAAAACCCCGCCCAGGCGATGCCCTTGACTTTTGGCGAGTCCTTCTAACTGATGAAAAAAAACGCCGTTTTTTGCTTTATGCCGAAATGAAGTTACCCGGTGAGGCGTGGCTTGAATTCCGAATTGAGCGCCACGACTCGAATTGGATCTTGTACCAAATTGCTACCTTCCGCCCTAAAGGACTTTTCGGCAGGCTCTACTGGCTTATTCTCTACCCAATCCATATTGTGATCTTCAAAGGCTTGGGAGCGAAATTGATCCGCGAAGCCGGCGGGAAAATTTTATGACTGGAATCATCTGGCACCAGAGAGATCTCCGTATTGAAGAAAATCCTGCCGTTCTAGAAGCAGTTAGAGATAACACTCATCTCCTTCCGGTGTATATCCATAATCCGAAAGAATCTTTGGGAGAGGCAAGCCTTTGGTGGCTCCATAAAAGTTTAGAAAAACTAAAAGGTACTTACGAAGAAAAAGGGTGCCAACTCTTGATCAGAACCGGTGACCCTCTCGATATTCTCAAGGAATTGATCGAAAAAACAGGAGCGAAAAACATCTATTGGAACATTCGCTTTGAACCAAATATTCTAGCTATTCAACAAAAGGTGAAAACTTTTCTAAAAGAGCAAAATATTCAGTGTAAACTCTACAACAGCAACCACCTGATCAATCCGAAATCGATCGAAGTAAGCTCAGGCCATCCCTACCGAGTCTTCACTCCTTTTTCAAAAGCTTGTATCAAAGAGATAGAGATACCTGAGCACTCCCCATCTCCAAAAAAAATTCAAGGGGTGAAAAATCTCCGATCTGATTCTTTTTTTGAAGAAGAGCATTGGATGAAAAAATTAGACCCCTACTGGGAACCTGGAAGAAAAGGTGCCATAAAGCTTCTGAATACCTTCGTATCCAAAGCAGTTGAGACCTATCAGCACGACCGGGATTTCCCGATGAAGGAGGGGACCTCAAAGCTCTCTCCTCATTTACACTTTGGGGAAATCTCTCCTTTTGAAGCGTGGACAGCCGCGAAAAAAAGTCCTACTTTCCAAAAACAACTTCTATGGAGGGAATTTGGCACCTACTTCATCTATCACTTCCCCGATTCTGTAAAAAACAACTGGAATCCAAAATTTGATAAATTTAAGTGGGACAATGATCCAGACCAACTAGAAAAGTGGAAACGAGGCCAAACAGGATATCCAATCATCGACGCTGCGATGCGGCAACTTTGGGAAACGGGCTGGATGCACAACCGGCTGCGAATGATTGTAGCCTCCTTTTTGATCAAAGACCTATTCATCCATTGGATTGAAGGAGAAAAGTGGTTCTGGGATACCCTTGTCGATGCCGATAAAGGGAACAACACTCTTGGCTGGCAGTGGGTAGCGGGCAGCGGCCCCGACGCAGCCCCCTATTTTCGTATTTTCAACCCCATTTTGCAGAGTAAAAAATTTGATCCCGAGGGAGACTTCATCCGAAAATGGATCCCAGAAATTGCAACTCTCGAGACTAAATGGATTCATACCCCATGGGAAGCACCCGAAGACATTCTTAGAGGAGCAGGGATCACCCTCGGAAAAACCTACCCATTGCCTATCGTTGATCACGCTGATGCTAGAAAAGAAGCCCAAAAACGGTATGAAAAAACCAAATAGCTTTTCCCTAGTCGAAAAACGCCTTCCCTTGTATATTCCCGACATATGAAATGGCTTATTACCCTTCTTTTTTTTACATCAACCCTCTTCTCTCAGGGGCTTTCTCGAACAATCTCTGATATCACCTATAGGACCCAGCTCGGCACCACGATAGGTCTGATTGAACTTTCAGATGGTTCAACATGGAAGTGGATTTCAGACAACTATAGCGAAAACTATCTCCGCAAATGGGCTCCCGGAGACAAGGTAATCATCCGAATTGTCAACCACCCAGGATTTTGCATGCAAAATCTCGATAAACCCCACTTCAACCCAATGGTCTCTCTCTCCTTCGACTCCTACCTCCTTTTTCCCTCAATCAAAGAGTATAACAATCAAAATGGCCTTATCGTCCTCAGCGATGGAACTAAATGGGAGCTACAATACGACTTCAACAAAAGAACCCTATTCCATTGGGCTCTCGGAGACCGGATCGTATCGGTTAAAGGGATTCATGATAACTTTGAGCTCATCAATCTCGACATCCCCCATGAAAACCGATGCCAGATTGAGAGGTCTATAGAAGTACTCCCCTACGACCCAAATAGACCCCGTCCTGAGGAAAATTTCCAAAACTCTTGAGTCCAAAGAACTCTTTTGCTAGAATTCGGTTCCATCTTTGCTGGTGTAGCTCAATTGGTAGAGCACCCGACTTGTAATCGGACGGTTGAGGGTTCAATTCCTTTCGCCAGCATTTCTTTAGGGGGTGTCGCATAGCGGCAATTGCAAGGGACTGTAAATCCCTCGACTTCGGTCTCCGTTGGTTCGAGTCCAACCGCCCCCATACCCCCCCTAAATTCAATGTGTTAAAATTTTCATTCTGATATTTTCTTTAAATTTAACCAACCTATAATATAGGTTATATAACCCATAAAAGAGGTGATATGCTCGAGTCAATTTTTGGAAGCAAAAACATTGAAAAGGTTCTGTTTTACCTCTAAATCAACGAGACATGTTAAGGCAGTTTCCTTGCATCAAACTTCGGACAAGCCTTATCCCCATTTCAAAAAGCTCTAGATAGGTTAGAAGCTGGGGGTATTGTTGTAAGTTTTTTAAAAGGAAAAACCAGAGTCTATCAATTTAATCCCAGATATCCATTTCTAAAAGAACTTAAAGGATTTTTAGAAAGAGCTTATTTATTTTTACCTCAAGAACTTAAGGATCGTTATTACGAAAAAAAGGTTCGTCAACGCCCCCGTAGACGAGGCAAGCCTTTATGAATTTTAAAAACATCTCTATCGAACAGCTGGCAGCCATCGTATCTCAGAAACTGCAAGAACATGGCATTGACTCTATTTTGGTCGGAGGTGGGTATGTATCGATTTACTCTCACAATCGCTATCAATCCTATGATTTAAATTTTGTCACTTATGAAGATATGAAAAAAGTAACAAAAGCCTTGAAAGAGTTGAATTTTACAAAAAAGAAGCGGTATTTTCAGAATAGTGACTGCGAGTATTATATTGAATTTGTATCTCCACCTGTAACTATCGGAAATGAACCTATTCATACATATGAATATCATAAGACATCGCTTGGAACTATCAAAATGTTAACCCCAACGGATAGCGTTAAAGACCGACTAGCAAGTTATTATCATTGGGGTGACCAACAAGGACTAATGCAAGCAATAACCATTTGCCAAGAAATTCCTGAAAAAGTGGACTTATATGAAATTAAAAAATGGTCGATAAGGGAAGGTCAAAAGAGAAAATATGAAATTTTTCTAAAACAGTTAAAAAAGACTTCCAATCAAAAGTTCTGAATGCGTCGAGCCGCCCCCATTTTTCATAGAGTAATTCTCCTCAAAACCACCACCTAGGAACGCCCCCTCTAATCTGCTCCGTAAGACACAGATGGGACAGTAATACGCCTCCATTCTCAACATTCACTACCCTCCCAAGAACACTGTTCAATTCGATCTCGCGGCGGTAAACGTGGGATTATAGAGCAACTCCAACCAAAAGACATCGGAATTGCAATCTACCCTTACATAGTTCATAGAAAGAATATGCAAATCACAGTAGCATAACCAAAGAAAAGAGTTATATCTGCCTATAGAGATCATGAAAACACAGACCTACTTGAATAGTCAGGGTTCCCCCCACCTTGGCGGGCAACAATCTAAACAAAGGATAAAACATGGAAAATATTAAATATTATCCAAAGTCATTTGTTATGTCCGATGAATTAAAAGCATTTTTTACAGTCATTACTAATAATGAGAAGCTGCAGCAACAACTCTATGAAACTAAAAAAATTTCAGAAGTTGCCGTTATTGCCAATCAATTTGGATTCAATATACGAGCCTCAGAAGTCGTTCAAGCGCAAGCTGGTCGGGTTTTAGCAATTTCGGAAGAACACCCCGAAGATATGAAACGTCTTACCTCTGGTTTAAAGCCAAAAACAGGAGCCCAATGGGGGCGTGGAGGGGGAAACTTTCTTGATAGAGCTGGATACTGGATAATCGAACTCCCGAACCCAATTTCCACAACGGATAATGCAAAAAGGATTAACAGATTTATTGAGTCGGTGAAACAGGAACCTCAACTTAAAGAGAAGCTTCTGAATGCCAAAACATTTAATGATGTTGCTTCTTTTTGTTGCGCAAATGGCCTCGACATAACAGCAGTTGACCTTTTGTCTTTCCAAGCACAAAAAATATTAGCCCTCAGTAGGGAAGAAGCAGAAATACTTGCGAATAGTTAGTTGATCCTGAGCAACAATGATATAGTATAACTTTTTAGAGATGGGCTTGGTAAAGAAATAGGACCTGCTCATCATACGAACTGCGCCAGTGCATTTCCAAATAGTTTTGAATTATTCAATAAAACAAAATCTCACTGAAAGTCAGTGAAAATTGAGTATTGCATTGAGTGATTAAATATCTCTAGCGACTAGCCAGATCTTTAGATACAACTATAATCATTGTGCTTGAATAGATTTAATTCTTCCTTTTTGGTAGGCCTTTGTGGCAGCGGCTTTGTTTTGTAGATACAGCAAAGCATGACGCGCATATAATCTAGCGCGTGCTTCTGATTTTGAATCACACCCCAAACGGTTACAATGCATGTGTATCAGACTAGTGTAAATATCGAATAAACTAGTAGAGTAATTTTTTTGATAACTTTGTAGAAATTGGTTATGCACTTGGCGACGTAAATATGAAGCCTCATGCATTAATTGTTGTTCGATAGATGTAGGATCTTCTTGATTAATTAGCGCGATTAGACTCGTTCTATGTTCCCGAAACGCTTGCAACTCAGACTTGTCTTCCCCTTCAAATCCGAGTAGTGAAGTCATTTCAGCGTGACTTAACCCAAAATCATTTAAAAAAGAAATGATGCTAAATGCATATAAAACCGACTCATGGCAGTCAAGTCGCTTATCTAATTGTGACTTGAGAAGTAAAAGAGTTACAGAGGAATCCGCGCAAAAAATAGCTTCCGCGAATTCAATTGAATTTATGCCCCCATATCGTTCAATTTCTCTCTCATAACTTGATAAAATCATGTTTTTGATCAGACCTGATTCTACCCAAGACATTGCATTTTTTTCTAAGAGCAACAAAAAGTAATTCAATTGGTTTGTAGATTTAAGTTTTACACGTAGGCGCAAGTGGAGATCCGGATCTGCGTAACGGAGAAAAAACCAGCTAGTAATTTGCATTTTATCTGTAAGACTTTGGATAAATAAATCCAAATAATTCACGAGAAAGTAATCAGTTTCTTCGTCCATATACAACTTGATAGAAACCCACTCGCTTCCAGGCAACTTTAATCGCTTTTGGGTTGGAAAAGAGCGATGGGGAATAGGGATAAGATCTTTCTGTTCTTTTGTATAGAGGGAGTTTTTCAAGAAAGGAACCACTATTTCAGCTAAATGTGCTCCCCGGGAACTTTTAAACCATGATTGAGGGATCTCTTCGAAAAACCGGAGAGATTCACCTTTGCGAAGCTTAAGGGCTATTTCCTTCAGGTGTCTCGGATAGGAACGATCCATTAATAAAGACTGGTCAAATCGGACAAGGAAAAATCTTGTGGGTAAATTCCACTTATCAGCCCATGCTGTAAATTGAGAAATAATAGAAGATATCTTGCCCTTTTCGATACAATCAGAATTTAGGGCCCATTGCGATGGAGATAAAATTGTTTTATTGAAGCGGACTCGTGGTAAATAAACCGCGTCCTTTTGCAATGATCCAAAAGAAAAAGGATATGGAAGCTGATACCGAGAAAGTGAAATTTTGTCGATCAACTGTAAAACAGGGGGTGCAAGAACGAGATTCAGCATATTCCCTTGGCAAAAGACAAGCTCCGATTTTCCTTCCCTAGTGGTTAAATATAATCTTTTGCTTGAAGCTCCAACATAAATGTTGTCTAACGAGAGCGATGAAGGAGTGGACATTCCCTGAAAATCAAGATGATAAGACCGTAGAGGGGGATGGGCAGTAACATTAGCCATCCGAACTTCGGATGGCCAATATGAAAGCTCAGAAAAAAGAACAGACTGGTCTAACTGTTCCTCCTCACGTAGAAGTTGACCTAGATCTTTTTCTATATCTCGGCCAAGCATGTCTAAAAACCTTCCCATCGTAGCACCTGCCTGCCATGTTTGCTCATAAAAAAGGATTTGAAATCTTCCTTCATCGATGTCTTCTTGAGAATTGGCAATTATTTTACAAAAAACATCCATCGAGAGGAGTGCATTTTTTGGATTTGGCAGCTTTACTTGAGCAAGATCCAACAAATGATCTATCTCGCCCTGTGTGAGAACAATCTCCTGGTTCTTCTCATGCAAACAGGCTTGCCACTTTTCGTGTAACCACTTCTCCCATTTTTCAGAAAATACTGAGGGCTTACTTTCTTGAGCCTGAATTTTGTCTAGAGGTCCTATCCCTTTCTCTTCACTGATCAGATCCATAATAGGAACTGTTTGATGAACTCCATACTTTTCGACAAATTTCTTATGATAGATACTTAGGGAGCTGAAAGAAGCACGTGCTGCCGAAATTTTCCAAAGAATGTCGAGGCTCTTTTCTAATTCTTGTGAAATACTTTTAGATAGCTGAAGAGATTCGGCCTTATACACCGTATCGACTTGTAGAAAAGTTCTGGAACTTGCAATAGGATCCATATCTTGTTGGATTTGCTTAAGAATTTCTTCTCCTTTGCCCACTGAGGTCTGATTGTATTCCGAAATTTTTCGATCGAGTGGTATGAGGGTTGAAGCTTCTGGGCATTTGTGGAGAAAGTCATTAAAAGGAGACCTACTCAAAAGAGAAGGGAGAGCAGCAGGAAAAAGAATTTGTTGCTCTAGTAAAGATATCAGTACTTCCTCTGTTTTTTCTTTATCGAGGAAAGGTAATATCTCTTTTAATTTATGCCACAAATTCTCAATTTTAATAGGCTCTTTTGCTATGTCACAAATGCTTTCTGTCAGCTTATTCGCACGAATAGATGTTGAGGTGGAAAAATTTTTCCCTTTTCGAGCTACGTGTTGTAGGTAGGAAAGGAAGTACCTTTCTCCTATACGGCAAACTAAAGGATTAGTATAAACCTCCAAGGAAGAAAAAGAAGGAGATCTTTTCTGGTATAATTTCTGCGTAAATGAAAAAAGCCATTCCATATCAGGTCTTGCACGCTTTTCAATCTTTTGCAAATCAAAAAACATGCTTGTTTTTTTCCCCCATGAGCCTGTTGCAACAGCTGAAAACAAGCCAAATGGTGTTGGACGTGTTGACATTCGAATAATATAATTAAGCAAGCTAGCAGCTACTTCCTCGGCATTCTTAATTGGTTTTTGTTCTAATAAAGAATACAGGGGAGGAGATGCGATAGAAATTGCCTCGCGCAACAGCTGGTCAGATTCATAGAGATGGAAGACTGATTCAATCCATGCCGGGTTACTCATAATACGATTATAATCTTCTATAGACCATATTGGAGTACGGAGAAAGTAAAAAGGTGCAGCTTGAAAAAGAGAAGGAGTCATATTAACATTGGCAAATGCCATTGGAGTGTAGGGTCGGTTAAGGAGAGTAAGGTGCACACTATTCCCGTAGTGCCCTCGAGAAATCCAGGATTATCAATTTCAAAATATTCTCCCTTACTTGTTGGTTGAGGGTCCTTAAAACCTAAGAAAGAATCCTTTTGATAAAAAGAGCAGAGAATCTCTTGGGTTTCCTTCACCCTTGGCAACAGGTCTTCGCATCCTTTTTCTTTGGCCATCTGATCAGTGATGAGAAGAAGCCCAGCAACTCCATGGCATAAAGCTGGACCAGGCAAACCCCATGATTCCTTACTGCGAAGAAAAACACCTCGAAATGCTGTAGCTGCAAAGTTTTTAAGATCGTCATCTTGAAGAGCCTTACCTGCAAGAAATAAGCTTCTTGCAACTCCGGGAACACCATAACACCAAGCATCTCGACAAGGATCATTGCTTAGCGGCTTTATTCCAACTTCTTCTTCCCATGATACTGAAGTAGACCATCGAATCATCCCGTGAACTAAAAAGGATTTTTCCCGTATCCACTGAGAAATTCTTTGCAAAGCATCTTTAAGCCCTTCAATGTAAACCCCTTTTAAGTAAGCCATCGATAAAAAGGCTAAGACCCCAGGAATACCATGAGCAAGTCCTAAGTTAAAATTACCATGCAAACTATCCTTTTCTCGGTAATTTAATGGGTCTTTAGGAGAGAGGTACCACCCAGGAATAGAGTACCCGTGATAAGACATTGGAAGGCTCAAATTCACAAGTGCTTTGATAATTTCCTCTAAAAAATAGGAGAAGTTAGGTAAAGAAGGGTACTCTAAAAGATAGCGACCTACGCCTGATATCCCTTGAATCGGATCATATAAGCTGGAAAACGTCGCATCTCGGTTTTTTCGATTAGCTCTCAAAGGGTCTAAATAAACCGCGTCTATTTTTTTAAATAGTAGCGTATGGAGGCTGTCGAGCATTCGAGAATAGCCTGGACCTCCACAAGATGCTTGTTGAATTGCGAAACAAACTCCACTTAATCCGCTAAACAGCGACAAGTCAAAAATGCCGTCGGTTTCTAAAATTTCCTTTATTTTTAGTACATAGGAATGAGTAATCTTCTCATCAACAAGTCCTTTATTTCGTAAAACAGATGACAACAACAACAAACTAGGATATCCACAACAAAGAGAAATATCATTCCAAGGACTATCAGGAAATAAAAGGTCAGAGTTATTAAAAGAGTTACAAACTAGATTTTTAAGTGAAATGGGGTCGTTCAATTTTTGTCCAAGATCGTAGAATAGAGAATCAGAAATAAACGAAGTCATAAACTCCCTAGGAAAAAAGTTTTTTGGTTGTGTTGAAAAAATTGAGCTTCATCTCACGCAGAGTAGAGTATGCTTTTAGCTGTAAAAACTCAATAGACTAAGAAGGGCTAGAACACTTTAGTTTATTAGACTAAGGATGCACTAACCCTTCAATTTTTAATCGATTAAAGTAAAAGCCAACACAGCTTTACACTTTTATAAGGTCACTGTGACAGTTGTGGCAAGTCCCTACAGAACAAGTTCCACTAGTACAACCAGCCGTACATTTTTGAGAAGCCGGCACTTCCTTAAATAGGGGTTTTTCTTTAACGGTAACGCCAATATTGTAAATGTCTATAGCACTATGATCTGTCGGCAGCATACGATCATTAGTTTGAATTGCACTAGTTTCCATTATAACCTCTTGGTTCGAGTTCAGTTAGTCTCATGACTAATATTTGACTGGCGGAAAGTTTAAGAAATTGCATTACAAAAATGCAAGCTTTTTTTCAAAAGAAGTGATACTGAATAGCTTTCTGAACATGGTCCTTGTGAGCGTTCAAAATCGGTTTGAACCCTGATCGAACATTTGGGATACATTATCCACGTATTTGAGTAATTGATTGGTCAAGTCATATAAAAGTGGCAACGATCACAGTAATTACTGGAACTTTTTCGATATAACCGCTAATCACAAAAGTACCCAATTGCAATTGCAAGAAAAGTAACTAACGCTCAAATTCCATCCTAATTATAGGTCTTATAGTTGGAAAGTACCCAAGAAATATGATTCTCAATGAGGGTCTCTATGAACTAAAATGAGTCCTCAGCTAAAGCTCTACCAATAGAGGATGTCTTACTTCACTGTTGTTAGGGTTAGACTCCCCTTGCCCACAAACAAAGCCCCATTTTTAGCGACTACTGTGTAAGTATAGGTTCTATTCAGTGCAAGATTATGATCCTCAAATTGAAGAAGTGTAGTTGCATCAACCGTTTCAAGTAGGTCTGTCAAACTTTCATCTCTGTAGACCTTATATTGTGTCGCTGGCAACAGGAAATTGAAGAGTATTATACCAAAAAAATTTCATCTAAACTAGTAGCAGTAAAATCCAGGAAAATAAAATCATTAAAGATCTATATTTTTTGTATACTCACCGAAATTTATTAATTTCTACCCTTTGAAAGGGGAACGCAAAAGAATTCGATTGTGTTCACTCGCTATTTCAATCGAGTGGTCTGTTTTTGACAGAAAGAAGCTTCTTTGATATGCCTAAAGCTGAATTAACCCGATGCAACCAAAGGAGTGAACATGAAATTTCTAACTATCATGGCTACTGCACTTTTTTCTATCTCTAGTCAAATCCATGCAATAGAGAGTCTAAACAAGGTTCCCTATGCCGGGCTTGTTCTTGATAAGATTCAAGTCGACGGAGTTGAAATAAGCGATTTCAAATTCGAAAATGGAAAAAAATTCATTGTTGCGAAACCAGGCGAACACATCTCCTGCTTCTTCAACTATGAAATAGATGCTGAAGATTTAGAGACTCTCCATTTGCACCATCTAATTATTGGATTACACGGAGTTGGCCCCCAAGACTGTGCTTTTAGCTCTCTTGGAATCAAAGATTCGAAGGGTTCCTCCACAGTCCAGCTCTTAGCTCCAAAAAAACAAGGCGTTTATGAGGTCAGAGCGGCTATGGGTAAGGGGATTACTTGTGAAAGTGCGAAAGCAGAATGGAATAAGAAAAACTCGATAAAAACAGTCCTAGGCTTTGTAACTGTTAGTGAATAAATCCTTATTCCGATAACAATACTTGCTAATGAGGCTAGTGCTTTTCACAAAAACCTTAAGGAAGATTCTGCAAGGTAAAAGTACTAGCCTTTCCGGTATTTCGCAGTTTTTTTTGCAATTTTCTTAGGTTGTTTGACGAATTGTTTCCCCGATTTAGTCCCTTTATTTTTTGCCTTACTTGTCGCAGCTTTCTCACCTGAGGTTAGGGCTTCCCGTGCTTTTTTGGGCAAATAACGACTTTTTTTAGGCTCACCCACATACCCCCAGTCTTCATCAGTCCATTTTTTTAGGGCATTATCTTTGGATTTTTTCCCTTTATACGTACCACCTGCTTTTTTATACATGGCGACCGCTAGCTGGGCCTTACGAGCCGACCATTGACCGGGATTTCCTCCCTTATCCCCGGCGAGGACTTCTTTCTTCACTTCTTCCCATAGCTCTGGATCCGCTCTTTTTGCGTACTTCACACAACCCTACCTTCTCGTTCTTCTACTCTTGATCTATTTATAAAATACCCTTGAAAATTTTGGAAGTGATTAGGATAGACTAAACTTGCGGGGAGATTGACAAAGATCTCTAATTCTTTGAAGATCACGAGAAATGGCTGATGTGATTCATGGAGCGTCTCTCCTCACAGATTTAGATATCTATCTGTTTAAGCAGGGGCGGCACTATACCCTTTACGAAAAGCTCGGCTCCCACCTGATGGAATGGGAAGGTGCAACTGGTACCCTTTTTGCCGTTTGGGCCCCTAATGCGAAGTCTGTTTCCGTAATTGGGGATTTCAATGAGTGGAATGTCGATACCCACCAGTTATCTCTTAGGCAAGATGGTTCGGGGATTTGGGAAGGGTTCATTCCCCAACTCGGTACAGGGGCTGTATATAAATATCATATCATTTCGAATATCGACGGTTATAGTGTAGACAAGGCTGATCCTTTTTCCGTGTTTAATGAGCTCCCCCCTTTTACCGCTTCGATAGTCCATGATTTAAACTATGACTGGAAAGACCAAGACTGGGAAAGGGAGGGAAATAGGGCAAATGGCCTTGATCAGCCAATTTCTATCTACGAGGTGCACTTAGGATCTTGGAAAAAAAAGGTGGAGGAAAACCACCGGTTTTTGACTTACCGCGAGCTTGCACAGGATCTAGTAGACTATGTAGTCGATATGGGCTTTACCCATGTGGAGTTTCTCCCCCTTATGGAACATCCCTTTTATGGCTCATGGGGCTATCAGTCGGTCGGTTATTTCTCTTCGACACGGCGGTTTGGATTGCCACAGGAGTTTATGTTTTTGGTCGATCAGCTCCACCAAAAAGGGATTGGTGTGTTGCTTGATTGGGTACCGGCCCATTTCCCCTCCGATGAACACGGTCTTTCTTTTTTTGATGGAACCTATCTTTATGAGCATGCAGACCCAAAGAAATCTAAGCACCCACAGTGGGGGAGCCTCATCTTCAATTATGGGCGCAATGAGGTACAAAGCTTTTTGATTAGCAGCTGTTTTTTTTGGCTCGACAAGTACCACGCTGATGGGATTAGGGTCGATGCTGTCGCCTCGATGATTTATCTCGATTATGCCAGGAACGAAGGTGAGTGGGACCCAAACAAAGATGGAGGAAGAGAAAATCTCGAGGCGGTTGATTTCATCCGAAATCTCAATACCGCTGTTTATCAACATTTCCCCAATGTTCAGATGATTGCAGAAGAATCTTCTGCATGGCCAATGGTTTCAAGACCGGTTGATATCGGAGGGCTGGGGTTTGGGATGAAGTGGAATATGGGGTGGATGCACGACACCTTGAAATATATGGAAAAAGATCCAATCTACAGAAAACACCACCACAATGATTTAATTTTTAGCAGACACTACTTTCAGCATGAAAATTACATGCTTTGCTTTTCCCATGACGAAGTTGTCCACCAAAAAAAATCCCTGATTGAAAAAATGCCAGGAGATCGGTGGCAGAAATTTGCCAATTTAAGGCTTCTCTTTGGATATATGTTTAGCCACTCAGGGAAAAAACTGATTTTTATGGGGCAAGAATTTGCGCAGCCCACCGAGTGGAACCACGATTTAGCCTTAGAGTGGCACTTGCTTGAAGATAGTAGCCACAGTGGAATGAAGCGGTGGATCAAGGATCTCAATCACTTTTATCGAAGTGAGCCTGCACTCTACCAGTGGGACTATGTGGATGGAGGGTTTGAGTGGGTTGACTATTTGGATCATGAAAATAGCACCCTTGGATTCATCCGAAAGTGTGGAGAAACGGATACTTTGGTTCTCGCTGCATGCAACTTTACTCCCGTTCCCCGTTACAACTACCGCTTTGGAGTGCCTGTAGATGGGAGCTGGGAAGAGGTGTTAAATAGCGACGCAACTGTTTACGGAGGCTCAGGGATTGGCAATCAAGGGAAGATTCGAGCAGAGGAGATCCCAATGCACGGGAGGAAATACTCTCTCAACATGACTCTTCCTCCCCTCTCCACAGTATTTTTTAGAGGATCAAAAGAAGGATGAAAGCAGTAAAAGGGAAGCCTAAGCCGCTTGGACCTACCGAATCAAAAAACGGGATTAACTTTGCCCTTTTTTCAAAACATGCGACAAAAGTAACGCTTATTGTTGAATTTGAAGAGAGGGAGATCGAGTTTCCACTCTGTCGAACGGGAGATATTTGGCATGGGTTGGTTGAGGGGCTAAAAGCCCCCTTTCTCTACAGCTACAAAGTAGATGGCCCCCATGGCTATCCCCACTATTTTCACCCCCATCATTTCCTGAGCGACCCCTACTCTAAAAGTGTCAATACAACGAGCCAGTGGGCTGATCGGGATCAGCACTACCATCCAAAAAGCGTTTTTCTCCCTACAGAGGAATTCGATTGGCAAGGTGTTACCTCTCCCCATTTGAAGATGAAAGATCTTGTCATCTATGAGATGCATGTTAGAGGTTTTACAAAACACCCCTCGAGCAAAGTAGATCATCCGGGCACTTTTTTGGGAGCCATTGAAAAGATCCCTTATTTAAAAAATTTAGGGATTAATGCCGTCGAATTGATGCCGATTCAGGAGTTCAATGAGTGTGGCTATCATCGTAGATCCCCTATTACGGGGAGTCCTCTTTCCAATTACTTTGGATACTCTACCGTGAATTTTTTTTCTCCTATGAACCGGTATGCAACAGATTTTCGAAAGGCCGCATCAGAGTTTAAAACTCTCGTTCGAGAGCTTCATCGAAATGGGATCGAGGTGATCCTAGATGTAGTATTCAACCATACGGGAGAAAAATCAAAGGAAGAGGGTTTATACTCTTTTATGGGAATCGACCATTCGGTCTACTATATGCTTCTAGGAGGTCATCATGCCAATTTCACAGGGTGCGGCCATACGATGAATCTCAACCATCCGGTTGTTCGCCAATTTGTGAAAGACGTCCTCCACTACTGGGTGGTAGAAATGCAAGTGGATGGTTTTCGATTCGACTTGGCCTCAATCATGAACCGGGACCAGGCGGGGAAACTTCTGGCACAGTCGCCCTTGATCCAAGACTTGACCCTTGACCCGATTTTGAGTCGGACAAAGCTGATCGCTGAGCCGTGGGATCTAGGGGGGTACCAGCTGGGTGGCTTTTCTCCACAAACCAAGCGATGGTCCGAGTGGAATGGAAAATATAGAGATGCCGTCCGCAGCTTCATCAAAGGGGATCCACACAGTAAAAATGAGTTTGCAACAAGGATAGCAGGCTCTGAGGACCTTTTCGGAGGACGAAGCCCGTCGGCAAGCATCAACTTTGTAACTGCCCATGATGGTTTCACTTTAAGAGACCTTGTCTCGTACAACGAAAAACACAACGAGAGCAATGGAGAGCATAATAAAGATGGGGCCGGGAATAATTTCAGCTGGAATATGGGAGAAGAGGGAGAAACAGACAATCAAGAAATTCTGAATTTGAGAACGCGGCAGATGAAGAATTTCATCGTTGCTCTGATGATTTCGAGAGGAACTCCAATGCTTTTGATGCGAGATGAATATGGCCACACGAAAAATGGCAACAACAACACCTGGTGTCAAGACAATGAACTCAGCTGGTTTTTATGGGATCAATTGAGTCCCTTTACTGAATTTGTCCGAAATATGATCGAATTTAGGAAGGAGCATCTTGTCTTACAAGACGATACTTTTTATACCGACCAGGAAATACTATGGCATGGAATCAACTTAGAAGATCCGAACTGGGGTGAAGAGAGTCCGATCATCTCATTCACAATCCAAGTTCCTGATGGAAAACAACTCTACATGGCCTTTAATGCAACCGGTAGTGCGATTACGTTTAATCTTCCCACCCTTCCGGAAGAAAAAATATGGCACTTGGTGGTCGATACAAATGCCTCCCCTCCCGATGATTTTTTAGCTTCAGGAAAGGAAAAACAGGTGGGATCTCCCATTATTCTCCTCCAGCCCTATTCATCTGTTATTTTGAAAGCCGCTTTACCCTTCTAAGACTTTTAGCCCTATGTAACGACTTTTCTAAAGACGTTTGTTGCCCAAAAGAGGGTGAAGAGGGCAAAGGGAATTAACACCAAAAAAGCATAGAGCACATTCATCGAAGAAATGTTCCCAATAGCAAGAGCTCTGGAGGCTTCAACGACATAGTAGACGGGATTGAAGTGAGCTATTGTCTTTAGCCAGCTCGGTGCTAGGGTCATCGGAAGAAGTGTCCCTGATAACAAGAGAACAGGGAGGTTAATCCCATGGACGATCGGAGCATATTTGTCTTCGCTCTTAAAAATAACTGCAAGAGCATTCCCAAAAGCAGAGGTGATGATTGTGAGGAGGGCTAAAAGGAGAAAGAGGATCGGCATTCCAATGAGGCTCCCCCTAAACCCAAAAGGCAAAGAGATCAGGATAAATAGGGCAGATTGGAAAAAAACCGAACAGGTATCGAAAAGGACTGGACCTGCAAGGATCGAAAAGCGACTTGCCGGTGTAACTCGAAAGCGCTCCAGCACTCCTGAGCGAACCTCGTCAATCATTCCAAACCCTGTGAAAATTCCGGTCGAAAAGGCAATGATCGGAAGCATACCAGGGATAAACAAAGTAAGGACGTTATTGGTTCCGAGCCCACCATTATCTGCTAGAGAGCGAAGTAGAGGGGTAAAAAAAGCTAGATAGATGACAGGAGTCGCCACCCCCATAAATAGAAATACCGGATTGCGCAGGCAAGCCTGGATACAACGAAGAGTAAGGAGTCCAATATCTTTCAAGGTGTTCATTGGGTGGCCTCCTCTCTTAGATAGCGTCCTGTTTTTTTCAAAAAAACATCATTTAAACTTGGAATGGCCATTTGTATGGTCTCAAACTCTACTTTACCGTGGTCTAATACACGTAATATGTGGGGTAAAGCAACTGCTCCTCTTTCCACGTAAAGCCTCAGCTCCTGATCAACAGAAGAGACCTCTTTAAAAAGATCCTTTTTGTCTTGGAAGAGAGAAATTGCATGCTCATGAAAACTTTTAGCAACCCCGATAGAAATAATGTCTCCCGAAATTTCTTTTTTTAGCATAGAAGGGGTCCCCTGAGCTACGATTTTTCCATGATCCATGATCGCGAGCGAGTCGGATAGGGCATCCACTTCATCGAGGTAATGAGACGTAAGGAAAATTGTGATACCTCTCTCTTTGAGCTGTAAAATTTTTGACCAGAGATTATCTCTGCTTTGGGGATCGAGTCCATTCGTTGGTTCGTCGAGAAAAAGAATTTTTGGCTGGTGCATCATAGCCAAAGCAATATCAAGACGTCTTCTTTGACCACCTGAATAACTTTCAACAAGACGCTCAATACATTCTTTTAGAAAGAAATCGTCAATAAGGGTTTTAGCCTGCTCAATACTCTCTACTTTGGAAAGCCCATAAAGTCTCCCTTGGAGGATCAGGTTTTCCCAGCCTGTTGCCCGGCAGTCGGCGCCCCCTTTTTGGCTCACATAGCCGATACATTTCCTAACCCTATCTGGGTACCTTTTAACATCGATCCCCGCCACGTTGGCCTCCCCTATTTCAAAGGGTAAAAGTGTCGTTAGGATACGCAAGGTCGTCGTTTTCCCCGCGCCATTAGGCCCCAAAAACCCAAAAACCTCACCTTTAGGGACTATTAGGTCTACCCCTCGAAGAGCGTGGACCTGCTCCTTGAAGCCTCTAAAGGTCTTATGAATATTTGAAAGAACAAGTGCGGGATCTGTTTTCATAGAAATTCCATTATATTCTCCCCTCTTTTTTCTTACAGCAGAAATGCAAATCGGAAATCTATCAGAGTCGACTACGACTCTTTTTCAAAAAAAAAGAAAAATAATTCCTTTAAATACGATTTCTCTAACAACAAAATCAGGAAAGACAGAAAATGAAGTTAATAGAGCTCACGTACTAAGCAGAGCTTGGTTGAGCCCTAGAAACCAAGGGATCTTAAAGGGTCCTCGTAACAATAGGTTACACATATGAGCATCTCAAAAAAGCAAAGTCAAAAACCTGTTAAGGATAACAAAGCTAAAGGATCTGCAAATCCTCCTGCTGGAAAGCCTCAACAAGCTGATGCAAAAAGCAAATCATTCTTCCCCCAAAAAAAGAAGTAGTTTGCTCAAAGCCGAGGGAGTTTTCTCTCCCTCGGCTCTTCAAAATTCAAGCCGATTCGAAAAAAACAAGCTTCTTTAGAAATAATCAAAAAAGATAGGGTGGAAAAATTTATTCACATCTTCTAGGGTGAGGATATGAAGCGAACCTGGTTCCTTAGCCTATTTTTTCTTTTTTTGGGTTCTGCAGGGCATTCTCAGACAGACGAGGCCCTGAAATCGACGCCACCGACAAATCAGGAGGCTCCTGCAGCCCCTACAAAAATCGAAATCAAACCTACAGCACGTGATTCAGAAATTGCCCAGAGATTAGAAGCGATTCTCCAAGCAACCGGCTGGTTTACAAACCCAAGGGTTGAGGTGAAGGAGGGGGTTGTTTTTCTCTATGGGGAGGCGAAAAAAGATGACCTGAAGAAATGGGCCGGTGACCTAGCCCATAGCACAAGAGACGTCTCTGCTGTAGTCAACAAGATGGAAGTAAAAAAACCCTCTGTATGGGATTTTCAACCCACTCTTGTTGGACTTGTCCAACAATGGAGAGATTTTATCAGAGTCATCCCGTCGTTGGCATTTGCTCTGTTTGTTTTTGCTCTCACCTGGCTTTTTGCAAGATTTTGCATATTTTTATCCAAGAAGGCATTGGACAAAAAGGTACCAAGTGCCCTTTTGCGCGATGTCCTCGCCCGGGGAATTGGAGCGCTGATCTTCCTCTTTGGTTTCTATGTAATTTTTCGCCTCCTCGGCTTAACAACAATAGCGCTGACAATTCTCGGTGGTACAGGTGCTCTAGGTATCATTTTAGGGATCGCATTCAGGGATATCACAGAAAACTTATTGGCTAGTATTTTTCTCAGCATTCACCATCCGTTTAGAAATGGAGATCTCATCGAAATAGAGGGAATTCAGGGATATGTACAGAGGTTGACCATTCGCTCAACGGTCTTGATCTCTCTCGATGGGAATCACATACAAATACCCAACTCTATCGTCTACAAAAATACGATTCGCAATTTCGTAGTCAACCCAAACTATCGAGTTGATTTTACCCTAGGGATCGGGTATGACGACCCAATTCCCTCTGCACAGGAGATTGTCTTAAAAGTGCTCTCTGATCACCCTGCGGTATTACAGGAGCCTGAGCCGTGGGTTCTTGTTGAAACCCTTCACAATGCCACTGTGACACTACGAATCTACTTTTGGGTGAATGGGATTGAACACAGCTGGCTTAAGGTAAAATCATCGGTTATGAGACAGGTTAAACTCGCCCTTCAGGAGGCAAAAATCTCGATGCCTGGTCAAACAGCTGAGCTTTCCATTAAAGGTGAGATCCCCGTCCACCTCCTTAAAGATGAACCAAAAAAACAACCAGACCCCTTACCTCCTAAAGAGCCCAATCCCGTCGCCACCAGTGCAGAGGGAGGACTTAGTAGCGAATCCGATGATCTTCATGAGCAGGCCCGTCAATCTCGAACTCCTGAAAAAGGGGAAGAAAATCTCCTGAATGGCAAAACGAAGAAGAAGGAAGAGAAACCTTAAATACTTTAGTGGAATTCCCCTTCTCTAATCCATTTCGTAAGGAGCCATTTTTCTCCCCCAATGACTGGAGCTCCACCGTGTAGACTTTGAGGATCATCTTTGCCATCTTGTGTCATGTTGTAGAAAAGAACAGCATCCCCTTTTTTGGGTGTCACTGAAAGATTGGCAAGAGGGAAAATCGTCTCCCCTCCCTTTTCAGGGGTATTTAAATAAATAAGGAAAGAAGCAACACGCTGGCCACCCCGTGCAAGAGATTCTTTTCCCCCCGGATGATCTACAACAAAATAGTCGTGATGAGGTTGGTACTCAGCCCCAGGACCATAATGAAGCACTTGAAGCCCCTCTCCGTTTTCAATGGGAAGGCTAGTGATCTTTGCAATTCTTTGTTCGATTTTTTTTAAGGTTTCATCGGAAGGATTTGAAGGAAAAAACATCCCTTCACTTGTTCGTCTATGATCGACTTTCCCCCCCTGGTCATCGAGCACAGTCGACCTTGCCATCTTGGGAGCGGCTTGCTCAACTACTTTGTCACACTCTTTTGCCGACAGAAATTTAGGAAGCAAGTAGACCCTAGGCGAGTCACAAATCTTCTTCATTTTAGGAGCTGCATAGGTGTTTGTCATCATCACCATCGCGGTAAAAAAAGTAGCCAAGAACTTCACGTTTCCCTCCAGGATTTAAGAAAAGAGAAAGTATAGCACCCATATTTTTTTTGTCGATTTTTTTCCTTTTTTACTCAGGCTGAAATATTTCTGCGTAGGCATGTAACAATCTATAAAAGTAGACCACAAGCCCTGCATTTGAGAGGTATTCTTTGCCAAATGCAGACCCCTGATGGGCAATTTTTTTGGCCTCTTGATCATTCTCTAAGAGCCACTCAATTTTTCCTCCAAAATCAGACATATCCATCTCATAGGGTACATAGTGAACATAGGGCTCTAATCCCTTATAGAACCATTCAACAAAATCTGATTCCCCTTTTAAGACTGTACAATTGGAAATGAGTTGCCACCACAAATTTGATGCAAATGTGTTTCCATCAATCGAGACCAGATATTTGCTATTAACAAATCCCACAGGATATTCCCACGGACGAAAGAGATCATAATGCTCTAAAATTGGCTTGACCCCTCCTCCAAGGTTATAATCAGAAGTAAAACCCGCATCAAGGAGCTCGGGGTACTCCCTAGAGAAAAGAACTAATCGCGCTCTGGGCCGATAATCCCAAATACCCCGCTGAAAGTTAAAACCAGAAGTCATCCCTCGCCAGAAAGCTTTGGGGTTTTTCTTTTCCCAAAGTGACCTATCACTTGCTGAAGTGATATCACTAAAAAGACGTTGCCGATATGAAAAAAAGCGAAATTCTGGGAAAAGGACCCCTTTGTGGTTGCTCTTGAGTTTACACATTGTAAATACCGGACAGTGGGTTCTTTCCAGATAGAGTGGATTGTCATACGAGTCCCAAACAGCAACGAGAAAGTCAATATCGGGCAAAGCGAGCTGCTCTGCCATCCCCTCAAGAACTTCAATCACATGATTTACCCTTACATCATCCCTTGCTAAGGAGTGGCGATTTGCGCTAATTTCATTGTTCGAAATTGTATAATGGACGAAACCAGCCAGAGTGCCCCCCGGAACTTTATAGACCTCCTGCACTGTTTTTTTAATCTGGGCAATTGTAACCCCTCCCTCACGAAACGGGTCGAGATCCTCATGAATTTGCTCTACCATCCAATCAGGAGGTGGCTCTTGGAGTTTAGCATGAATTTCATCCCAAAAAAATTCAAAACCATTTACGATTGAACAAAATCCAAAAAAAATTAGGAGAAAAAACTGTTTCATAACACCCTGTCTATCAAGAAACTTACTTCGATATTTTGTTGTCTTACCTTACCCCTTCTCGGGTGGAACATTTCTGCTGAGAGTATCGTAGAGAAAAGTAAAAGGAAACCCGAAAAATGGGTAGAAAATGCAATCGAGACAGACTTTACCCATTTTGAAAACGGGTTTACAAATACAGATATCGATCGTTGTATAGAAATACTTTCTTCTATGAAAGATGTCTCCTTGAATGGTTTTGTCCGCATTCAACTCCAAGATGGAAAGGTAGATCATTATCCACTTGGCTCCTTAAGTACTAACGAGAAAAATGCTTTAGAGGGATTTCTCATAGCACTTTGCAAGCTTCATGAAGTTCTTCCTCTTCCAAACTTAAACTTCATCCTTTCTCTCACCCCCCACTCAAACCGTCCGGTTTTAAGAAAGGCGCTGACAGTTCCTCTTATGGCTTTTTCGAAGGAAGAACACCACCCAAAGATCGTCCTCATCCCGAAACTTACAGATCCCGATCGGGAAGAAAAACTCCTTTCCATTGCAAAACTCTCCTGGGAAGATAAAAATCCCCTAGCCATCTGGCGGGGAAGCCCAAGTGACGGGACCTATGGCCATTATGATTGGGACTTTCGGTTTCGCACACGCCTTGCCCTCCTAAGTAAACGCTACCCAGATCTACTCGATGCTTCGTTTGTATTTGGTCCAAGCTCTGATAATCAAGCTCGAGGTCGGATTAAAAGCTATAAACTCGATGGGGAATACCTGACACCCCATGTGCAAGCCGAGAACAAATACCTAATCTCGCTGGATGGGCGAGGAGCATCCTCAAGCCTAGAGTGGCAGCTCTTCTCAAAAAGCTTAATCTTCAAAGCCAAATCGAACCAAGTTCAATGGTTTTCCCGGGGACTTAATGCTGATGAGCATTTCATCGCATTCCATCCCGACTCTAGTGATTTAATGGAAAAGATCGATTGGGCAATCAATCAAGAAGAGACAGCTCTAAAAACTAGTAAAAATGGCTATGATTTTGCTCTTGAGACTCTTCTAGACGAAGAGCTCTTTCTCTATCTGTATCGAGTTTTTGATCAATATACATCGTTTTTTAAGGAAGAATAAATGCTTCGCAAGATTTCATTTTTTTTACTATTAACTATCACTCTTTGCGGAGCAGTCCAGATAAAAAAAAGGGAGTATAATGAATGGAGAATTTTCCAATTACTACAACAAATTGTCCCTTTGGATCCTGTTATTGTGTATGGAGGAGGATATGATGGAGAAGATGTTGTAACTCTAGCCTCTATGTGGCGAGAGTGCAAGATTTATGCATTTGAGCCAAATCACGCTTTTTTCAAGATATTGGAAAAAAAAACAAGCAAGTTAGCAAATGTAAAAGCAACATCATTTGCTCTTTCAAGCCAAAAAGGAAGGGCTGATTTTTTCCTCTCTTCTAATGAGGCAAACAAACGAATCGGCTCATTGCTGGAAAGCAATCAACGCTGGAAATGGTATTATGATGACTCTACAAAAATATCTGTTCAATGCATAAATCTTCAAGAGTATATACAAACGCAAAAGACTAAGATCGATTTACTTTGGCTTGATATTGGAGGCTCAGAGCTATCTATTCTCCAATCGATTCCTAAGCTACTCCCTGATATTCAGGTAATCGTACTAGAAACTCATCTCACCGAATTTCGACAAGGAATGGGACTGTACCCAGATGTAAAGAAGCTACTTAACAGTTGCGATTTTGAAGAAATCTATCATTGGCATACGAAAGAATTTCACGGATTAGCTGTTTTTGCAAAAAAAGGAAGTGTAGAGGTGATAAAATGAAATACAAAAAATGCTGGCTTTGTGCACTTTTTTTCGTAGGAATTTTGGGATTTTCAAATGAAGAAGATGCTCTTTGTGATAAGCTGACGATTATCACTACAACAAGCCCCATTCCTTCCAATCCTGATACAAGGATGCTCGAAGAAACCCAAAAAAGCCTCTATAAAGTTCCTGCTTTAAGAGGGTGTAAAAAAATCATTGTTTTTGATGGGGTCCCCCCAAGACTCAATTACTGTAAAATGGCATATGAACAATACATTCACAATGTCGATAAACTCACGAAAGAACACCCTCATTTTGCCAATACGATCCTTGTCATCAATCGAGAATGGAAACACCTTGCTTGGTCTCTCAGAGAAGCAATGAAACATGTTGATACCCCTTACGTTTTTGTCCATCAGCATGATTTTTCCATTTCCCGAGTCCCAGATGTAATCAATTTGATTGCGTCTATGGATGACAATCCCAACTTAAAACACGTGCGTCTTAATCGGCTCCGAAATCTTACAAATGGATGGGATGGGCCAGTTGATGATCAAATAGAAGGCCCTTGTTATGTCCCTCTAACCAGAACGTTTGGCTGGTCTGATAATGATCATTTTGCGAGGGTCGACTACTATTGGGATTTTGTATTCCCAAAAATCACACGATTGGGGGCAATGGAATGGTTTCTCCACAACCCGGAAAAAATAAAAGCCAATCACAATTCTTATGGGACATATATCTATGGAGCTCCAGGCGAATCCCCATATCTACAGCACCTAAATGGAAGAGCTTATAAATAATCAAACTAGGCGATTGAGATCTCGTTTAAGATCATCTAATGCAGAGGCAAATTTTTGCTGAGGTTCCACGCCATGTGGGTCGGATGCTAATTTCTCAACGAGCCCTTTCATCTCTTTTACGTGAAAGAAAAGATCTTGAAGATAGCGATTCACTTCGGGGGAAGGGTCGGGAAACTGATGATTGAATGCATGAATTTGCTCATCCAACGCATCTAGAAGTTGGACCATCCGATGGTGTGTTTCTGGCTTATCTAGAAGATTGATGCTCTGTTTTTGAAGAATATCAATATGATTAATCGTATCTGAAATGACCGCGCGTTTTGCGTCGGAATCTTTTGAATTCATTCTTCACATCCATCTTTGAGTTTATTTGTATCAGGGTCGTTTTGAAAACTCCCGTCACTATCCACTCACCCAAAATACGGAAAATCCCCATTTCTTACAATTTTTTTCAAGGAAGCATCTTACTTGCCCGATTTTATTTTGGCAGGTACACTCATCATAAAATAACGAGAAAATTTATGAAAACTCTTCTTCGCAGTTGCGGCATCTTTATTTATTTCGTATTCGGGACCTATGTTCATGCTGAGCAAATTCATTATTCTGCATCCAGTAATCCGATTGAAAAGGCATTTGGCGCAATTGTTTTTGTCGCTAATGAGACGAACTATTTTGATCTATCGTATGCAATGAATCCTGTGAGCTACTACAGCTGGTTTCCATCGGTCTACGAGTTTTTCCGCCCATTCTACGAATGGAAGTGGCCGACAGAGCTCTCTCATGGGTCGGGTTTCATCTTTCACCCAGATGGGTATGTGATGACCAATGCCCATGTTGTTAGGGATGCTTCATCCACTCTGATCGCATTGCAGTCTCCCGATTTAAGGATTGCAAGAGCCTCTGTTATTTATGTGGATAAAGCAGTTGATGTGGCAATTTTGAAATTAGAAAACCCAGGCAGTCGAACCTTCCCCTACCTTGATTTTGGAAACTCTGACGCCCTTGAAATTGGGGAGAGAGTGGCTGTAGTTGGATGCCCACAAAATCCAATGCTCGAGTCAACAGTAACTATAGGTGCAATTAGCGGGAAAAACCGCAATGGCTTTATGCAAGATCGGGTAGAAGGGTATCTCCAGACGGATGCAGCGTTGAATACAGGAAATTCGGGCGGCCCAATGCTCAACAATGAAGGAGATGTCGTTGGAGTAATTTCTTGGGGGTATAGCCATTTTTGGGGAATTGAAGGGCTCGGATTTGCAATTCCAAGCAACACAGTGAAGCGGATTGCCGATCAGGCAACCACTAGTGGTGAGATAATACAGGGTTTTTTGGGTATCGGTGTGGATGGGACGATCCAAGTTGCTTTTGATGCTTACCATTTTGACTCCTTAGATGGAGCCAGAATAGATCTTGTTATTCCCTCTTCTCCTGCAGACAAAGCAGGGCTTAAAATCGGTGATTGCATTGTAAAAATGAATCACCTTCCTATCCCCTCTTCTTACACTTTCCGAAATGAAATGTATGCTAGAACCCCTGATTCGATCCTTCAACTCGAAGTGAGGCGGGAGGGCAAGACTTTTGAAAAAAAAATTACTTTGGGAGGAGCAGAGCACTCCCAAGCTTTTTCAAACTATTGCTGTTATGATTGTGGTATTATTCTATAATTGTTTGTTTCAAAATTTTTGATAATCCTGTATAATCTTCCCTTATTCTATAACCAACTCGTCAAGTATTAATGGCAATAAATAAAGTAATTATATTTTTACTCGTCGGACTCTCGTCGCTTGCCTCACCACTCACTGGGAGGGAAAGAAGGCTAGAGGCCACCTCAGCCTCCTCGATTCTCTGTGCAAAGGAACTAAACCATATTCTCGCTATTGCTCAAAAGCTTCCTGAAACCAATCAAATTTTTGAAAAGGTTTTAGAGGACGGTCCCCTCTACATCGAAGTAAATAGACATATTTCAAAAGAGTTCGAAGGGTATTGGTCTGATGACGAAAGGACTATTTATTTAACGAAAACAAGAAGTACTACGGATGGGATGCTCATTGCGACACTTGTTTTCGAGCTCCATAATGCCTACCGAAATCATGAACTTCGCTCCCTTACGAAAAAAGCCGAAGCACAGGGTATCTGCAAGGAAGATTTTGTTCGTCAGTACGAATATGTAGAGTTTAAAAATGCCAAAGATGCTCAAAGACTAGTTAACCTTGGAATTGAGCGAGGGATCTATCCTTACACATCCTCAATTGACTACCATGATAATTTCGAAGACCATTACGCTCTTCAACAAAGAGTAGGCCATTCTGCTTGGATCGGGAATATGTATGATGGATACTATTATCAAAACTAATCTACAATGGTAACCTATGGAACTCATTCGTCTTTCAAAACTCCTATCTGAGAGGGGCATTTGCTCTCGGAGAGAAGCAGATCGCTATATAGAGCAGGGCCTTGTGTATGTCGATGGTGAAGTGGTTTCTCAGCTAGGTACAAAAGTATCTCCTGACGCAAATATTGAATTAAAAGCTGAAGCTAAAAGGGCTCAAGAGAAAAAAGTCACTTTGATTCTCAATAAACCCATCGGCTATGTCTCTACCCAACCTGAAAAAGGGTACAAAGCAGCTATCGAACTCATCCCTCTCAAATACCACAAAAACTTGAGCACGGCCGGAAGGTTAGATATCGATTCCAAAGGGCTTTTGGTTTTTACACAAGATGGAACCATCGTAAAAAAACTGATTGGACCCGACTCAAACATGGAAAAAGAGTATCTCGTTAGAGTCGAGGGAACAATTTCAGATGGAGTGATCAGAAGACTTACTCATGGGTTACACCTTGATGGGGCCCCCCTAAAGCCAGCTAAGATCAAACAGCTCGAAGAGAATGTTCTCCAGATGATCTTGCAAGAAGGAAAGAAAAGGCAAGTCCGCAGGATGTGCGAAATTGTAGGGTTGTATGTCGTAGGTCTTAAACGGGTTAGAGTTGGCAATGTTCGCCTCGGCAACCTGCCCGAGGGCAGGTGGCGCTTCTTAGAGGCAGACGAACAGTTTTAATTTTGCAAAATTCTAGGACGGTAGACCCAGCCCAAGAACACTCCATAGACTAGATGTCCGAGTAGACTAAATAGCCAACCTGATCTCGCTGGAGTTTTCGGACTGGTTTTTGACTCTGCCTTTGGCTTAGGAGCACAATCACTATGGTTGTAGCTCCCATCGCGGTTGTAATTAAAGCGGTTTTGATCAGCGTTTGCCGCAACCTCAGTAACCTCTGGTTTGTTCCCAAAGGCAGCTTTAATTCCATCCGTAAAAGCTCCCATAAAAAAGATAGCAATAACAAAGGGAAGGAGTGAGTAGAGGGCTCCTGCAAAGAAACCGGGAAGGCGACGAAAAATTGGCTCGAAAATCAGCGCATACAAAAGACCATAAATGATTCCAACACCCAAATGTATTGCACCACCTGTAATGTAGGCTGAGGTCCCTGTTTTCCCTGCAATTTTGCCAAGCATAATCGTGTGATCTATTCCAAAAAACCACATAGCAGCTGTCATAGCAGCAGTAGCTACAATCGATGCCCATACTGCGGATATAAAACTAAAACGACGCATATTCGCCTCCCCTTTTCTTCCCGCATATCGATAATTCTCGTTATTTTAAAGTATTTTTTTACAATATAAGGATTTTCTAAGGAGCGCGTTTTCGAGTTTTCCGAGGACCCGTTGCGGGCTTCCCCTTAGGCCAGAGGACTTTGCGAGCCCAGTAGTTGGCACTCCAGGGATCACTTTTGGTCAGATCTCCCTCTTTGTTTCGGATCCCGGCACTCCGGGCTAAATAGTTTTTTTTAGCTTCGGCACTGTAATTGTGACCATATCCAAGAGCCCCGAAATGAATGAGTTTTGCTCTTCGAATACCATCGATCGTTTTGGTAGCTAACACCATAAGTTTCTTTCCCTTAGAGGTTGAGGGAATAGGCTTGTTGAGCCGATAGAGTTTTCCGCGGTACTCATACTTGTCTCCCACTTTCTTGAGAGATGAGACTCTGACCCCATTTGACATTGTTAGCTCCTTTTCTCCATATTAAAATATTTTCTATTATTATTTTAAGAAAAATAGAAAAAAGGTTACATAGGCTTGTCGGCTTCAGGAGGGTGATTAGGCTCGCCTGGCTCTGGCTTTCTCGGCTCTTCTTGAGCAGGGGGAGGATTGAAGAAATTTGTAGAAATCTTACTGGCTTTCCCTTCAGGATTACCCCCTTTCGACATCCCACTAGAGATCACCGATGCTTGAAATTTTCTCTTGGGACCAAGTCGTTCTTCACAGCATTTCTTATATTTTTTCCCTGAACCACAAGGACATGGATCGTTACGTCCAACTTTTTTTGTCATTTCTAATACCTTCTTAAGAATTTGGGCAGTATAATACCAAGGATGAGGTTTGGATGCAATCGACAGTTCCCCTAGTAAGCCCCCCTTGGACAGGGCTCGGACGTAAACTTGAAAGTATGTGTAGAAAGGCAATCTACGAATATGGGCTACTCGAACGAGTGGAGAGTTTAGCTATTGCCCTAAGTGGCGGCAAAGACAGCTTAGCACTTCTCTACCTTCTGAAAGCGATCATTGGCCAAGGCACCCAAGAGATTCCAATAACTGCCATCCATGTTGGTGGAGAGTTTTCCTGTGGCGCAGGGGTGCACACAAATTATTTGAAAGAAATTTGCAAGTCGGTGAGTGTCGACTTCGTAGAGTGCAAATCAACCCAGAAACTTGAAACCCTCGCCTGCTATCGTTGCTCTAGAGAGAGAAGAAAACTAATTTTCGACGCGGCAAAAGCCAGAGGAATCACAACAATTGCCTTTGGGCACCATAGAGATGATAGTATCCAAACCCTACTTCTAAACCTTTTGCACAAGGCAGAGTTTGCAGCCAATCTCCCAAAGGTGCCGATGGTGGACTATGGAGTGACCATCATCCGTCCCTTGATTTACATTGAAGAAAATGCTATCAAAGAATTTGCAAAAACGCATGGCTTTGCTAGAGTTTTATGCCAATGCCCAGTTGGGCAAAATTCAATGCGAAAGAAGACGGAAAACTTACTTTGTGAAATCGAAGAAATTTTTCCAAATGCCAGAGAAAACTTAGCTCAAGCTAGTCGCAGCTTTGGCTCACAAAAGGCGTTAAAGAAGTGAAAGTAGGAGATATTGCTATCGGATGGGAAGCCTTTGCTGTTGCTCTGTATTTTTGTATTGTGATTACCATTGGTATCCGCTCCTATAAAAAACAGCATACAGATACCGATTTCATTATTGGTAACCGGTCAATGGGATTTTTGCTCACAGCCCTTGCAGCCCATGCAAGTGATATGAGTAGCTGGATTTTTATGGGATATCCTGCCGAAATTTTCACTATGGGACTGAGCCAAGCTTGGGCTGGAATCGGGCTCCTCATCTTCATGTATCTCAATTGGCAGCTTATCGCGCCTAAGGTGCGTGTAGCTACAGAACAGTACAACAGCTTGACCTTTTCCTCATTCTTCGAAAATAGACTTGCCGACACCTCGGGAGCTATTCGAATCTTCACAGCGATCATGCTCTTTGTTTTCTATACGATTTATATTTCTGCAGCTCTTGTAGGAATGGGACTTGTCCTGAATACCCTTTTTGGGATCGAATACCACGTAGCCGTTCTTATTGGCATCGTGATCGTTATCCCCTATGTTTTCTTTGGTGGATACCTCACATTGGCAAATATCGACCTATTCCAAGGACTCTTCTTACTCGCAGTCATTCTTTTTGTCCCCTTCTATATTTTGCCTGATGTAGGAGGCTTTTCAGGCATTACTAAAGCGCTTAGCCTTAAAAATTCCGCTGGATCTTTTCTGCCAGATCTTTCATTTTCATCCATCTTCACCACCTTTTTTCTTACAGTTGGATGGGGACTCGGATACTTTGGGCAGCCTCATATCATCACAAAGTTTATGGGTATTCGGAATGTGAGCGATATCAAGAAGTCCAAAAGAGTTGGGATGACTTGGATGTTTTTAGCCCTTTTTTCTGCGACCTTTGTTGCAGTGGTAGGAATCGCATTTTTCAAAACAGGTGGTCTTGCAGATAGCTCTGAAGTTTTCATTGAAATGGTAAAACAAACATTCCCCCCATTCTTCTCAGGGTTTATTCTCTGTGCTGTCTTTGCAGCGGCGATCAATGCCATGAGTTCGATGGTTCTCGTTCTTTCATCGAGTCTGACAGAAGATATTTACAAAAAACTCATCCATAAAGGAGCCACCTCAAAAGAACTCCTTCTGGTTACTCGTCTCAGTGTCATTTTTGTCTCCCTTGTGGCCTTTTCAATAGCGATTGCAAAACTCAATACTATTTACGGACTTGTCCTCTATGCATGGTCAGGCCTTGGAGCTTCATTTGGCCCCCTCCTTCTCCTTTGTCTCTACTATCGAAAAATCAATAAGTATGGAGCATGGACCGGGATTTTGCTCGGGGGATCGATATCCGCCCTCTGGCCTCTCATCGCTCATAGGTTCCCCATCCCCATTCCCCCTCTTCCTCCTGCCTTTTTGATCAGTATTTTATCGATCTGGCTCGTTTCAAAAATGACCTCAAGAAAAACGATCCTTTCTCAAATCGACTAATCTGGTATACTGAAATTATGTCACAAAAAAGACCAAAAATTTTAATTACAAATGATGATGGAATTGGTGCTAAAGGCATTTGGCATCTATGGAAAGCCTTAGCCGGAAAAGCTGATCTTTCAATCATTGCACCCTCCCAACAAAAGTCAGGAGTTGGACTTGGGCTTACTCTCCACAAACCGATCCGTCTAGACCCTGTAAAGTGGGAAGATGACACTCCTGCTTGGCAGGTTTCCGGAACACCTGCAGACTGTGTCCGTTTTGGGAAGTCCCTTGTTCTCGATCATGTGCCTGATCTCATCGTCTCTGGAATCAACCACGGGTCAAATGCTGGGAGAAATGTCCTCTACAGCGGAACGATCGGCGGTGTGATCGAGGGAGCACTTAGAAAAATTCCGGGAATCGCTTTTTCGAGCACCTCGTTTGAAAGCCCCCGTTTTGAGCAAATTGAATCCTATATTTTCCCCATTATTGAACATGTTCTCTCTAACCCCCTCTCAAATGGGACAATCCTTAACGTAAACTTCCCCACTCACCTAGAAATATTTAAAGGTGTGAAGTTAGCCAGACAAGGAAAAAGTCTTTGGATAGAAGATCTAGACCGACGGCTTCATCCAAATGGAGACCCCTATTTTTGGCACGGTGGGAAATGGGATCACCATGAAGAACACGAAGAAAGTGACGTAGCTCTCCTCAAAGAAGGCTATGTTACGGCCGTCCCAATCCATATCGATGAGCTCACAGATCACAGTTTTATGAAAGAGCGGAAGGAGCTTTTTGAAGCCCATTTCGCTCGAGATAAATAAGGGGCTCTTTCTCTACCCTCTCTAAAACTTCCTTGCATCCTGGAATTTTATAAATCCTCTTTAGCTCATACTGAAGATCATCACTATGTGAGCTTGCGGGGAGTGCAACAGCTGAAGGGTGTGTTTCGAGATAGGATTCTACCATCAGAATCAGAGTCACCAACTCTTTAAATTTTTTCCTTAACAGAGGCTCAGCTTGGATGATTTCCTCTCTGGTTTCTACCCGCTCTAGAATTGAAACGAGTTCTCTACATTTCGCCTCGCCCTCGTAGCGAAAATCCTTTGGAGAGTTAGGGCCACACCCAATTAATCCAAGAAAAACAACAAGTAAATAGCGCATCCCTATCCTTATACCAAATGGAAGAAATAAGTTCATGGATCCCTCCAATTTGTGAACTTATTTCTTGTATTTTCTCCCTAGCCTGAAAATTTGCTTAAATTTGTTGAGAAAAAACCTCGATAGAGAGTACATTGTAGTCCTTGTTTGAGCGTCGACAAGACTCTGCTTAATGTAGAGCTTGGCTTAGATATTGAAAGTTGTGGGCGTATAGCTCAGCGGTAGAGCTCCTGTCTTACACACAGGCGGTCATAGGTTCGATCCCTTTTGCGCCCATACAACAAACGAACTGCGGGAGTAGTTCAACTGGTTAGAGCACCGCCCTGTCACGGCGGAAGTTGCGGGTTCGAGTCCCGTCTCCCGCGTTTCTTTCCTAGAAGAAGCGAACATAGAAAAAAGCCCCCCTTCACAAACAGGTTACACATCTTAATCAGAATTGAATACCCTGTAACTACTGTCAAATATTCCACTTGGTCTTTAATATCTTCTGGGAGTTTTTCTCCTAGCTGAGACATTAGTTTTCGACAGTAGTCAACTTGGCCTTTTTCTCCGAGAGCTGCGTGTACTCTAATTTTGATTTTCACTAAGTTGACCCGAAGAAAGAGAATTCCTTCAATGTTCGGGAACCATTTGTTGCTTAAGCTCTCGTAAAGCCGGTCACATGACTGGACGACTTCACGAAGACGCTTTTCTCCGATAGATCGATCATAAAAAAAAGCCCCTCCCCCCCAAAAGGCGCTCTCTAGCAACTTTTCGAAGACCTCAAGCTCTTCGGTTGTTAGAGAAATTCTCGATAAGATCCAGTTAAAAACGGCTGTAACGGGGAAAAAAATCCAATCTATCAGCGATAGGCAACTAGCCTTTTTCATAGAACAGAGAGTGGAAGAGTGGAGTCGGGTAGGAAAAGAGCCTTTACTCGGCTCGAAATCGACCCTAGAAGTACTATTGGTTGGAATTGGTGAGATCATAACTACAGTAGAATACGTATATTAAGATTTTTTTTCTGTACTTTTCATTCAAAGACTTGTATTTTGTTAAAAACTTCAGAGGTCATCAAATGCAAACACATACAAAACAATCAGGACTTTGGCAGTACATAAAGAATTTTTTCTGGATCGCTCTTGGCTCATGTTTAGCAGCCGTTTCTATCCGGATCTTTCTCCTTCCTAACGAGCTTATTGATGGAGGGATCATTGGAATTTCCCTGATCCTCGCTCGCCTTTTTGGTGAAAACTACCTCTCTTATTTCCTGATCGTTCTCACACTCCCCTTCATTTATTTAGCCTATCGTTTTATTCGACGTACTTTCGTTTTCCATATGTTCACTGCAATTCTCCTTTTTGCCCTCTTCCTTTGGATTTTGGAAGCTAGCCCTCCGTTTTTTGGAGATTCCTTAGAAGTCATTGTCTTCGGTGGAGCCATCCTCGGCGTAGGAGCAGGGCTCATCATCCGAAACGGTGGTTGTCTCGATGGAACTGAGATTTTGGCTATCATCATCAACAGAAAAAAAGGGTTCACTGTAGGACAGGTTGTCCTCGTTGCGAATGTATTCATTTTTGGGGTTTATGGATGGATTTTTCAAGATTGGCACATCGCACTTCAGTCTCTGTTGACGTATGTAGTTGCTTTCAAGATGATCGATCTTGTCATTGTTGGTCTTGACGAACTGAAATCCGTTCTAATTATCTCTTCCAAACCAAAAGAATTGTCAAAAATAATCATGAACGAATTAGGGCTTGGGTTGACGATTCTCCATGGCAAAGGGGGCTTTTCTGGTGCAACTCGGGATCTGCTTTTCATCATTGTGGAAAGGCTAGACCTAGCCAATCTAAAGGAAATCGTTCTAAGAGAAGACCCAGAAGCGTTCATGGCTATTGAAAACCTCCACGAGGCCGTTTCTGGCAAACAATCGACTTTTGTTCCCTACAAGAGAAAGCGAGCTAAAAAACACCCCGCCTAAACTCCTCCAGCTTATACGCGGATATAAGGCTTAGCTATGGCCTCTAGATAGAGGCCATATTCTGAGAAAGAAAGCTCACTGGCAAGCCTGCGTAGCTGCTCATCATCGATGAAACCCATAGCAAGGGCAACTTCTTCGACGCAACCAATTTTGACTCCTTGCCTGTGTTGGATTGCGTGCACGTAGCTAGCCGCTTTTTGCATTGAATCGGGGGTTCCGGTATCTAGCCAAGCAAAACCCCGCTCCAGAAGGTGGCAGTGGAGATCTCCCTTGCGAAGGTAGGCCACATTTACATCTGTGATTTCAAGCTCACCACGGGCTGAAGGAACTAGGGTTTTGGCAATCTCCACAACCTGATTATCGTAGAAATAAAGACCTGTGACAGCAAAACGAGAGGGGGGATTTTTTGGCTTTTCAATGATATTAACGACCTTTTTATTTTCATCAAAGTCAATCACCCCATACCGCTCGGGGTCATTGACTTCGTAACCAAAAACTGTTGCACCATGAAAACGTTCTTTGACAACCTGGAGCTGGGATGCAAAATTATGCCCATAAAAAATGTTATCTCCAAGAATAAGGGCAACTGAATCATTCCCTATAAAATCCTCTCCAATCAGAAAACACTCGGCAATGCCTAAGGGTTTTTCCTGGATGTCGTAGGTTATCGAAATTCCCCACTGGCTCCCATCCCCTAAAAGCTCCTCGAATCGCGCCTTATCTTTGGGTGTTGAAATCAAAAGGATGTCCCGAATATCTGCCATCATAAGAACAGATAGAGGGTAGTAGATCATTGGCTTGTCGTAGATCGGAAGAAGCTGTTTGCAGGTTGATTTGGTAACAGGGAAAAGACGGGATCCTCTTCCTCCAGCTAAAATGATTCCCTTCATGAACGGCCACTTCTTGTGTTTTTGCCCATGATAATGTCTTTAGCTAGCTATTGCAAGGAGATCTGTATTTTTAGCTCGAGTGGGTGCTACTCAAATTCTTCAGGAATGAATTGACACCCCTCAAGAATTTGTTGATCAATATAATTGATCGTGTACTCGTTCTTTAGGAAGTTTTCATCTTGGAACATGTAAAGATGGAAAGGGATCGTCGTTTTAACTCCACCGATATGAAATTCTCTTAGAGCACGAACAGCTACGCTTATTGCATCTTTTCTATCTTTCCCTTTCACAATCAACTTTGCGATCATCGAGTCATAATGGGGGGGAATTTTATAACCAGAGTAACAGGCAGTATCCATCCGGACATGGGGTCCACCTGGAGGGACAAAGTATTCGATAGCCCCTGGAGAAGGAGCAAAGTTATTGGAGGGATCTTCAGCGTTGATCCTACACTGGATTACATGTCCCGTAAAGTGAACATCTTTTTGTCGAAAGGAGAGTTTTTCACCCTGAGCGATACGGATCTGCTCACGTGCCAGGTCAATATTCGTCACCTCTTCGGTGATTGTGTGCTCAACCTGAATTCTCGTATTCACTTCCATGAAATAGAAGTTCATCTTTGCGTCGAGAAGGAATTCAACCGTTCCGAGAGAGTAATACCCAACCTCACGAACAATACTCAAAGCCGCTTCACAAATTTTCTTCCTCAGAGAGGGAGTAAGGACCGGACTTGGGGTTTCCTCGATCAATTTTTGACGACGGCGTTGGATCGTACAGTCCCTTTCACCTAGATAGGCATAGTTTCCGTGTTTGTCACCAACCACTTGGATTTCGATGTGGCGGGGATTAACAATCATTTTTTCTAAGTAAATATCTGGATTCCCAAAGCTATTTTCCGCCTCCGTACGAGCTGCATTAAATTGCCTAACAAACTCATCTGCGTTGTAAGCAATCCGGATTCCTTTTCCGCCCCCACCAGCCGATGCTTTAATAAAAACGGGATATCCAATTTTTCCAGCCACTTCTAGGGCTTCTTTTACGTTTTCTACGATCCCATCAGAACCTGGAATCACCGGGCACTTTACTTTTTTCGCAATTGATTTCGCCTGTGCTTTATTCCCTAAAAGGGCAATCGATTCATGGGAGGGTCCAATAAAGTTGATTCCACAGGTGTCGCAAATTGAGGCGAAATTCGCATTTTCACTCAAAAAGCCAAAACCAGGATGAATGGCGTCCGCCCCTGTGATTTCACAGGCAGATAGGATATTTGCAATTTTTAGGTAGGATTTTGAAGAGGGAGCCTCCCCAATACAGATTGCTTCATCAGCATGTAATACATGGAGGGCTTCTGCGTCGGCTTTCGAGTAGACCGCAACCGTTTCAAGACCCATATCATGGCATGCACGTATAAGTCGAACTGCAATTTCTCCTCGATTAGCAATGAGCACTTTTTTCATCAATCTCTTACCCGTTTAACTTCTTATACAATCCTAAATAGGGGGGTCCCAAATTCAACCGGGTCTGCATTGTTGACTAATATTTCAACAACTTTCCCTTTTTTACCCGCTTTGACCTCGTTCATAACTTTCATCGCTTCAATGATGCATACAATCGTATCCTCGTCTACCTGGTCTCCCACTTTGACATATGAGGGATCATCCGGAGAAGATGCTTCGTAGTAAGTGCCCACCATAGGAGAAGTAACGAATCTCCCCTCTTTCACTGTTTCTTTTTTGTCTTCGGTGCTAGCACCGGGATGGTGTGGCGTAGCTGAAGTAGGGGCAAAGTGGTGATGGGGTTCATTCCTCTGCTGATGCGCTCCATGATGCTCACAGGGCCTTTCTAATTCGAGTTCGTAGCCTTTTTCATCTTTGATCCAGAGCCGTTTTAGGCCGGCTTTTTCCATAATTGCCGTTAACTCTTTAATCTGCTTTGTATCCATGAAACTATATCCTCTGAATAAATTCATTCGTAGTTGTATCGACTTTAACAATATCCCCAGACTCAACGAAGAGGGGCACTTCAATCTTAGCCCCAGTCTCCAAAAAGGCTGTTTTTGTCGAATTGGCCATCTGAGAAACTCGATCATCAGTATCGGTTTTTACCACCATCAATTCAAGGAACTGCGGAAGCTCTACCGAAAAGATTGTATCGCCGTAAAACATCGCCTTCATCTCTATTCCTTCCTTGATGAAATGGACTTTATCACCAATGATGTTCTTAGGGACTAGCACCTGCTCTAAATTACCGACATCGAGAAAAAGAAAATCCTTCCCCTCTATGTAGAGGTATTCTAGGTTTCGTTCGTCCAGGCTTACTTCCTGGATCACTTGACCCTCTTTGAAGTTTTTTTCAACCACCTCTTCCGACATCATGTCTTTTAATTTTGACTTAATAAAAGGGGTGCCTTTTGCAACAGTAACTTTAACAGCAGACTCGACCCGGTAGATCTTCTTATCAAGAGAAATCATAATTCCTGGGGTCAATTGGCCACTTGTTAGGGGAGCTTTAGCCTTCATATTGAGAAAATACCTCGGTGAACTGGTTCAATCTATCAATGGTCATATCAACACACTCCTTAGGGGTGGTGTCAACCATTCCTCGTCCATTGCGAAAGTGAACGGTGTACAGGCCGAGTTCTTTAGCTGGGACGAGGTCTTTTGAGACTTTATCTCCACACACAATCACATCCCTTGGATCGACCTGGAGTTCATGCAAAACTTGGCAGTAATCGTTTTTTTTATCCGGTCCTGTACTCACTATAAGTTTACTAAATCGGTCTTGTTGAATACCAGCTTTTTCCAACTTCTCAAGCTGAGTCTTTTCCTCTCCGAGTGTCACAAGTGCCAAGTCGTGAGAGACTTGCAACTCATTCAAGAGCTCGATAGCCCCAGGAACGGTTTTGAGTGGTAGCCCTTGTGGCAAAGGGCCTTTCATCGCCCTGAGCCCCAATTGATAAATTTCTTCCTTGTCAGAGTAGTGAGACCAGAATTTTCTTATAGCGGTAGAAGCGGTCACAGCAGCTTCATTTAGTTCTATCAGCTCTTCTAGCGAGGCACCGGGGAGCTTCATCGCTTCGAAGGCTCTCATCAGGTAGTGGGGCGTTAAGAGAGCAGAGGTCTCAATCAACGTGTCGTCAAGATCAAAGATGATTAACAATTTTCATGATCTCCGTTGCTAATTTATCTGGGTCGTGACGGATGAGGTTTCGTTTGACCAAATCGGTTTTGGTCATCTGATCGGGGTCGCCAAGAAGAGGGGCTTCTACGATCCTTGAGTCATTCAGCTCATTTTGAACGAGGGTACCCTCTTCAGCATATACATCTAAAAGTTCTTCTGGGGGGCTTTGGTTGTTTACTAGAATGTAATCAAAAATATCGGATCCCATGTATTTCGCCATTTTTTGTAGGTAGTCTCCAACCCTAAATCCGGTAGTTTGCCCTTTTCGATTCATCAGATTAATCACGAAGATTTTTTTCGCTTTAGATTTGACAATCGCACTGCTGATTCCATCCACCAGCAAGTTAGGAATAAGCGAAGTATGCAGTCCTCCCGGGCCTAAGATGATGATATCGGCATTATTGATCTCGTCTATCGCGTGAGGATTAGCCTCAGGGAAAGGTTCAAGATAGAGTTTTTTGTACCCCTGATCAATTTCTTGGGATAGATAAATTTCTTTTTCCCCTTCAAGAACTTTTCGATTGTTCAGGATCATTTTTAGCCGAACCTGATGCGTTGTTACTGGAATAACCTTTCCATTAATGAAGAGAATTTTCCCCATCTCTTCGACAGCTTTCTCAAAACTACCCGTAACTTTTTCTAGGGCTGATAAGAGGAGGTTACCGAAACTATGCCCTCCAAGCCCCCCATTTTCGAACCGGTAATTTACAAGGCTTCTCATCAGACCGGAAGAGTTTGAAAGGGCTACAAGGCATTGACGAACATCCCCCGGAGGCAAAACTCCGAGTTCATCCCTCAAAATTCCTGTGCTTCCCCCATCATCTGCCATAGAAACAATAGCGCTTAGGTCGACGGGAAACTTTTTCAAACCGCTCAGAACTGCAAAATTTCCAGTACCACCACCAATAACTACGACGCGAGTCATCCACCCACCCCTCTAAGGGTCTGGATATGAGATTTCATATCTGAATCCCCATAGAGATAGCTTCCCGAAACGAGGACATTTGCACCCGCTTCGACGCACTCTTTCGCAGTTTCATCATTGATCCCGCCGTCAACTTGGATGTTAAAAGGGGCCACTTTTTCTGGATGATCTTTCACAACAACACCTTTTGCACGGATCCCTCGTCGATCAACGGCCGCCCGGGTGAAACGAATTTTTTCTAGCATCTCGGGCATAAACGCCTGACCTCCAAACCCTGGATGGACAGTCATAATGAGGATGAGATCGCATTGATCGAGGTATTTGGGTATCATTTCATGAGAAGTTTCTGGGCAAAAAGCTAGCCCAGCTTCAACGTTACATTTTCGTATATATTTGAGGGTTTCTTCTACATCCTCTGTAGCTTCCATTTGGAATGTGATCCTATCAGCACCGGCTTGGACAAACCTCTCAATATATTCGAAGGGTTGATAGATCATAAGGTGGACATCAAGGAAAAGATCGGTGGATCGATTGACCGCCTCAACTACCTTGGGGCCAAAGGTCAAATTAGGAACAAAGTGACCATCCATCACATCGAGGTGGAGGGCATCTGCCCCAGCATCCTCTACACGCTTGGCTTCGTCTGCTATTTTTCCAAAATCAGCGGAAAGAAGCGATGGTTCTACAAGTAAGGGCCATTTTTTCACAGCTACCAGTATGAAGTTTTTTGTGGAAAAGTCAAGAGGACTTCGTGGGAGTGCCTCAAAAACCACTCATAAGGAGGGGTTCCTTTTTTGAGCCAAAAACCGGATTGAAAAAACGCTTCGTCCCCCTCTCAAGTTTCTGAAGAAAGATTCTCTAAAAAAAACTTTTGCTTTTTCTTGTCTGGATTGAGATAGATAGACCCAATATAAAAAGAATCAGAAACTTGAACCTGTGCAGTGAGAACCTCATTGGATGGAAGCTTTAGTTTCTCTATTTTGCTATATATTTTTTGTTTCTTCGAAAAATTTGAAAATCTCATCACAGTAAATAGAAGGTTTTTTCTCACTTTAGAGTTGACCGCCCCCCCCTCTTTCGTCTCCATTACTTTCAGAAAGAGTTCAAACAAAACCTTCAACAACCCTGGATCTGTGGTTGAGCTCAGTGTTGCCGGAAAAATGCCATGAAAAAAGTTTTGCAAAAAGAGGGAGTACTTCTCTCCTTTTGTCCCCAAGAGCTTTTTAAGAGCGTCAAAGTTTTCTGTCTGCTTTGCGATCATCCCCCCGTTAAAATCTCTAACCTCCCCAAATACTCGCTCGATTTGCTCGAGAAGAAAGCGACGCGCATGAAATAAATCGACCGAGTAATCCTCACGCAAAAAATCCTGGCTAGGCATCCGGATTCTCAGTACAGATGCCTCCTTTGGATGCTTTCTTCTCAACCTCCCTACCACCTTTACCCGATCAATAGAATAGTGTTTTCTAAAAGCACTTTTGTCTAAAAGATCCCGCAAAGGCTCGGTTTGGTCCTGCATGATCCGAACCAATATGACTGTAAAGGATAAATCCGATCCAAGTTGTTCATCAAACGAAATCATCATCTGAGGGACATCCTTCAAATACTTCAGTTGATTACTCAACGTAAGAATATTTCGCATGACCTCTTCTTCGTTGCGTGGCATAAATATAGGAGAAACAAGCTGCTCAACCTTCCCACCAATTTTCTGCGTGAGTTCTTTTTGCAAATGGAGAAATTCGAGATTAGAAAATGGCTTTTGGTTCCCCTTTTGTATTTCGAGATAGATTGTTTGAATTTCTTCTTCGTCCCCACCAACTGAATAGTAAGAATCAGGAACTGCCTCAACCTCGCCAACTAATTGAGACAGTGCGGCGATCAGATGGCGCTCCTCAAAACACTCATGTTTCCGTAAAAAATTCATTCCAAGGTATACAGAGATGACTTCTTTAACACCAAATGGGGTATGTAAAAACGTCTTTTTAAGTTTGACTTGCAAATGTCTCTTTTGAGGAATAGACCCCATTTTTTCGCGTATCCTCTTCCGAAAACGGTAGAGAACAAAAATAATTCGAGCCATCTGAGAGGGCTTTCTTTCAGCTTTAAACACCTCTTTACTAACAACGATGAACCTCTGCATTTCTGAAAAGATGTCGTAATCAAAAAAGAGAGGAAAACGAGAAACCAAACCGCGGATCGTCTCTTGGATAAATCCTGTTTTGTCATCGAGATCCGTCCCTTTCATCTCGAGGATTTTTTTTGCATGGTAGGGAGAGTGAACCCCCATCAAAATCTCTTTTTCTAAAAATGGAAAATTTTGTTTTGCTTGTGCGAGGCTCTCATCCGACTTTAAGGCAAGAATCACTTCACTCACCGAGTAGCTAACTGCATCGACGAGATAACGGGTAGAAAAATTGACGCGGATATCAACCTGACTTTCCGGGGCTAACCATCTGCCAATCATATCAAAGAAAAACTTGCTCCCATTCCTCCTATACTGGCAAATCATCGAAATCCGGACCTCTTTTGGATCGGCAAGATTATCTTCCCAACAAATTTTTGGGAACTGGCTTGGATCTCCATCTCCTAAAACTTTTTTCCAAATTTCACAGCCTAAATTTCTATACATGCTCTCTCAAAAGATGGAGGGTTGTCCCTACCTTGTCCGGGTCATAAAATGGGTGTATTTCGAGGAGAACCCCGTGACTCTTTGCAAGTGCCAAACACCGGTCATGAAGAACCTCAGCTCCGGTTGAGGCAATTCGAAGGGCCTCATCGTAGGAAAGCTCCTTATAGATCTCCGTTTCTGGATGTGTTTTGGGATTTTCCCTCCCTATGCCTGGAACATCTTTGTAAAATTCGACCTTTTGAGCCTTCAAAGCAACGGCCAGGGCTACAGCTGAAGTATCTGATCCCCCTCTGCCCAAGGTTGTAATTTCTTTTTCAATGCTAACCCCTTGGAAGCCTGCGACTATAACAACTTTCTTCTCTTCTAAAGCTTTTTCAATCCGATAGGGGCGAACCTCAACTATCTGAGCATCAGCGTGTTCACCGGTCGTAATGATCCCAGATTGACTTCCTGTAAAACTTATCGCGCTGATCCCTCTCATGTCTAGAGCCATTGCAAGAAGAGCCATACTAACCCTCTCCCCCGCCGTAACGAGCATGTCTAGCTCTCGCTTAGGGGGCCTCGAGTGTACTTTTGCAGCTAGCCCCATCAACCTGTCTGTTTCTGTACCCATTGCACTTACGACAACAACAATGCGAGAATAAATTTTAAGCCTTCGTTCGATAAGTCCTGCCAGTTTATCAAACTGCTCAATTTCCGCCATTGCAGACCCACCAAACTTCATCACTAAATTCGACATATATTTCCAAAAGTAAATTTATTTTTCATAAAAAGACAAGCCCTAATACAGGTCTTTCTCGTTCATTATCCACTATATTGGACTAGTTCTTGATTTTTTTTTGTAGCTTTTGTTAGAGTTTACGGTAACTTAATTCGAATTGTTGCCTAAACTTTCCGGGCGGCCGCTCATGTCAAAGTTGCGCAGCAATATGGATTAAATGGCACATGATGAGGTTCATTGGCCAGGAGTCAATGAATTTTTTTTTACCCGAAAATGGGTTGTATACAATTTTTTAGGAGAACCCTTTAACTATGGAAGACACTCTGCAACACGATTGGAACCAAAGCAAAGTCATTGATGATATCGACTTTGATGCAAAAGAAGCACAAGAATTTCAAAACCTTTTGAATGCAAAGGCAAGCGAATCTGAAGACGGCCTTGCTGGTACGATGGAAATCGGCCAAATTCTTAAAGGTCGTATCGTCGAAATTACGAAGGACTTTGTCGTCGTCGATGTAGGACTCAAATCTGAAGGGCTCGTCCCACTTTCCGAATTCGAAGATCCCGCATCTCTTACTCTTTTAGCCGAAATCGAAGTTTTCCTTGAAGACGCAGAGGGTTCAGATGGGCAGATAGTCCTTTCTCGAGAAAAAGCAAGACGTCATAGACAGTGGGAATATATCCTCCACAACTGTGAAGAAGGCTCTATTGTTGAAGGAAAAGTCATCCGAAAAGTCAAAGGCGGCCTCATGGTCGATATCGGAATGGAGGCATTCCTACCCGGCTCTCAAATTGACAATAAGCGGATCAAAAATCTCGATGATTACCTCGGCAAAACCTACGATTTCAAAATTCTCAAGATCAATATGGAGAGAAAAAACATCGTTGTTTCTCGCCGAGAACTCCTCGAAGAAGAGCGAATCTCCCGAAAAGTGGAACTCCTCGACAACATCCACGAGGGCGATGTCCGAGTTGGAGTTGTTAAAAACATCACTGACTTCGGTGTATTCCTCGACCTAGACGGCATCGACGGTCTATTGCACATCACAGACATGACCTGGAAACGGATCAAGCACCCTTCTGAAATGGTGAAAATCGGAGAAGAGCTCGAAGTAATGATCCTTAATGTCGACAAAGACAAAGGGCGCGTTGCTCTTGGAATGAAGCAGAAGGAGAACAATCCTTGGGAAGAAATTGAAAACCGGTATCCACCTGGAACCCATGTAAAAGGGAAGATTGTCAACCTGGTTCCCTACGGAGCATTTATCGAAATTGAGCCGGGAATTGAAGGTTTAATCCATGTTTCAGAAATGTCTTGGGTTAAAAATGTAACAGATCCTTCCGAAGTGGTAAAAAAAGGAGAAGAGGTTGAAGCGATTGTTCTAGCTGTTCAAAAAAGCGAAGGCAAAATCTCCCTCGGTATCAAACAACTCGACAGAAACCCTTGGGAAGAAGTCGAACAAAAATACCCGCTTGGAAAAAACATCAAAGGTGAAGTACGAAACCTCACAAATTACGGAGCTTTTGTCGAACTCGAACCGGGTGTCGAAGGACTGATTCACATTTCAGATCTGAGCTGGATTAAGAAAGTCTCCCATCCTTCAGAAGTGTTAAAAAAAGGGGATGAGGTAGAAGCGATCATTCTTTCAATTGATAAAGAAAGCAAAAAAATCACCCTCGGTGTGAAACAGCTAAGCACGAATCCCTGGGAAAGCATTGAGAAAACCATGCCCGTAGGGTCTTTGGTGAAGGGAACGGTCATTAAAACAACCGCTTTTGGAGCTTTTGTTGAACTTGAAAACGGCCTAGAAGCACTCATCCACGTAACTGAACTCTCTGACCAACCTTTCGGGAAAGTTGAAGATGTCATTAAAGTAGACGAGCCGGTAACCGCAAAAGTTATCAAGCTTGACCCAGAGCACAAGAAAATTGCCATCTCGATCAAAGAGCATCTCATCGAAAGCAATTCTGAAAATCGCGACGACATTGTTGTAGCGAAACCTAAGAAGAAAAAAGCTACGAAGAAAGATGACGACGAGCAGGTAGGAGAAGAAAAAGACGATGAATAAAGATCTTGTTGCGATTTTTGAATACCTTGAGCGAGAAAAAGGGATCAAGCGCGAAATCATCATTGGCGCCATTGAAGAAGCCCTTCGTGTAGCAGCACGTAAAAGCATCAAGGGACTCATAAACGTCTCTGTATCGATTGAACCAAAATCTGGGAATATCGAAGTCTTTGCTCAAAAGGAAGTCGTAGAAGATGTGACAATACCTGAAGAGGAAATTTCTCTTGAGGAAGCACAGGAACTTAATCCTAATTGCGAAATCGGCGATTGGATCGATATCGAAGCGACTCCCGAAGATTTTGGGCGCATTGCTGCACAAACTGCTCGCCAAGTTATTGCTCAAAAGCTTCGAAGCGCAGAACGAGATGTCATCTATGAGGAATACCGCCACCGGATCAATGAGCTGATTTCTGGTACTGTAAAACGCGTTGTACGTGGGGCTACCCTCATCGTTGATTTAGGGAAAGTAGAGGCTATTTTACCCGACCGCTTCTATCCAAAAACTGAGAAATATGCCGTTGGAGAACGTGTTCTTGCCCTCCTCTACGAGGTACGCGACACGGAGAGCGGTGGTGCAGAGGTTGTCCTTTCTAGAGGCCACCCTGAGTTTGTCCGCCAATTATTTATCCAAGAAGTACCCGAACTTGAAGACGAAACAATTGTCATTGAAAAAATTGTTCGTGAAGCGGGCTATAGAACAAAACTCGCTGTAGTCTCAAATGACTCAAAGGTCGATCCTGTTGGAGCCTGTGTTGGTGTCCGTGGAACTCGTGTAAAGAATATTATTCGAGAACTCAATAATGAGAAAATCGATATCCTCCCCTACTCCTCTGACAAAGTTCAACTACTCGAAAACGCCCTAGCTCCCATTGAGATTAAAAAAATCAATGTAAATGAAGATGAATCGGCAATCTCCATAGTAGTAGATGACGAAAACTATCCAATTGTTCTAGGAAAAAGGGGCATGAATGCTAGGCTCTGCGGTCAACTCGTTGAAATCGAATTAAATGTCCAGCGCATGAGCGAATACCAGACCACAATGAATATCCAACGAGCACAACTTGCCCTTATGGATGATCCAACCCTCGATGAATCACTTAAGATCGATGGAATGAGTTCATTTATTTTAGAGCCGCTTATTGCCGCAGGGTACAATACCCCGCGGAAAGTCCTAAGCGCTACCAAAGACGAGCTCATAAAAATCCCCGAAATTACGTCAGACATGGCTGATAAAATTTTGGAGGAAGTCAGACAGAAGAGGTTGTAAGACTTGGCAAAAAATCTAAAATTCAAGATAAAAAATACTCAGCTTGCAGAAGCTCTTCAACTTGATAAGTTTAAGGGAGCTAAATCTAAAGCTGCGTCCAAGTCTCCTGATGCTGAAAAAAAGAAGGATGGACCTAAGGCTACCATTGCGAAGAGAAGGGATAACTCCCCTCCTCCTGAAGCAGTAGAAGAAATTCAAAAACCTACCGCTCCAGAAAAAGAAGCAGTAGTTGAAGCACCCCCTGCAGCGGAAAGCAAAACAACAACTCCTGAAGCTCCAAAAGCTGAAGTCAAAAAACCGGGACCTGTCGATGATTTCCGAAAACCAAAAATCATCCGAGGCAAGGCTCCCCCACAAGCAAAACCCCCTGCAACACGTAAGGACGGCAAGGTAGACCCTAGCAAAAAACCTTCCACTGACAAAGCAGCAGCTAAAACAACATCTACTACCGACTCAAAAACTCCACCTAAGCCTGGCGCCTTTAAAGACTACCGAGAAGTGCGATCTGAGAGAAAACCCTCGCAGACACGTTCTTTTGATACTCGCGACCGGATGGGTCTGCGCGATACTAGTGATGATCGATGGAGAAGAAGACGCAACCACAAAAAAATGTCGGGGCAAAATGAAGCCCTCACAATCCGCCCCAAAGAACTAAATGTTCGAATCCCTATTTCCGTTAAGGATCTTGCATCTGAAATGAAATTAAAAGCTTCCCAGCTCATTTCAAAACTGTTTATGCAGGGAATGGTTGTCACGATCAACGATATTCTCGATGATGAAACGACGATTCAACTCCTCGGCCACGAATTTGGCTGTGAAATTCAGATTGACACTACGGAAGAAGAAAGGATAAAAATCACCGATAAAACTATTCGAGAAGAGATCGGTGAAGCAGATCCTAAAAAACTCATTCTCAGAGCTCCTATTATCACATTTATGGGCCACGTCGATCATGGAAAAACCAGTTTAATCGATGCAATCCGGAAAAGCGATATTACAAGCACCGAAACAGGAGCCATAACCCAACACATTGGAGCCTTTTGTTGCCATACAGCTGTTGGAGATATCACCATCCTCGATACTCCAGGCCACGAAGCCTTCTCCGCAATGCGTGAACGGGGTGCTGAAATCACCGACCTTATTGTCCTTGTCATCGCCGGCGATGAAGGGATGCGCGACCAAACCATTGAGGCGATGAACAAGGCAAAGGATGCCAATGTACCCATCCTTGTAGCCATCAACAAATCAGACAAACCCGATTTCGATCCGGAAAACATCTATAGACAACTTTCAGAGCACGAACTCCTTCCTGAAGCTTGGGGTGGTACAACCATCACCGTCAATTGTTCAGCAACAACCGGAGAAGGGGTCCAGAGTCTCCTCGAGATGCTCGCCCTGCAAGCTGAAATTCTTGAACTAAAAGCTGATCCCTCAGCCCGCGCTAGAGGTTCTGTCATCGAATCTGCAATGCACAAAGGGATGGGATCTGTCGCTACAGTCCTCGTCCAGAATGGGACTCTTAAACTAGGTGATTGCCTCGTATTTGACCTTAGTTACGCCCGTGTCAAAACAATGCAAGACGAGCATGGGAAAGACCTAAAAGAAGCTGGACCATCTACCCCGGTAGAAATGACAGGCCTTTCCAACCTTCCAGAAGCTGGAAGCGAATTTATCGCCGTAAGCACAGAAAAAGAAGCTAGAGAAATTGCCGAAGTCCGCCAGCTAGAGCACCGACACAAAATGCATAGAAAAGGGCGAAAAGGGTTAGACGGATTTTTAGAATCGAAAGCTGACGACATTAAGAAAAAAGTCCTCCATGTTCTTCTTCGCGCTGACGTACAGGGCTCTCTCGAAGCTTTAAAACACTCCCTTGAAAAAATCCACTCTGACAAAGCTGAGCTAAACGTTGTTTCAGCTGAAGTAGGACAGATTTCAGAATCTGATGTTGAACTAGCAGGTGCATCTGGTGCGCTCGTCGTCGGCTTCCATACGAAAGTAGAAAGTCATGCAGAGGCTCTCATCAAACAGAAAAAAGTAAACGTAAAGCTTCACAATATCATCTATCATGCTGTTGACGATGTCAAAGAGGAGATGAGAAAACTACTCGACAAGGTTGCCCAAGAAAACGAAATGGGGCAAGCCGAAGTCAAAGCCGTCTTCAAATCCTCTCATCTTGGCCGCATAGCAGGTTGCCAGGTTAGCGAGGGTATGATCAAACGGACCCACAAAGCCCGCTTAAAACGAGCTGGAGAAGTAATCTGGAAAGGATCTGTTGCCTCCCTTAAAAAAGGGAAAGAAGATGTTAAAGAAGTCACTAAGGGCCACGAATGCGGTATCCTCTTACAAGGTTTCAATGACTTTGAAGAAAAAGACATCATCGAAGCTTTTGAAGTATCCTACCTCGAACAAGAGCTTTGATAATCCATGACAGAAAAAAAGCGCATTAAAAGGCTCAACTCCCTACTTAAGGAAGTTCTGGCAGAAGTGATCATGAAGGAAGTTAAAGACCCTCGGATGGCTCCCCTTGTCACTGTCTCTAAGGTTGACATCACAAATGATCTCCACCAGGCAAAAGTTTACGTCAGCATCATCGGTGATGAGAAGCAACGGAGAGAAACTCTCGAGGCCCTAGAATCTGCGGCTGGATTTATCGGTGTCAATGCCTCAAAAAAAGTCGTCCTCCGCTACTTTCCCACCCTCACGTTTAAACTCGATACAACCGTCGATGAACAGATGAAAATCGACGCTATTTTAGAGAAAATTCGCCTAGAAGAAAAAAAACGAGAAGACGGGAATGTTTCCTGAAGGAATTCTTCTTGTAAACAAGCCTAAAGGAAAAACTTCCTTTAGCCTTGTCCACGCCCTCCGCAAGAAAACAAAAATCAAAAAAATTGGCCATGCTGGCACCCTCGATCCTTTTGCTGAAGGAGTCATGATCTTACTCATCGGAAAAGAATTTACGAAAAAATCAGACACCTTCCTCAATCAAGATAAAGAGTATGAAGGAACTCTTCACCTGGGTGTAGAAACCACCACGTACGATCCTGAAGGAGAAATCACCGCCAAAAATCCGGCTGTCCCTCCCCTCGCCGAAATAGAAACTGTCCTTTCTCAGTTCCAGGGAACCATTTCACAGATCCCCCCTATGTTTAGCGCAAAAAAAGTGAACGGGAAAAAACTCTACGACCTAGCCCGTAAAGGGATTGAAATTGAGCGCAAACCCTCGAGTGTAACCGTTGATATCACCCTCATCGATTACTCCTACCCCGAGCTCACATTAAAGATCTCCTGCTCAAAAGGGACCTACATCCGATCACTAGCCTATGACATCGGAAAAGCACTGGGCTGCGGCGCTCACCTAAGCAAACTCATCCGTACCCGAAGCGGCCCTTATACGCTTGATAACTGCATCGATGGCTCCACTCTCTTTAATTAACAACGGATTTTATCTCGTAGCCAATTTTATCCTCTGCTCCCCAATCAAGCTCGTTATTAATAAACTCTAGTTCAGCATCTTTAATAGGAAAGTACTTTTTCTTTACATACTTCCCCCGTCCCCGTCCCTTATTAGAAGTAATTGGAATAAACTCTTCCCTTGGTTCTAAATCGAAATAGTCGGCGATAAAATTGACAAATCCCTCCGGATCTTCATCAACATCCTCATATCGAACAAGGCAAAAATTCTTCACCATTTTCCCCAATGTTAAATAGTTATTGATCTTTACACCCCTCAACTCCAATACGTTCCTGAATGGTTTTTGCGTAAAGGGGTTGAAATCATCGATGTCCCGATAGAACCCATCAGCTGGCCAGTAATCTTTATCTTCTTGCCCCTTCCAGGTTTGACTTATGAAATGAAAAAAACCTTTCTTTTTTAAATCTGGATGAACTTCCCATGGAGAAATCGAGAAACTCCGGAGCCAGTCGTAGGGATCTCTCACGATAACAATAAACAAACAATCATCCGAGTTTGTTAAATTTACTGCATCCTCTGTGTACTTCAACCTTTCTAACATCGTCTGGTTTGGAGGAGTTCCGAACCACCAAAGAAAGTGTTTTTGTCCAAACTCTGTTAGACCCGTCGCCCTTAGTGAGGGGAAATTTTCATGCATCAAGCTTAGAAGGAAATTTGTTCCAGAAGCCCTTTCTCCACAAACTTTCAGACGTTTTACCCTACTTCCATCAGCGTGATTATACTGACTTTCAAAAGAATGTAGATAACCTTGAAAAGTAAAAAATAGGCAAAAGAAAACTAAAGAACTACGCATAACCCTTCTCACTAACTTCTAGAAAAATTGCAAAAGTACCATTTAACAAAAATTTTTGCTATTGAGAATAAAAAAAAGACCCGCAAAGCGGGCCTTTAGAAATCGCATATTTTAAGAGCTCTTTACTGAGTTGAGCCAAGCCTTTTCAAATCATAGAAAAAAGGGATGATCTCTCTCTGAGTCATAGTTAGAGTAGTTTTACCTCTTTTCATTTTCATTTTCAGGAACTTACTAAATTCCCCTTGAATGCTGACCGGTAGCTTTTCATAAAGTCTAAAAAAATCGACCCCAATTTTTTCCCCCGGCTTATTCTGGAGTTGACGAACCAATGTATCAAGTGTTTTAACATGTTCAGTTGCATCCTTTTTTACATCAAGTTTCTCAACCTTTTTTTCAAGCAATGAGGTTACCTTAACGCCTTCTTGTGTTGGGGCATTTTTCCCAACAATTGATTGAAAGAGACTTGTGATCCGCGCAATAAGCTGCTTAAACAACTTCACGAGAAAATTGTCCGTATGCACTCTTTCGGAACTAGTTATATAAGCTCCTTCTCCTGGTATTTTAATCATATTAATACCTCCTTATTATTATCTTTAATTATACTAAATATTTAATTAATTGTCAAATTTTTAATTACTTTCAAGCTGTTTACTTTCAATTCCTTAGAACTTATACTAAGAAACTTAGTATGATCGTGTTAGACAAATTAACTGCAACTTACTCTCCTCAAGACCCTTGCGCAATGACTATTGGGAGCTTCGATGGGGTCCACTTGGGCCATCAAGCCCTCCTATCCGAGATGAGGGATCGAATAGGTCCTAAAGGAACCCTCTCTGTCCTAACCTTTTCAAACCACCCCTCTCATATACTCCCGCAGAGAACTCCAACTCCCCTAATATCCTCAAAAGAGATCAAACTGCGCTATTTAGAGGAGTATGGAGTCGACGTTGTCTTCTGCATTAAATTTACCCATAATCTTGCTGAAAAACCCTATGATTTTTTTCTCAAGGAACTTTATAAGGCCTGCCCCTTTTCCCTACTGCTTTTAGGGGAAGGAGCTTCTTTGGGAAGAAAACGTCAAGGGACTGCCGAAAAGTTGACCGCCCTTGGTGAGGAACTTGGCTACAGGGTCAAATATATGGAGAAACGAAAAACGGGTAAAGAGCAGATCTCCTCGAATAGGATCCGAGCGTGTATACTTGAAGGAAGAATTGAAGAGGCTCAGGATCTGTTAGGACACCCTTTAGTCATCGAAGCCCAAGAAACAATTCAGGGGTTGATTATCGAACCTGAAATGTGTGTTCCTCAAAGAGGCTCATATCAAGTTCAAGCAACCCAAAATGGATCAAAAATCAATTCGACAATTACTTTTGAGGGCAAAAAACCCAAAATAGCTACTCCAATTTCTAAAGGCCCTGTTTCGATTCGATTCATATAATCCTTTACAATTACGCAATTCCCTGCTTACAATTCCTTAACTTTTTCGCCGAAATCGGCAATGGTTTGAGACGAATCCCCATGGAGGAAATATAATGGCATTGACAGGAGTTCAACCACGATCAGATAGCGCAGTATCAGGTGATGTACCAGTAACAAACATGAGACAACCTTCTACTTTAGAATGGTATGCTTCAACAATTGTTAAGACAGTTTTTGGAGAGGCGGTATATCGCTCCTTCGATTGGACCGATACACTCCGCTGTCGTAATCTTGATTTTCTTCCCAATCCAGTTGAGTGGTTTGGTGCCAACGCTGCTGAAGTAGGAACAACGATCGGAGCAGATCCAGCGATTCATAGAGCTTCTATCGATGCTGGAGCAAATATTACAAGAGCTGCTTTAAACGAGCTTGGCAATGACTCTAAAGCTGCAGCTGCAGCTGCTGAAACAGCGCAAGTTATTGCTGAAAACGCTACAAGCTCATGGTTTGATTGGGTTCCTGAAATGCCTACCTTATCTATGCCAACTATACCTGACTGGGTCGGTGTTCCTTCCTTTTCGAAGCTCCCTTCTATTTCTATGCCAAGCATGCCCGACTGGGTCGGTGTTCCTTCCTTTGTGAAGATGCCTTCTATTTCTATGCCAAGCATGCCCGACTGGGTCGGTGTTCCTTCCTTTGTGAAGATGCCTTCTATTTCTATGCCAAGCATGCCCGACTGGGTCGGTGTTCCTTCTTTTGCGAATATGCCTTCAGTTTCTTGGCCTTCGACAACATGGGTTACGACCCCTTTATCCTATCTTTCAGACTCTGCTGAGCAGGCTTGGAGCTACCTGCCAAACTTACCAGCTACCCCCCAGTTCATCCACAACGGATTAAATACGGGGAAAAACCTGGCTGATTGGGGTTGGACTCAACTGGAAAATAATATCGATTGGGTTGGGCCTACAGCAGCTGTAGCTCTTTCTTCTGCAGCGTTTAACCATATCGCTTCTAGTAGAATAAAAAATGCTCAACTTCGATACACCCTCTCTTCTTTTGCAGGTGTTGTTTCTGTCTGGGGAGCATCTGAGCTTGCAGCCCTTGCTCTTGGTGCTCAATACCAGGTAGGATTTGAGAAAGCAGCAGATCTCGGTCTTCGAATGATGATCACAGGATTTGCTGGACAAATTGCAAGTCCACTCCTTTCCAAAGGCTTAGAACTAGCCAACAGAGTCGTTGTTGAACCTCTTAGCTGGTCTGCTAATCTCCCTGTAGAGCGCAGTAAAGTAAAAGTATCATAAATCTATTTGATGATGGGCTTGCAACAAATTGCAGGCCCATTTTTTGTAAAAAAAGAGGTAAAAAAAACATGTCGGCCTTAGCACTTAATACTATACTTCCCCCTGCCTATGAAGCCCTTGCACACGCTTTAAATATTACGAATTTCGTTCCTAAAGATCCCCTTTCAATCTTAGACCATATTGACGGGAAGGCTGTAAAAGCTTGGATTCAATCATTTCCAGGTAACATGAGTTTAACCACGACTCAATCTCTTTTGCATACAGCAAAAAAACAGTTTGGGCACCTCCCTACAAGTTTTCCAGCTGCTGTTACAAAGCACGCAGATACAATGCAGCTAGCGAGCTGCTTTTTTGGAACATCCTATCTCTTTGAAACGGCGTTTATCAAGCTACCAGTCCTCAAAGAAATCAATCCCTACCCACGCAAAGCTCTAGCCTTTACTAGCGGAGCCGCGGTTACTCTTTTCGCAGCATCCAATTTCCTTGAAATTCAAACAGACAGCTACCAATTAGCAAGTCTCGCTTTGCGAGTAACAGCTGTTGCTCTTGGAACGACAGTAGTCATTAAAACATCACAAACAGCTCTAAGGGCACTTGGAAAGTCATCTAACTTCCTGGCTAAAGTTGTCTCAATTGGTTGTTTTGGCATTGCTGGAGGACTTGAATTTCTCTCGATCAACCCATTAGAGAGGCGCATGCCCTCTACACCAACTACAGAAGAGCTCCCAAATGAAGCCGAGCCCGCACAACCACCAACAAAACCAGAAACTGTGCCAGAGAAATCCTCTGATATAGAAAGCGATGCCGAATAATGCCTAACCTCTCATGTGGAATCGTCGGTTTGCCAAATGTTGGTAAATCAACTCTATTTAACGCTCTGATAAAGAAAGCTGCTGCCGCTGCTGCAAACTACCCGTTTTGTACAATCGATCCCAATGTCGGAATGGTCGATATGGATGATCCGAGACTTCAGATACTTTCAAATATCTCAAAGAGTAAAAAAATTATTCCAGCCGTTGTCACCTTTGTCGATATTGCCGGACTAGTAGCCGGAGCCTCCAAGGGAGAAGGATTAGGCAACCAGTTTCTGGCCAATATCCGCGAGACGGACGCAATTGTCCATGTCGTCCGCTGTTTTGAAAATGATGATGTGATTCACGTTGCAGGGAAGGTAGACCCGCTCAGCGATATCGAGGTGATCAACCTCGAGCTAATTCTCGCAGATTTGCAGATGGGAGAAAATACTGTTTCTAAACTTGAGAAACAGATGAAAACAAAAAAAGAGCTAGTAGCGGTTGTTGGATGTTTGAAAAAAGCCATCGATCATTTAAATCAAAATCAACTTGTTCGGACAATGGACATTTCCGCTGAAGAACGAACCATATTGCAAGCCTACCCTTTCTTGACGCAGAAAAAAGTGATCTATGCGGCAAATGTAAGCGAAAATGACCTCCCTGAGATGGATAATAAATATGTTCAAGCTGTGAGAGAATTTGCAGAAAAAGAAGGGAGCGTTGTCGTTCCCATTTGTGCAAAACTTGAAGAAGAGCTCGCTCAGTTAAGTCCCGAAGAAGCAAAAGAGTACCTTGAGTCGCTTGGCCTCGAAGAGCCCGGGCTCAGCCGCCTCGTTAAGGGAGCCTTTAAAATTCTTGGTTTGATCAACTACATGACTACAGGCGAAGTTGAAACAAGGGCTTGGACTGTGAAGGAAGGAACTCCTGCCCCGGAAGCTGCTGGAGAGATCCATACTGACATAAAAAAAGGGTTTATCCGTGCTGAAGTTGTCTCATTCGAAGACATGGTTCAGTACAAGGGCCGGGTCGGCGCCAGAGATGCCGGCAAAGCCCGCTCTGAAGGGAAAGACTACATCGTCAAAGATGGAGATGTGATCCTCTTCTTCCATAATTAATTCTTTTGGATTGATTGGCTTGCGGTTTCTTGATACCTTATAGGGTGTATGGCCGAGAAGACCGAAAAGGCAACCCCAAAGAAGTTGCGCGATGCGCGAAAAAAAGGTCAGGTAGCGAAATCCCAGGATTTCCCAGCTGCGCTAACTTTTGTCGTCTCAATTGCTTCCGTAATCATTTTGTCAGGGTATATTTTCACCCAGCTTGGCAGCTTTATTCTCAACATGTTCCGTAGGTCTTCAATGGGACATATCGACATGCTCACAATGGCTCCAGGACTCCTCCAAGAAGCTGTCCAAGTGATCGTCAACTGCAGCGTCCCCGTTCTCCTATTAACAGTCTGTACAGGCCTGATGACCAGCTTTCTTGTCGTCGGGCCAATGTTTTCACCTGAAGCGATGAAACCAGATATTAAACGTCTTAATCCTGTCACAAATATAAAAAATCTTTTTAAATTTAAGACGATTTTTGAACTTCTTAAATCAATTTTCAAAATTACAGGCGCTTTCATCCTCATCTGGTCGGTGGTCTATGGAAGTGTTCCAGAAATCATTTCAACTGCAGCAATCCCCGTTGCAGGAACAGCGCAGGTGTTTTCCGATTTTTTGATCAAAGTGATCATCCGTGTAGGAATTTTCTTTTTAGCCGTGGCACTTGCCGATTTAATTTTCCAAAAGAGGAACTTCGCGAAAGAAATGCGAATGGAAAAATTTGAAGTGAAACAAGAATTTAAAGACACTGAAGGAAACCCAGAAATTAAAGGGCAGCGGCGCAGAGTAGCTCAAGAGATTGCCTATCAAGAAGGTCCTATGGGTGTAAAAAAGGCAAGGGCACTCATCACAAATCCAATTCATATCGCGGTCGCAATCCAGTATGACGATTCTGTCGAGCCTGCCCCTCACATTGTCACGATGGGGCGCGGAGTGGTTGCCGATCGGATGATCCAATTGGCGACAGAATTCGATATACCTGTGATGAGAAACGTCGATCTCGCACAAAAACTGTTCGAAAAAGGGGAAATCGGCGATTATATACCTGAGGAGACGTACGAAGCTGTCTCAGAGATTTTGCGCTGGCTTGAACAAATCGAATCTGAAGAAACCGCGCATTTGGAGCTATTTAAATAATGAAAAATTTTTTACAGAATATGGGTAGATTTTTAAGCGGCGACCGAATGCTCCGCATGGTGAGTCGATCTACTGATCTGTTCCTGGCCGTTTTCATTATCCTTTTGATCATGATCATTATTGTTCCCGTATCCCCTACGGTGCTCGATAATTTTATTGCAATCAACCTGACAATCTCAATCACCCTTTTGATGGTCGCTCTTTACATCCCTAAAGCGGTCAACCTTTCGATTTTTCCATCATTGCTCCTGATCACAACACTTTTCCGATTGGGAATTGAGATTTCAGCAACCAAAAGAATTCTCCTCTATGCCGATGCCGGTGAGATTATTTATGCCTTCGGTGAGTTCGTCGTTGGAGGAAATTTTGTCGTTGGGGGGATTGTCTTCCTCATTATTACGATTGTCCAGTTCATCGTGGTTACAAAAGGTGCGGAACGGGTAGCTGAAGTTGCCGCTCGATTCACTTTGGATGCGATGCCCGGCAAGCAGATGAGTATTGATGCTGACATGCGCAGCGGAGTCATCGATGCAAACCAAGCCCGCCAACTCCGTCTAAGTCTCCAAAAAGAGAGTCAGATGTACGGTGCGATGGACGGTGCGATGAAGTTCGTCAAAGGGGACGTCATCGCGGGTATTGTGATTGCTGTGATCAACATCATCGGTGGTTTGATCATCGGGATGGCAATGCATGGAATGACCGCTCTCCAGGCAGCAAGGACCTATACCCTCCTCTCTATCGGTGGCGGTCTTGTATCGCAGATCCCCTCTCTTTTGATTGCATTGACCGCTGGTATCGTCACTACCCGCGTTACCAGTGATAAAAAGGACGAACACCTTGGAAGTGAAATTTCCTCCCAGTTGATGGGGCAACCAAAAGCGATCATCATTGCCGGTTTCGTTGTTTTCATGATGGCATTTTTTAAGGGGTTCCCCTCCCTAATTTTTGTGATCCTTGGTCTAGGAATTATTACTGCAGGAACCGTAACTCTATACAATCAGAAACGGTTTGCAGCGAGAGAAGCGACGGTCGCTGGTGGTGGCTCAGTTGAAACAGACGTATCTGGACATAAGGTCATTCGGGGTGGGGTTGACGAGTATGCTCTAACACTTCCTGTTATTTTGGAGGTCGGCACCTACCTTTCCAAAGAGATCCGAAAAGAACGAGGTGGGATGACTTTCATCGAGCAGATGATCCCTAAAATGCGACATGCCCTCTATCAAGATTTAGGAGTCCGTTTTCCCGGAGTCCACGTCCGGACAGATTCACCAACTTTGGGTGATGATGAGTACATGATCTTTCTAAATGAAGTCCCCATTGTACGGGGAAAAATTGAACAAGGGGCTCTTCTCACAAACGAAGATCCTGAGACCCTCAAGCGGTACAACATCCCTCACACAACCTCTAAAAATTCCATCGGCCAACCCTCCTATTGGGTGGAAACTTCGTATGAAGAAGTGCTCAAAAAAGCGGGAATCAAATACTGGCGCCCCCTTGATGTAATGATTTTGCATTTGTCCTACTTCTATAGACAACATGCTGCTGACTTCATCGGGATTCAAGAGGTTCGCGCAATCTTAGAGTTTTTGGAGAAATCCTTCCCCGATCTTGTCAAAGAAGTGACCCGCCTCGTTCCCCTCCAAAAGCTAACAGAAATTTTCCGTCGACTTGTCCAAGAGCAGGTCTCGATCAAAGATCTACGCACAATCCTCGAATCGTTAAGCGAGTGGGCTCAAACAGAAAAAGACACTGTTCTTCTGACTGAATATGTTCGCTCTTCTTTAAAACGATACATCAGCTACAAGTACTCCCAGGGACAATCAATCCTCTCTGTTTATATGCTCGACCCAGAAATCGAAGATCTCGTTCGCGGAGGGATCAAACAAACATCTGCCGGATCCTATTTGGCGATCGATCCAGATACAAGTCAGATGATCATGGCTGCGATGCGCGAGGTGATTACCCCTACCCCTGCGGGTGGACAGCCTCCAGCCCTCTTGACGGCAATCGATGTCCGACGATTTGTTCGGAAGCTGATCGAAGGGGAATACCCCGATTTGGCCGTTCTTTCCTTCCAGGAAATTGTCCCTGAAATCAAAATTCAACCTCTTGGCCGCATCCAATTGACCTAATTGTAGGCATTCATTAAAAGTGGGGTCATATGGCAGAGGACTTTAGCACTTCACCCATTGACCCCACCGAAAGCGCCCGCATCCAGAAACAGGAACAAGCGGCTGCGCGAAAGCTCGCCATCTCCCAAGAAGCTAGCCAAATTGCGATGACACAATATGCAGATGAAGCTGCTTTCAATCCTGTTACAATGTCCAAACGGTTCCAGTCCCTTGAAGAGCGCCTCCGGAAAAAAGATATCGAGAAAAAAGATGCTGCAAAAGTCGAGGAGGATTTTGCGATTGTTGAACAAGTAGAAGAGGTGTCTGAGGGATTTGAAAAACGGAACCCTGAGCTGACGGCAAAAGGACTCCAACTTCTCTACTCCCAAATCAAAGAGGGAGATACAACCGAAGATATCATCCGTAAAGTAATGAAGGGGCACCCTGATTATTCTCTCGCAGATGAATCACTCGACTTTTTAGATCAAACGACTAAGGGAGATATCCAGAGTAAGGTCCGCCAAGCAAAAGAAAATCTCAACGCAACCTACGGGCGGGAAATTCGGGCAGGTCGCAATATCGCTTCACAAGCCAGAGAGTTTTCTCAAGCAGGGCTCGGCTCCCCAACTGGCCTGCGCGATCTCTACCGAGATATTACAGGGAACCCAAGAGATGCAACAACTCTATTCAATGAGATGCACGATCAATTCAGCTACGAAAAAATGAACAAAGCGATCGACTTCCTCCTCCACTCATTGGGGGCAGATCTCAAGTCAAAAGGTCCATCAATTGCTCCCGGCGAACTCCACCGTTTGATGACCGAATCGCGTAACCTCCTTGCCATCTTGTGGGTCTACCGATTCTTTAAAGGGCGCATGGACCTAGTTAACGGTGCTTTTGAACGAGCTGGAATGCTTCTTCCTGCGAGAATAACGTTTGAAATGCTTGCAAAAATGTTTGTCCAGTTTCTCATGGAGCGCTACCCTTCCATGGATAAGGTCTTTCAGTTAGCACTCAAAATGGGAATCTCCGCTGATGTTTTAGCACAGATCATCCTGTTATCGCAAATGCGCGATGCAGTTCGCGGTGTAGCTCCAAAGCTTTTTCGGACCGAGCAACATCGCCACGATGTCCTCATGTCATTCATCGAAGCCCTAGAGGAACTTGAAGAGCAAGTTGAAGAAGAAGAAGAGATTGAAGAAGAAGAAGAAGAGGAGGAGGAAGACTAAATGGATCGATTTGCTCAACTTCTCTATGACCTTAGCAAAGAAATCGAACTCGATCTCTATCCAGATGAAAATCGGATTTGCCAGCTCAACTACCACGATCTGCTCGATATACAGATCTCTCTCGATGAGGTCAAAGAACAAGCCATGATCGCTACGTTCATCTGTGAAATCCCCCCCGGGAAATATAGAGAAAAACTGCTGAAGACAGCACTTATGGCCAATAACGAATATCCCCGTCCAGGAACCTTTGCCTACTCGGAGAGAAACAACAATCTCACTCTTTTTACCTATATCCCCACAGAAGGACTTACAGGGGAAAAACTCTACCAAGCCTTTTCAGAACTCGTGGAAGTGGCTCTTTTATGGAAAGATGCTGTAGAGAATGGGAAACCACTCCCATCTGCTAGCAGTAAAGGAGGAGGGGACTCAATGTTTGGATTGAAGCCATGAACCTTGAAGAAACCCTGCAGAGCTCAAAGGTAGGGCGTCAGTGGGAAAAGATTGGCATTCGCCACCACCATGGTATTGATCTTCCCCTTTCAGCGCTCCATACAGAAAAAAGCTGTGGGATCGGAGAGTTTTACGACCTCATTCCGGTGATTGATTGGTGTGCAAACCTTGGTATGGATGTTATCCAACTCCTTCCACTCAATGATACTGGCGACGATCCAAGTCCTTTTTTTGCGATTTCTGCGATGGCCCTCAGCCCCCTTTTTCTTTCCCTCCATAAACTCGAAGGGGTTGATGATGCCTCTTTAGCTGAGCTACGCACCTTTAATACTTACCAGCGAGTCCCCTATCACGAAGTACAAACCCACAAGCTCCACTTCCTTCGCAAATATTTTGAAAAAGTAGGAGCAGATATTCTCAAAACAAAAAAATTCTCCCTGTTTGTAGAAAATAACGATTGGGTAGAACACTACGCTCTGTTCAAGGTTTTAAAAGGCCAAATGGGGAAAAACAACTGGCAAATTTGGCCACAGGAGTTGAAAAAACTCTCCCTTGAACAGTTTCATACTTTGATTTCCACCCATTGGGTAGATGTCAGTTTCTACATCTTCCTCCAATTCCTTTGCTATGAACAACTCACAGATGTAAAGGCCTATGCTAATAACAAAGGGATTTTTCTAAAGGGGGATATCCCCATTCTCATAAGCCCCGATAGCGCTGATGTCTGGTGGTTTCAGGGCGAGTTTGACCTGACACATGTTGCTGGTTCTCCCCCTGATTCCTACACAGAAGAAGGGCAAGTATGGGGTCTTCCCATTTTTCGATGGGATGTGATGAAAAAACGGGATTACGACTGGTGGAAAAGGAGGATCGCTTATGCGAGTAATTTCTATGATATCTACCGGATCGATCACATTCTGGGGTTTTTTAGGATTTACGCTATGGAACCGGGACAGTCTGCCAAAGAAGGGGCCTACTTCCCAGAAAATAGAGATGAGTGGCTCCCCCATGGGAAAGAAATTCTCTCCGTTCTCTGTGAATATACGACGATGCTACCCATAGGAGAAGACCTAGGGGATGTACCTGACCATGTTCGAACTGCGCTAGCTGAACTTGGAATTTGTGGAACAAAAGTACTCCGGTGGGAAAGAGAAAAAACGGGTGATCATCGATTCATTGATCCGAGTAAATTCAACCCGATTAGCATGTCAACGGTTTCTACCCATGACTCCGAGACCCTTTTTCTCTGGTGGAGAGATGAACCTAAAGAGGCGAAAATGTATGCTGAACATAAAGGGTGGGAATACGCCCCTCCACTGAAAAAGGATCAACACAGGGAAATGCTCAAAGAAAGCCACCACTCAGCGAGCCTATTCCACATCAATTTACTCGGTGAATACCTAGCTCTTTTCCCTGAATTAGTGTGGGAAACCCCAGAAGATGAGCGAATCAACGTTCCAGGGACTGTCTCCGAAAAAAACTGGACCTACCGAATTCGCCCGAGCATCGAAGAATTTACTTCGCATGTACCCCTAGCCCAGGAGATCAAAGCCCTATTATGAGAATCATTGCCCTCCTCCTTATTTCATTCTCCCTTGTAGCATCGGATGCCACTGTCAAAACTCTCTATAGCAGCCTCAATCCCCACTCTCTTACCCAACAGATGGCTTTTTATGAACTCTATCCTGACACTCCACAAGGGAAAAAAGCTCTTCAAAACTCATGGAAACTTCTAAGGCAGGGAACCAAAAATGAAAAACTCCCAAAGTTTCTCCTCCCAAAATTCGATATCCAGACTGTTGTTTCTCTCGTCACTCGCCAACCGTTTGATCCCCCTGTAAAACTCAGCGAAGATCAGCTCAACTCGATCCACTCCCTCTGCAGTTTTTTTGCCAACAGAAAACTAAAGGGCTCAACGGTTTGGTCTAAAGAAGAAGTATTAGCCCTCCCCCATGAAGAGATCGACTTATGCAGGGGCCTTCTCATTGAGCAATTTGAGAATTCTGAAAATTTTCGCGATGACATCCGCCAGTATGAAGCAAGCTTAGATCTTATGGCCCTGCAGATTATGGCTCACCTAAGCAAAGAGCCAACACATTTTGAAAAAATCCGCGAGATCAATCGCTATATCTTTCAAGAAATGCAATTTCGCTTCCCCCCTCATTCACTCTATGCAGCAGATATTGACCTCTACACCTTTCTCCCTTCTGTTCTCGATAGTAGACAAGGGGTTTGTTTGGGCGTTTCCATCCTTTATCTTTGCCTTGCCCAGCGCCTCGACCTTCCCCTCGAAATCATCACCCCCCCAGGACACATCTACGTCCGCTATAATGATGGAAAACAAATCATCAACATAGAAACCACTGCAAGAGGGATCAATCCGCCAAGTGAAACATATCTTGGCCTCAACACCCGCAAACTCCAACAGCGGAACATGAAAGAAGTGATTGGGATGGCCTTTTTTAACCAAGCTTCTGTCCATTGGCAGCGGGGGGAAAACGCAACCTGTGTCAAACTCTACGAAAAAGCCCGCCCCTACTTAGAAGACAAAAAACTCCTCGACATGTTTCTCGGGCTAAACTACCTCTTTGTAGGGAGAAAATATGAAGGGGAAAAACTTCTCCGCCCATTGAAAAACTACACTTTTGATCATGCTATTGCTCCAGAAACACTTCCTGCTGACTATCTAGATGGGAAAATTGATGCAAAAGGGATCCAAGCCATGTTTTTGCCCGTTGATGAAACCCGTGAATCGATCAAAGCTAAGCAAGAAGAGCTTGTCGCAATCTTAAAAAAATATCCAAAATTCCGCGCAGGAATCATGCAACTTGCCGTCACCTACCTCCAGCTCTCTCGAATAGGTGAAGCACTTCCAATCCTAACCAGATACCACGAAATTGACCCGAACGACCCTACTGTTGAGTACTACCTCTCAATCGCCTGTGCAGAGAGGCACGACTTCAACAAATCCTGGGAATACTTAAAGAATGCAGAACGGATCACAGCAAGAAGAGAGCACCACCCTCCAGCGCTTCGCGGTCTTAGAAGCAAATTGCGCACCATCTGCCCTGAAAATTAGAATCGTTTGATTCGCATGTGACAGTAGGGCTCTTTCCCCGTTTTTTCATAGTATTTTTGATGATATTCCTCTGCAGGATAGAAGACAGAAGCCTCGCTAAGTTTCGTCACCACTTCAAATCCCCTTCGTCGCAAAAGATCCATCAGCGCTTCAGCTGTCCTCTTTTGATCATCGGATAGATAGAAAATCTCACTCCGATACTGAGGTCCCCGATCGGGGCCCTGTCCGCCCCGATCGGTGAAATCATGAATCTCGAAAAAAAGCTTCCCCAGCTTTTCAAAAGAAACCTTCTCAGGATCAAAAACCACCTCGATTGCCTCAGCATGCCCTGTCTTTCCGGCACAGACCTCCTCATAGGTGGGATTTTCTGTGGTTCCCCCCGTATAGCCCACTTGCGTAGACACCACACCCGGGACATCCTTGAACAAATGTTCAACTCCCCAAAAACATCCACCGGCGAAAATCGCTTTTTTTTGTCCCATATTCATTTTTTATAGTTTTTTTTTGAAAATTAATCCAGTCTCTTCTAAAAAAAAGAGATGAGACCATTCATCGCCCTACTTCTTACCCTCACGCTCGGCAGCGTTACCCTAGATGAACTGATGGGGAGGGACGGAGAAAAAAATCTAGTTACCGATAAAAAAGAGGAGCTCTACCTCTCTCTAAATATCGAAAACGGATCGAAACTTCAGCTCTCCGATGGGAGCACCTATCTCATCTCACCAGAAGACCGGATCTATACTGTCTACTGGATTACCCCCTTCCCGATCCGCCTTGGGAAAAGCTCTGATGACGAATTTCCTGTAAAGATCACCAATATTACAACAAACACCTCTGTAAAAGGAAAAGAAATTTCCACAAAAGATTTGATACAGAAAGAAGCCAAAAAATATAAATACCAACCACCCCCAACAGACAATCAACAGACAGAGAAAATGCCAAAAACTCCGGAGCAAAAGAAACAACCCGATCAACCAAAAAGGGAAATGGCCCCCGACAACGCTCCAGCTCCGAAGAAACCAGAGCCAGTACAGGAACCCAAAAGTCTTCAAGACCTCGAAAAAGAAGTGAAAAAACCGCCTAATCTGGAGCCTCCGGGACAATGAAAAAGTATGAACTCTTCCTCCCCTGGCTTGTTGCTCTAATAGCAACTGTAGGAAGCCTTTTTTTTGGAAAAGTCCTCGATAAAGCCCCCTGTACCCTCTGTTGGTACCAACGGATCATCATGTTTCCTCTAGTGATCATCTTAGGGATAGCCGCCTTTCGAAATGCCTATCGGATCATTATCTACGTCCTCCCCCTTTCACTCATCGGCCTTGGGATCTCTCTCTACCACGTCTTGATGATCAAATTCATGGAAGGGCCGACCTATTGTCCCGAGTGTACCCTCGAGGCTGTATCTAAAAACCCGGCGACCTTCCCCTTTCTCTCCTTTCTTTCCTTTCTCTTACTCAACACCCTCCTCATCTGGATCTACATAAAGCATAAGAACTCGAAAAAATTGTAGTTTTTTGCTATAATTCTCTGTATGCAACCGCAATTTACCGACCCAGTAGCTGCTGCTTTTGAAAAAGCTGTTCAGCTTGCCACCGAACACAAACATACCCAGCTTAACCAAGCCCATCTGCTTTTAGCTTTTTTGGAAGAACCGGACGGCTACTTCGAAACATTTGCAAAAAAATACCATCTCGATCGGGAGGGGCTGAAAAAGTCGCTCATCGAAAAAATGGGAAGCCTCCCCATTTTTGCAGATACTGCTCAAGAGCCCACTCTTGCTCCAGCCTTACAAAACTTAATCAAGCAAGCAAGTCTTCTCGCGGAAAAATGGAAAGACCAGTACATCGGCACGGATCATTTTCTCTATGCTTTTTGGCAAAATGGAGAAGAGCCCTTCAAACGATGGAGAGAAGAAACTGGGTTACCACTCAAAGAGATTGAACAGGCAATTAAAAACATTCGTAAAGGTAGACATATGGATTCCCCCGCAGCAGAATCAGGTATGCAAGCATTGGAAAAATTCTGTAAAAACCTCACCACTCTCGCTAAAGAGGGAAAGCTAGACCCTGTGATTGGTCGAGATGAGGAGATCCGCCGTACGATGCAAGTGCTCGCACGAAGAACAAAAAACAACCCCCTTCTCATCGGGGAACCAGGAGTGGGGAAAACAGCCATTGCGGAGGGGTTATCCTTACGCATTATTCAAGGGGATGTTCCCGATGTCCTTATCGGCAAGCAACTCTACGCCCTTGATATGGGGACACTGATTGCCGGGACAAAATTTCGCGGGGAATTTGAAGAAAGACTCAAAGGAATCCTCACAGAAGTCGAAAAGGGGGATGGGAACATCCTCCTCTTCATCGATGAGGTCCATACCCTCGTTGGAGCAGGGGCAGCAGAAGGGGCTATGGATGCAGCAAACCTTCTAAAACCGGCCCTCGCAAGAGGAACTCTCCATTGCATTGGGGCAACCACACTGAACGAATACAAAAAATATATCGAAAAAGATCCAGCCCTTGAACGACGTTTTCAACCTATCCTTGTCCAGGAGCCATCAGTAGAAGATGCGATTTCTATTTTACGCGGACTTCGGGAGCGGTATGAAAACTTTCATGGTGTGCGCATTACAGAAAGCGCCATCTCATCTGCTGTTATCCTCTCTCATCGATACATAAGCGATCGATTTCTCCCTGATAAGGCAATCGATCTCATCGATGAGGCGGCGAGTATGATCCGAATGCAGCTCGGCAGCCGCCCTCTTCCGATCGACAATAAGGAACGAGAACTCAGTAGCCTCATCGTCAAACAGGAGGCTCTAAAAAGAGAAAAAGGGGATAAAACAGAGGCTCAGAAACTTGAAAAACAGATCGGATCTTTGAAAGAAGAGCTGAGTCTTTTAAACGAGCGGTGGAACCTTGAAAAAGGATCGCTGCAGAAACTTAAAGAAAAAAAGAAAGAGCTAGAGTCCCTTCGCTTTCAAGAGGAAGAGGCCGAACGGGACTCCAATTACAACAAAGTTGCCGAGTTGCGATATAGCAAAATCCCCGCTCTCCTCAAAGAAATCGAGGCGGGAGAAAAACAACTCGGTGAATCAGATAGCAGACTCCTGAAAGAAGAGGTCGACGAGAGCTTAATTGCGCAAATTGTGGCTAAGTGGACCGGAATTCCCGTTCAAAAAATGCTGTCTACCGAATCACACAAACTCCTCACTTTAGAACAGGAATTAGAAAAAAGAGTCGTTGGGCAAAGAATTGCGATTGAAGCGGTCTCTGAAGCGATCCGCCGTTCCCGGAGCGGACTTGGAGATCCTAAACGACCGATTGGAGTCTTCCTCTTCGTCGGGCCAACCGGGGTAGGAAAAACCGAACTTACAAAAGCCCTTGCAGATCAACTCTTCAATACAGAAGATGCAATCATCCGGATGGACATGTCCGAATATATGGAAAAACATAGCGTCGCAAAACTGATCGGCTCCCCTCCTGGCTATGTGGGCTTTGAAGAAGGAGGACAGCTCACTGAAGCCCTCCGAAGACGCCCCTACAGTGTTGTTCTCTTTGATGAAATTGAAAAAGCCCATCCCGATGTTTTCAACATCCTTCTTCAGATCTTTGACGATGGAAGGCTAACCGATGCAAAAGGACGGACGGTCAACTGCAAAAATGCCCTTTTCATCATGACCTCGAATCTGGGTTCGCATGAACTCTTAAGCAAAGGCTCAGCAACAAAAGAAGAAATTCTTTCGATTTTAGATCCAATCATTAAAGGGCATTTCCGTCCCGAATTCATCAACCGGCTTGATGAGATCCTCCCCTTCCTCCCCCTACAAGAAAAAGACATGGAAACGATCGTTCACATCCAAATCAACCAGGTGAAGGGTCGCCTTGCCGATCAGGGAATTGGACTTCTCGTCGATCCAGATCTCATCCAAGAATTGGCCAAAAAGGGGTATGACCCGATCTTTGGCGCAAGACCGCTAAAGAGGCTTATTCAAAAGGAAATTGTAAATTTCCTCTCCAATATTCTCCTAAAAGGAGAAATCCATTCAGGACAAACGGTAAATCTGACTCTAGAAGAGGGAAAAGTTAACTATAGAATTTCTTAGGGTCTGAGAATGATCACGGTCCGGCTGATCATATCGTGGATGGCTTGTTTTCTTTCAGAAAAGAGAATCGTAATGAAGCCGACCATCAAAAGGACTCGGGAAAGAATCCGACCAAAGTACCGAGCGCTAGCACGCCAAAAGCTGATCCTGTTCCCCTTGAGATCGGTCACCTTCATTCCTAAAAGATTTTTTCCAACTGTTGCCTGCAAGTGGGAGCTCTCCATTCCGGCAAAGTAAAACCAAGCTACAAAGAACAGTCCCCCGTAAAACCAAAACCCGATCATCGGAAGATTGGAGACAAGGCCCATGAAAATATTGAGTGAAAGGAGCATACCCAAGACCATATAGACGCAAAGAAGCGTTATACAATCGATGAAAAAGGCAAAAAGTCTCCGAAATAATCCTGAATAAACCATTACTTATCGGTTTTGAAGATATCCTTAAACTGCGCCTGGAGCGGAGCTGGGACAACTTCTTCCATCCCCTTCTTATCGTACATCAAAAAGTAGGTACATGCGACCATGATACCAAAGGGAGGGCTGAAGAGTCCAACAAAAAGGGAGAGGCCACAGACAGCTGATCTGCGGAAACTAAGAAAAAATTTATAGGTATGTTTTTGAAGAGACTCGTTTTTACATCCAGTCAGGAGGAGTAAGACAGAAGTACAAACTAGCATCGCCCCGCTATAGATGAGCCAGGCTAGATCAGCAAGAAGCAAAAGAAAAAAACACAATCTCGTCACTAAGGTAGAAAAAAAGTGGCTCTTGCCCTTCTCCTCTCTCTGTTCGATATGTTCGAACGTTTCGGTGAATTTTTCTGTCTGTTCTCTGTCGAAAAGATCGTAAATTGCCATTTTTTTTACTTCCGATGCTTCACTTTGTTAAAACCATTTAGTGCTGCGATCCTGTACCCCTCAGCATATGTGGGGTAATTGAAGACCTGATCGATAAAATAGTCGATCCGCGCATTAAATGTCATTGCAACTTGTCCAATATGGATATTTTCTGTAGCTCCGCGGCCAATAATATGAATGCCAAGAATCTCAAGCGTCTCACCGTGAAACAAGATCTTAAACATCCCGGGATCGTTACCGACAATCTGGTTGCGCGCAATTTCATAATAATAGGCTCTCCCTACTTCGTAGTGGAAGCCGAGCTCTTCTAATTGTTCCTCAGTATAGCCACACGATGAGATTTCGGGAATGGTATAAATGCCAATTGGATAGAAAGATGAGAAATAGTGCGTTTGTGCTCCAAACGCATGTCTGGCTGCCAATCTTCCCTGTTCAAAGCTCGTCGCAGCAAGTGCAGGACCTCCGATCACATCGCCCGCTGCGTAAATATTTGGAACAATCGTTTGGAAGAGCTGATTCACCGGAATGTAGCCTTTTCCATCGACAGTAATCCCAATTTTATCCATATCTAAACCATCAACATTTGCAACACGGCCAAGTGCATAGAGAAGCATTTCTCCTTCAAGCACTTTGCCATCTTTGCAATGGACTTTCACACCACTTTGGGTTTTTTCAACCGAATCAAAAACAGTATTCCCAACAAACTTTAACCCAATTTCCCCTAAAGCTTTTTGCAATTGGAGACCGATTTCTTTGTCGAGCCATGGAAGAAGCTGCTCCTTCTTCTCAACAATGGTCACCTCTGTTCCAAGAGCTGCGAAAAAACTCGCATATTCGGATCCGATAATCCCACCCCCCAATACAATCATCGTTTTCGGAACGTGGTCGATTTCAAGAAGCCTTGTTGAATCAAGGACCCTTTCATCATCAAAAGGAACGTGCTTGGGGTTGCGGGGCTTTGATCCTGTTGAAATGAGGGCATAGTCAAAACGAATTCGGTAGAGGACCTTTTGATCGGGGCTAAGGACAAGGGCACGGTTGGTCTCATCAAATTTTGCAAACCCTTGGAGCAACCGAATTGAGTTTTTTTCAAATTGTTTATTGAGATGCTCCCTTTGGCTATGTAGAGTTTTTTGGAGGCGAAAGTTGAGGTCATTAATAGAAACTTTTTTAACATCCGCCTCTTTGGCGTAAAAACTTTTTTGGTAAAAGTCGGTCAGATCGATGATCGCCTCCCTCAGCGATTTTGAGGGAATCGTCCCCGAATTCAGAGAGCTCCCTCCAGGGGTCTCAGCCTTTTCCACAACGACAACCGATTTTCCGAGCTTAGCCGCTTGTATAGCCGCCTTCTGCCCAGCCGGCCCCGATCCAATGACAAGAAAATCTGCAAATAACTCTTCCATGTAAAAATCAACTTAATGCAGGGAAATATTCTTGTTCAATAAGAAATATCCTGGTATTCTGGCGATCTATAGGAGTTTCTTATGTCTAAACAATGTCAAGTTACTGGGAAAAAACCTCGCACTGGGAACAGCTACGCTATCCGTGGTATCGCAAAAAAGAAGAAGGGTATTGGTCTTAAAATCACTGGGATTAAGAGACGCCGCTTCCTTCCAAACCTCATGAAGAAACGTTTCTGGTTCTCAGAGGAAAACCGCTTTATCACCCTACGAGTATCTGCACACGGCATGCGCAATATCGACAAACTAGGTCTTGCCAAAGTGGTTCACCAAATGCGTGCGGAAGGCCAAAAGATTTAAACCCAACACTACAACTTTTTTAGTTGAAAAACTGGGTTAAACAATTTGTTTTACTTTGCGTCGTTGGAGGGTACACCTGGGTAACCTGGAATGCCCTCCACCCCACACTCCCTTCAGATAAAACCCCTCTCATCTTCTACTCGAATCAACTCCATGATGATCTTAGAATGGTTTACACTCGGGCGATTCAAAAAGCCAAATACTCGATATCCCTTCAAATCTACGGTCTCACCGATCAGGCCCTTATCTCCCTTCTCTGTGATAAAAAGAGGGAGGGGCTCGACGTCTCCATCACCTACGACAAAGGAGCATCTAAGAACCTCCCTAAGCACCTCAATGCAAGGGGATCCAAATGCAAAGGACTGATGCATCGTAAAATTTTAATTATCGATGACATCATCACCTTAGTGGGGACTGCAAATTTAACAAACCAATCCCTTAAGATGCACGACAACCTCGTCGTAGGAACCTATAGTCCCCACCTCGCAAAATTCTTCAATAAGGGAAACAAAAGCGATCCGATCTCCATTGGAAAAACAACGATCTACCCCTACTATTTTCCAGATAGTGAAAACCAAGCCTATGAAGCTCTAGAAAATGTCATCAACTCGGCCGAAAAAACAATCCAGATCGCCATGTTTACTCTCACTCACAAAGGATTGATTAAAAAACTTACTGAGGCACAAAAACGGGGGGTAAAAATCTTTGTTGCCATTGACCGATACACAGCGAAGGGAGCGAGCCGAAAAGCGATTGACCTCCTAAAAGAGAACGGAGCAGAGATTCTTCTCAGCCAAGGGAGCCAACTCCTCCACCACAAGTGGGCATTAATTGACGAGAAAATCCTAGCAATGGGCTCTGCGAACTGGACCAAGGCGGCCTTCGAGAAAAACGAAGACTGCCTCCTCCTCTTCGAAGAGTTGGAAACAGCTCAGGTAAAAATCTTTAGCCGCCTCTGGAAGGCTGTTGCAATTGCATCGAAAAATGGGTAGAATGAAGATATGTTAATATTTTCTCTATCTTTGACCCTTTTCCTTTTAATGGACAGCATTGGTAACGTCCCTATCTTTCTATCGATATTAAAGGAAATTCCAGCCAAACGGCAGCGCTATATTATTTTCAGAGAACTCCTCATCGCCCTTTTCATCATCATCGCCTTTTATTTCATCGGAAACTACCTCCTCTCTCTCTTAAAAATCAGCCAAGCAGCAGTTCTTATCTCAGGAGGAATCATCCTTTTCATCATCGGAATTAAGCTTGTATTCCCCTCAGAAAAGACCCACGAAGTCTCAAAAAAAGAGGAGCCGTTTCTCGTTCCGCTCGCTGTTCCTCTTGTATCTGGACCGGCAGTCCTAGCCACTGTGATGCTCTATTCCCACCAGAAAATTCCAACTTTTGTTGTCATTGAAGCGATCCTCATTTCTTGGGCAGCTACGACAACCATCCTACTTCTTTCTCCCCTCCTCCAAAGAGTTCTCAAGGAACGGGGCCTCTTGGCCTGTGAAAAGTTCACAGGACTCATCCTAATCATGCTCTCTGTACAAATGTTCCTCGATGGCCTCAAACCAGTCTTCCCTCTCTAATGTTAAGTGTCTCCTCGCCTATAACGGGAGAAACTACTTCGGCTTCTCGACAACAAACAAGCAAAAAAGTGTCGAAAGAGAGCTCCAAACAGCCCTCGAAAAAATCTTTCAACACCCCGTTAAAATACAAGCCGCAAGCAGAACAGATCGAGGAGTCCATGCAGAGGGACAGGTGATCAACTTCACCACCACTGCCCCTCTCAACCTCTCCAAGCTCCACCTCAGCCTCCGTTCTCTCCTCCCAAAGGACATCTCTCCCCTAGAACTTTCTATCGAGGAGCCGAATTTTCACCCTACCCTAGATGCAAAAGGCAAAGAGTACCATTACTGGGTTTGCAACGTCCCCACCCAACTCCCCTTTCACTCTCCCTTCTCCTGGCACGTTTATTCTCCTTTAGACCTTCCAAAAATGGAATTTGCTGCCCGCTCCTTAGTAGGAACAAAAGACTTTTCGGCCCTCTCTAATCTCTCCTATACCAACCCGATCCGAACCATCAGACGGATCGAACTCTTCCCAGAGGGAAATCGCCTCCGTTTTGAAGTTGAAGGAGACAATTTCCTCTACAAAATGGTCCGCAATATCATAGGTACCCTCATCGACATCGGCACTGAAAAGATCACGTTAGAGTCTTTTTCCACCCTCTTAGAAACAAAAGATCGCCGCTTTGCTGGAGTCACAGCCCCCGCCCATGGCCTCTTTTTAAAGCGAGTTTTCTACTAAGCTTCTTAAATGGGATTGAGAAGGGTAACACGAGCACAATTGAACTGAACCCTCGGTTCTCCTTCAATTTCAAAGAAAATACCCAATCCGATATTAGTATGACCGAATTGAGCTCGTCCACTCTGTCGTAGATCTGATAAAACAACAGTAGTTTCAATTCTCTCTGTTTGAGCAACACCAGTTGTAGATGGAGCAAACTTTCGATCCCAGCGAACTGTATTTCCAACGGGGAACCAATACCTAGGATTGCTAATAATGGCTCCTGTTGATTGCATATTTGCATCATAGAAAGCTAACCCAAATCGAAGAGAAAGAGGATTACCGCCCGTTAAATGCCCCCATTCTAAGTAGGACTCAATAGTCAACCTCTCTTTTGATTCAATTTCGGCAGCTAATCTATCAGGAGTTACAACCTGCAAGAGACCTCGTGCAGTGACTTTTCCTTTATTCGGTTGGGCAACAAATAATGGGCCTGAGCATCGATTTTTATGACCTATATCAAAAGATTTCCACTTCACAAACGGTGAAAAAGTATCTGAAGGATCAGTCAGCGCGCTGTAATCATAGTACTGCCCTTCAGGAAAATATAGCCCCCACCTTCTTTTGACTTGCTGACTCGAAGCATCATATTTTTCCACATTAAGGGGTGGATTAGATCTTGGTTCACCATGAGTCCATGCATGGTTGAAGTCTAGTGTTATCCTTTCTCCGATGAAGAATAGGTGTTCTCGATCTGAAATTCTTGCACTCATTGGACTTACATCAATAGAAGGGGAAATTGGGGAGAAGTCTATAGGAAAATGTCCTCTGTCCAGCAAAGGAAACTCTATTGATTGCCCCATGGGAAAACTACCACTATTCACTAGAGTATGTACGACAGGTTTTGAATCGGGAAAATCATTCAATATTTCCTCAAGTCCTCGTATGAGTTTTTCTTTAAATGTATCTTCTAAAGCATCTATTCGAACAATTTCTGCAGATAAAAACTTCTTTAAGGAGTCCATATCTTCTTCTCCATGAGATAAAATTTCAGAAACTATAGAGAGTGTCTCAGCAATTCTTCTTGAACAAAGCCTTTCATCACCGCTATTACAAGCTTGGCTCAAAGAAAGTTTGGCAGCCAAAAGTTTTTTAATGCTTTCTTCGATAAAATGTTTTGTCACCCTCCCAGGAGATTCTCTATCAATGACTCTTTGAAATACCTCTACTGCATCATCAATAGCTATTAATACTTTTTGAGAGTCTGCATCTGGTGTTAATCGTTTGTACACTTTTGCTAAATTCAAATTGTATTTAATCAAAAGAGAGGCATATACCCGCAATGAAGAAAGTTCAGGATATACATAGTTGACCGAAACACCCATCGCGGTATCTTTAGAAAATACATTTGCCCGATTCAAATCTTTATCAGCGACAAATTCAATTGAAGCACCAGTATAAGGGACCTGTGGCTCAATACTCCATTGATGATCCTCTCCAGGGGGTGCAACTCCCCACTGATCTAAAATGGTCCACTTATAACTTCCTCCATAAACTGCTGATCCCTTGAAATAAAAAACAACCCTATTCAAAAAGGGCAACTCCGGTATTACCCGGTTTCCAAATGTTTCTGAAGGAGGTGCAGCAGAAAAGATTGCATGTTGGGGGATGGTGCAAAGGGTATACTTATCTCCGGTCGGTGAACTAAGCACTTTTTTGCATGGATCGTGAGCATCCACTGAAAAAACAACACCTGTAGCGGGAGAAGGGGTTCTTCTAAAACGCTCCAAGCCCTCTATTTCCTTTACCGTAAGATGCATAGAAACCAATTGTGGTCGAAGCCTCTCCTTTACTTCTTGGATGACTAACATAAAATCTTCAACAGCTACTTCAAGAGAATTCAATAAATCATCAAAAGCTAACCATTCCTCTTCTTCAGCATCAGCTGTAGGTCCCTCAAATTTCCATGGATTTTCAGTTGATCCCCTATATCCAGCTTCAGAGACTTTTTGTTGCCATTGAGCGATTATTTTTCTTCGAATATTAACCGGAACGAACGAAGCGATTTTACCGACGGCCATTGCCCTTATGTTGATTCCTTCTAGTCGATCTTGAACGATTTCCATTGGATTAAAGAGACGAATCAAATCATTCCAATAATTCAACGCTTCATCAATCAGCTTTTTTGCCTCAACAGTTATCGCTTCTTTTTCGAGATTTCCTAAAGCTGAGTAAGAGGAAAAAATTCGGAATGATCCTTGGGAAAATTTTATCGGAATCTCTGAAGCTAATACCTTTGCAATACTATATTTTGAATTTCTTACTTCTGAGCTCATTTCAGAAGCCAACACATGAGCATGAGCGAGGAGTTCGATCTGAGCTCGATTGAACTGTGTATTTATTGCTATTTCCTTTTGAGCATCAGTAATCTTTTTATCAACACGTCCTAATTCAGATGTAATGTCTTCTGTTCTTGCCTGTTCAATACGAAGAGGAACTAAAATGAGAAGCTGTGATAATTGTGAACTGAGCGAATCTTGCATAAAATACCCCCATGCCTGCTGCAAAGCTGGTTCCACAAACGCAAATTCATCCTCCACCTTCTCCCAAATTTGATCGAACTCTTGAATTCGATCCGCATTCTGAAACTCTTTTCGCGATTGATCCATCAAAGAAAGTAGAGCTAAATGAGCTTTAAATACTGTTTGGTAGGCAAGAAGCAACTCTTTCTTAGTATAGATTGGAAGCGCCTGAAATTTTTCGCTAATTGATTGATTAATCCCTTCAATTTCCTCTTTTGTAGCAATTGGATTTTTAATGATTTCCTTCGCTAAATGTATAAATCCAACAACATCTGCTTCCGCTATTTCGTAAGCTTTGACAATCTTCAAGAAAGGGACAAGGGCTACACCCAATTCCATTGTTCTAACTTTTAAAAGTGGTTTAAACACCGTCACTAGGTATTCATCAAGAGTTTTGCTATATTCTTGAGTTAATAAATCCGCAAGAAAAACACAGTCCCATCCCATTGTATCTTTGACATCGGTTTCGGGAGAATTTCTCTGCCATGCCCACTGCATTCCAGAGATGGGATGGTTATTTTCATCTTTCCATACGAGCTTTTCTTTGCTGCATTCATCCACTGCTATATCCGAATCACTACATACTTTCTTGATTTCTTTAGGGGCCATGCCCATAAAATTCAATCGAATACGATCCAAGGTAATTCCCATGGGATTCACATACCTTCTCATCAAAAACTGATAGAAAGGGTTGTTCGGTTGTTTGGCATAGACAGCTGAAATCGTTAAAACAGAGGGCTTTCCTAATAGAGATCGGACAAGAGCATTTACTGCAACTAGGTGAAGTTTATAGTCATCCACTTTTGGAACAGTTGCTGCGTAAAATTGGTCATAGGTTTTTTCGGAACGTAAAAAGAGAGCATCGGCAAACTGCATGCTCCTTGACGGGGCTAGCCCGAGATGATCTCTCCAAATTCGATGAAATAAAAACCAAAGTGATGGTTTAATGATACAAGCAGTATCAAGTTCATCGCACACATCGGTTGTCCAGTACCCAATTTCCTTAGCAACCTCCTTTTTTACGGGCTCCCATGCTTTAGTGAAGCATTTTTTTAAATTTCTAACGCACTCAACTCCCTCTTTTATCTTTTTATCTACCCACTCAAGTCGTTCAACAATTTCATGTATCACACATCCATCTTCCATGGGGCCTCCTTTCACACATTTACGAAAGGATTTTATTATCTTTTGTTGTACATCGGGTGGGAGGGGAGCGAGATCATTAAGATCAATTTTATCCCAAATGCTTCTCTTGCTCTTCATATAGTGAAGCCAGTGTTTGGCCTGGGATCTAGCCTCATTTCGATCGGGGTGGACAACTAAATGCAAAAGGACGCCAAGAGTCTGATCCTGAGAAAAGGAGGTTCCATCCCCTCCATCAAAATGAGTAGGGTTTCCATTTGAATCTACATGCAAAGGGGAGCGCCAAAATCTACCCGTTTTATCTTGGGAACTTGTAATTGCATCCCTCGCAGAGGCATTTCCACTATAACTTAAAAGCGCGTTGAAAATGATGCTGTCACCCACATTAGGGATCTTTTGTCCGTTATGGTATTTCCACCGAGCAGCTGGAGTAACATCTATCGCTGGATTGTGATCTGGATCACTTGCATATGCAAGCCAATTGTTTTTTCTTTTGGCCACACTGTCTTCCTCGAACTCGAGTATTTCAGCGTGAGGAAGGGTAGGATCTCTTCCAGTATCTGTTGCCGTTGAAATAGACATGTTTGACTCCCCTTTTTAATTGGAGGTGAACTTTAAAGTTTTTCATAAAAAAATAAAATAAATTTTTTCCAACACATTTTTTTTATTGAGGAATAATCCAATCCCTAGGAAAATGTTCAAATGATCAACCGAAATGACCCTTGTTGGTGTGGAAGCGGACAAAAGTGGAAAAAATGCCACTACCCTCAAAAGCCGAAAAATTTTTCCTCTAAGGCTGAAGCCTATCTGAAAAAGTATGGGATTATTTTAAAAACACCAGAGCAAATTGCAGGCATCCGCAAAGCCTGCACCCTCGCCGCCTACATCCTCGATGAAACATGCAAAATGGCAAAAGCTGGGGTCACAACAAACGAGCTCGATCGCTTTGCTCATAAACTCCATACTGAGGCAAATGCCATCCCCGCCCCCCTTGGCTATGGTGAGCCCCCCTATCCAAAAAGCATCTGCACTTCGCTCAACGAAGAAATCTGTCACGGCATCCCAAATGACCTTCCCCTCAAAGAGGGAGACATCATGAACATCGATGTGAGTTGTATCCTCAATGGGTACTACGGCGACTGCAGCAGAATGGTTGCCATCGGGAAAATTGATAAAGAGAAGCAACATGTGATGGACGTTTCTAAGGAGTGTCTAAACAAATCGATCGCTATCCTTAAACCCGGTGTCATGCTCTACGAAATTGGAGATGCCATTTCCGATTATGCCGAAAGCCACGGGTGCTCCGTCGTCGATCAATTTGTCGGTCACGGTGTAGGACTCGAGTTCCATGAACCGCCCCAAGTCCCCCATCACCGGACCGATCTAAAAATTCCCCTCGAAGAAGGAATGACCTTCACCATCGAACCGATGATCAACATCGGGGTGAGACAAGCAGTCATAGACCCGGTAAATCATTGGACCGCTCGCACCAAAGACGGCAAACCGAGCGCGCAATGGGAACACACCCTCCTCATCACTGCAGATGGGTGTGACATCCTCACTAAAAGCTAGTTTTATCGAACTGAAACTCGAGGATCTCTTGGAGTTGTTTTTTTGACTTTGTGGCTTTCGGGGGATTGAGACTACTCGAAAGAATCTTCTCAAGGGATTGAATCTCTTTTTCTAAAGACTCGTTTTCCTCAATCATTTTTCCAAGCATTTCGACAAGGGTCTCTTCCTCTCTCTGTCGATCGAGCTTTTCCATCGCCGTTTGCTGCTTCAATCCATGGAGATGCCCTTCTATAACAAATAGGCGATGTCTCGTCTGATCAAGAATCATCGATTTTTCTTCAAACTGGGCGCGAAGTTGTTTGTGTTGATTGATGATATCTTTTGGGACTTCTTTCTCGTGCTCCTCAATCAAAAAATGCATTTGTCTCAGTGCGCGAAGTTCATCGAGAGCATCTTTGAGAGAGGTGTGAAAACTATCGGCTTGATTTTTTGCATGAATGGCTTGGCCATTGATCTCTTCATACTCATATTTCAGGGCATCGAGAGAGGCTTCTTTTTCTTCTAGAAGCCTACCGCTTTCGGTTTCTAGAGAAACAAACGCCTGCTCGAGTTTTTCTATTTTTTCTCGATAGAGTTTTTGTGCTTCATCCAAAACACCCCTTAGTCTTCCTACTTCATTGGTTTTTTCTGTCGTCTGCGAAGAGAGGGTAGTTGCTTGAGAAAGAATCTCTTTAGAAATCATATATGAGATCCCGCAAGCGAGAGCACTCGATAAGCAAAGGCCAGAGAGCCAAACGGGTCTTGCGAGGAGAAACCCGGCCTGATAGATTAGGAGAACAAGTGTGAAAAATAGAAAGCCAGGCCCTATCAGGACCCAGTAAGTGCGCTTATTCATTATCCTGTAGTCCGCTGAAAATTCTTCCCATTGTTAGGAATCCTTGCTCAAAGCGGTCTAGTCCGAAGTGTTCATTCGGAGCGTGTATTTGATCACTGTCGAGTCCAAATCCCATCATCACCGCTTCTCCCCCACTGGCAGCTACAAATTCAGTCACAATAGGAATTGATCCGCCAGCTAAGACCTTTTTACAGGGCTTCTCTAAAACCTCTTCATACGCTTTTATTGCGAGTTTGGCAATGAAAGAATTTCCGTCGCTTTGGAATGCTGGAAATGCCTCATGGAGATCGATAATCACCTCTAGCCCCTCGGGCATGACCTTTCTGATATGAGCTTCAACACTCTCTGCAGTCTCAGCTGGATTTTGGTTCGGTACAAGTCGACAGGAAATTTTTGCTGAGGCAACGGCGGGTAAAACCGTTTTAAATCCCTCACCTGTATATCCCCCACCAATTCCATTGATCTCCATCGTAGGACGGATCGATACCGACTCGCCGATTGTGTAGCCGGGATCGGGAGAAAAGGCTCGAAGGCCAAACTCCTTTCGAAGAATTTCTTCATCCATCACAAGATCTAGTTGCTCTCTCTCCTGAGGGGGAATATCTCGGACCAAATCGTAAAATCCTGGAACGGCGATTTTTCCCTCTTTGTCCCATAAAGTAGAAAGGGCGTGAACAAGGGCGCGAATCGGATTATAGGCTACTCCGCCAAATGCCCCAGAATGCATGTCAACGTCGGCTGAGCGGCAGTAAACATCCATCGTCACAATACCCCTTAGCCCTAACGTGATCGCCCCGATTCCAGCCTCTGGAATGCCAGAATCAACAACGAGTATGTAATCGCTTTTTAAATCGGTAGCGTGCTGCTGAATGATTTTTCGAGTTGTGACGCTACCGCTCTCCTCCTCCCCTTCGATAAAAATTTTGAGGTTGAAGTTCAGTTTTTCGCATTCTTCGAAAAGAGCTTTAATCGCAGTGATGACGAAAAAACATTGCCCCTTATTGTCCTGAGCACCGCGAGCGTAGATCTGATTGTTCCGAATTGTCGGATCGAAAGGATCCGATTCCCAAAGTTCGATGGGATCTACAGGTTGTACATCGTAGTGTTGGTAGATGAGAAGTGTGGGGCGATGATTTCCCGCATTGCAATGTTTCGCAAAGACAACCGGGTTTCCTTCCTCTTCCCATTTTTCAACATCCAGGCCAATAGTTTGAAGGTAATCAATGAGCCAATCTGCGCAGCGATTGGTTTCTGAAGCGTACTGAGGATCAGTCCCGATGCTTTTAAAACGTAAAAACTGAAATAAATCTTGAAAAGTTGCTTCACGATGCGCTGTAAACCACTTTTCTAAACTAGATAAATCAAGGCCCATGAGACCAGATTATATCGTTTAGGATTAATTTCCGATAGAAGAGACTTTCGAGCTTGGATGCGAGCGACTATCTAAAATCGACTGCGCACTTTCTAAAAGATAAGCTGCGAGGATTTCATCGCCCTCACAAGTCATCTCTACTTGCATCTTTCCATCTTCTGTAGGCTCGTTACAGCTGATACAGATTGTACAGGCATTTTTCTTTGATCGTCGGCGCATCTTTGACATCACTCAGTTCGGGGTTGGTTTCTTTCTTTCCTTGATAAATCTCACATGGTGTATTTATATGCAAATAAAAACAAATCTGTTATTTTTTTTAGAAACTTTTGGAAGGTATCTAATGGGATTTATCAAACGAATTTTTTTATTCTTAGTCGTTAACATTCTTGTCATTACCACTATATCGGTTGTGCTGAATTTACTCGGTGTTCGGCCCTACATAAATGAGCTGGGCATAAGTTATACAGACCTGATGATTTTCTGTTTAGTCTGGGGTGTTGGTGGAGCATTTATTTCTCTCGGAATCTCCCGAATAATGGCCAAATGGATCATGGGAGTTAAAGTGATCGATCCAAAAACGGGAGATATCGAAAAAAAAGAGCTCGTCGAGATGGTCCAGCGCCTTGCACAGAAAGCACACCTTCCAGAAGTACCTGAGGTGGGGATCTACAATAGCGCAGAAGTCAATGCCTTTGCCACGGGACCGACAAAAAGACGCTCTCTTGTCGCCGTTTCTTCTGGACTTCTCAACCATATGAACAAAAATCAACTTGAAGGTGTTTTAGCCCACGAAATCACCCACATCTCAAATGGCGATATGATCACCATGACCCTTCTACAGGGGATTGTGAACGCGTTTGTCATGTTTCTTGCGCGAGCACTTGCCCTTGTCCTCTCTGGATTTGGGAAAGGGCAAAAAAAGGGATCAACCGGTTCTTATTTCCTCTTTACAATGCTTTTTCAAATCGTATTCATGGTCTTAGGATCGCTCATCGTGTTTTGGTTTTCTCGAAGAAGAGAATACCGAGCAGATGAAGGGGGGGCCCACCTCGCAGGCAAACAAAAAATGATCTCTGCACTGCAAGGACTCCAAAGCTATGTGCATCAGAGAGTCCCTACGGCTGAAAGAGAATCGCTACAAACGCTCAAGATTTCTGCACCAGTAAAGACTGGATGGGCGCTCCTCTTTATGTCCCACCCACCTCTTGAAGACCGGATTAAAGCTTTAGAAAATGCTAGACACTCGTGAGTTGAGCCGGAGACTTTTCTAGATCGATCAGCTTGCTTGCCTCGATTGCATAAATCTCCGAGGGGCGGATCATATCGCAAAGGTTTTTGAGACCAGTCCCTTCAGCGACAATGAAATCAACATCGGATAATGAAGAAAGCAAGGAGATAAATTCTCTGTCTGGCTCCCCACCTCGAAGATAGACGACAAGCTTATTTTCGGGATCTTTTGCTGCGAGTTTGCGCAGGCTTTTGAACACCGCTGTTGACATCCCATGATTGCTCTCAAGGCTCAAGACGCTACACCGTTTTCCTTTAAGAGACTGCTGGAGGGCAAAGATATGCTCTCCGTCGAAGATCTTATTTTCCACGTCAAATTCCATCAGCCGTTCAGCCATATCAGAGAGGTTAATCCGAGCGCAACCAATCCGCTCTATGACCATCCCAGCTGCAATATTGGCAAGCTGGACTGCATACTGTATGTCTAAGCCATTACCCAAGGCTACGCTAAGCATCGATAATACGGTATCGCCGGCGCCGGTAACATCTTTCACCTCTTTGGAGCGGACAGGAAAATCAAAGCGTTCTCCATTTCGCTTAAAGACCGAGATCCCCTCTTGGGAACGGGTGATCATCAATTGGTCGACCCCACAAGTTTTAAAAATTGTAGCAGAAACCTCATCCAGGGAGACATCGTGTGGCAAGCGTGCTGCAGCATAGGCCTCAGCAAGGTTGGGCTTGAGAATCGTCGCACCCCGGTATTTTGTAAAGTCGACCCCCTTTGGATCTACGATGATTGGAACATGGCGGGCTTTGGCCATTTCAATCACAACTCCCAGAAGGGTATGCGATAAAAATCCTTTACCGTAATCAGAGACGGCGACAATTTGACACTCATCCATCAGATCAGGAAGAAAGCGGATCACATCTTGCTCTTCATCTTCAGGAATAGGGGTGATCTTTTCAAAGTCAACGCGAAGGACCTGTTGAGCATCTGCGATGAACCGATTTTTTACAGGTGTTTTATATCGTTTTTCTGAAACAAGCCCGCGGACATTAACCCCTTCTTTTTCGAGGGAGCTCCGAATTTCCTCACCTGCAAAATCCCGTCCGACACGACCGACAACAGAAACTTCTGCTCCGAGCGAACAGAGGTTTAAAACCACGTTCCCAGCGCCACCTGGACGACTTTCTTCACTATGGGCCTGCAGGACAGACACCGGTGCTTCTGGGGATATTCTTTGAATTTTTCCCGTTGTATACATATCGAGCATGAAGTCGCCGATAACGAGAACTTTAACCGGGCCGAGCCGGCTGAGCATTCCAATGAGTTTTACCATCGTTTTCCTACTAGTAGATATCCTTGGATATAGTCTTTTACTGCCTCATCAATGTTGTATGAAAAAGTCGGTTGGTTGTCAACATGTCCATGAGAGGCTAGGTATCTGTTCATATCAGCACATGTATAATTCTGATACTGACTCCTCAAATCTTGAGGCATCTCTATGTATTCGATTTTTTCCTCTTTCCCAAGTGCTTTAAAAATGGCAGAAGCTAGTTCGTTCCATGTGGTAGGCTGGCCCCGCCCAAGATTGAAGATCCCCGAGAGAGAATTGAATAAAAAATCACAGGTCATTCTCGCAGCATCTTTCACGTAGATAAAATCACGACATTGCTGGCCGTCTGGAAAGCGGTCGGGGTCAGAAGACTTGAAGAGATGGACAACCCCTTCTTCTTTAATTTTGGGAAGCATTTTGTAGACCATTGAGGCCATATCCCCTTTGTGATTTTCGTTGGGACCAAAAACATTGAAGTATTTTAAGCCGACGATCTGGTTTAAAATCCCCTGCTGTTTTGCCCAAAGATCGAAAAGGTGTTTGGAAAAGCCATATAGATTAAGGGGCTCTAATTGCTCCAAAAGCTCGATATCGTCAGAAAAGCCATGCCTACCATCGCCATACGTTGCAGCTGAAGATGCATAGATAAAACGGATGTTATTTTCCAGGGCGATCTCGCAGAGCGCTTGGGTGTACTCGAAATTATTCTGCATCAAAAAATCGCCATCTTTTTCAAGAGTGTCGGAACAAGCTCCTAGATGGATGATCCCCCGAACCTCCTCTGCATGACTTTCGAGCCATGGGAAAAGGGTATACTTGGAAATAAAATTGTAAAACTTTTTACCGAGGAGATTTTTCCATTTTTCTGTTTCTTCAATATCATCAACAAGCAAAAGCCGCTCATATCCGAGATCATTCAGATGGCGAGCAACACTTGAGCCAATAAAACCCGCTGCACCCGTTACAACAATGATCTTCTCAGTCATATTTTTTCTCCATATGTGTCAAGAGAGGTCAATATAGCTAAAGGGGGAAATTTGTACCAGTTTTGGGGCTTGAGAAATGAAATTTATGGTGTAGCATGAATAATGCGGGCCCCTAAAAAGGGGCCCGCATTAAGAAGAATAAAAAAGGGTGATTAGTCACCAGCTTCAGCAGTAATTTCCAGATTTACAGAGCTATGAACACCTTCTTTCAACCGCAATTCAATCAAGTGAAGACCCACTTTCTTGATCGGTTTAGAAATCATGATGTTTCGCTTGTCGAGATCTGTATCTAGCTGGTCTTTGAGCATTTTTGAAACATCTGCAGCTGAAACAGAGCCATACATATGCCCTTCAGGATCAACTTTTGAAGAAGTTGAAAGGGTTTTCCCTTCCAGAAACTTCGCTAAATCTTCTGAGGCTTGCTTGTCAACAACAGCCCGTTTTGCCCGCTCTTCCTTGAGCCGCTCTTGTAGTTTAACAAGTTGCTTCTGGGCAATGATTGCTTTTTTCTGAGGCAGAAGGAAGTTTCTAGCAAAGCCTGGCTTAACGGAGACAATATCTCCACTACGCCCTAAACCATAGACATCTTCTAATAGTAATAGTTGGTTTTTCATGCTATTCTCCTATTCTTCTACACTCACCTACAAATGGCAGAAGAGCCATGTAACGAGCTTTTTTAATGGCGTTTGTCAGCATTCTCTGATGTTTCAGAGAAACTCCTGTTATCCGTCTTGGAATAATTTTTCCCTTTTCCGTAATGAATTTGGCAAGGGTATCGATATCTTTATAATCAATTTCTTTGATTCCAGAAGCAGTGAAAGGACAGCTCCTACGGCGTTTACTAAACACTGGGGAATCGCTTTGACGAGGTCTCATAATTTACTCCTATTCACTTGTAACTAATGGTTTAAATTCTATCTTCTCTGGGACCGTTTCCGCTCTCAATGTCATAAATCTAATAAGATCTTCATTGAGCTTGTAATCCTTCCACAGCTCAGGCTTTGTCAGCGAGTCTGTTGAGAAATAAATTACGTAATAGAAACCCTCACGACGTTTATTGATGTCATAAGCGAGTTTTTTTCTTCCCTGTTCGAAGATTTTATGGATTTCTCCCCCATGGTGTTCAATGGAAGAAGTAATTTTTTCAATGGCTTTTTTGCGTGCATCTTCGCTGAGTGTTGCACTCAAAATGTACATTCCCTCATAGAGGTTTTTTGTTGATTTGGGCATTCAATTTCTCCTACTTATTTGCCTCTTGCATTGCTGTTTCCGCCCCCTCACTGAGCCAAAGTTCAATCGCTTGAACGGCTCGATCGACGATATCAGGAAGAGCTCTTTGCTCTTCAACCGAGAATCGATTGAGGACATAATCAGCAAGTTCTGATCCACTTGGACCACCTACTCCGATGCGCAATCGGGCATATTCCTGTGTAGCTAAATGGGCTTCTACACTTCTCAAACCGTTGTGTCCTCCACAGCTTCCCTTCGTGCGTATCCGCAGCTGTCCAAAAGGGAGAGCTACATCATCCGCCACTACGATCAGGTTCTCAATCGGAACCTTGTAATAGCTGGAACACTTTTTTACAGCAGACCCACTCTCATTCATGTAAGTCAGCGGAAGGAGAAGCAGGGTCTTTTTGTCCTGAACACTTCCCTCTGCCAGACTCCCCTTAGCGCGCACTAAAGAGGGTCTGAAGGTCATTGCATACTTCCCAGCGAGAGCCTTGACAGTCCGAAACCCGATATTGTGTCTCGTATCTTCATAGCTCCTGCCGGGGTTCCCCAGACCAACGATTAAAAAGCGCCCACCTTCCATTATCGTTTAGCAATCACCGCAACCACTTCATCGGTGGTAGCTAGTGCTTTTACTCCTTTGGGCATAATGATATCTGAAAGACGAAGCGTCTGTCTGATCTTGAGGTTGCGGATGTCCAGTTCAAATTCGCTCGGGATATCTTTAGGCAAACACTTCACTTTTACTGAGCGAACGGTTTGGCGCAAAAAACCACCGAGTTTAATTCCTACACATTCGGCGACTCCAATGCATTCGATAGGGACTTTCACTTTCACGGTTGCATCGTCCTTGAGCTCTTGAAAATCAAGGTGGATCACCTGATAGGTTGTTTTATCGTACTGGATCTCTTTAACGAGTGCTTTGCTCTTTTTTCCATCTAGCTCCAACGAAAAAACTGTCGTTGCAAGGCGGCCAGATTGGATTTGACGAAGGGCTGCTCCGAATTCAGTCTCATCGATCTCGATAGACTGAGCTTCCCCACCAGGGGCATAACAAACCGCAGGAATTTTTCCTTCGCGACGGGCACCCTTAGTGGCACCTTTCGTCTCTTCCGCCCGTTTTTTTGCGGTCAGATTCATGGTTTTACTCCAATGTTCAATTCAATATTCTGTCTAGGAAGGCAAGTGGATGGCCAAAAAATGGCCCGACTAAAAAGAGAATCAGGATGGAGAAGTAAACCCCACACCCATTATCTAGATCTTTTCAACCGCACTTGGCTTCTTTTGAAGCATCTCTTCGTTAAAACACTTTATTTCAACGCATTTGCTTTCGCTTATGACTTTTCCCTTAAGATAGAGACTAGGGCACCGTGCGATCGTTTTTAAGCGATAGCACCCTAGCCGTGGACAAAACAGTTGCCTATCTCACACCGAGGAAAAATCATTTGAAACGTTTCTTAACAAGAGTTAAGAGCTGTCTCTTCTCCAACCAAAGTTGGAATTTGGGGTGGAAGGATTCGAACCTCCGCATGGCGGTACCAAAAACCGCTGCCTTACCGCTTGGCGACACCCCACCTGTATCAAGGTGCCTGTAATAGTACTAACCCTAAGAATAAATTGCAACGATGAGAAATGGATTAACAAGCTTCTACCCAAAGAATTTTTGAGAGAAACCTCCCTCCTGAAAAAGGAAATGATTACAGGAAAGTCTATAATTTGTATTTTGGGAATTATATGGATATTGTCCAGATCGCGAGTGAACTCGCTCCCATCGCCAAGGTTGGGGGGCTTGGAGATGTGCTCCATGGTCTCTCCGTCGCTCTTGCCAGGAAAGGTCACCGTGTCCGGGTCTTTCTCCCCAAATACGACTGCATCGACTACCACCTTGTTGACGACCTCCACGTACTAGAAAATAATTTACTCATCAAAGATGGGCAGGATACAATTTCCAACACTCTTTGGGCTGGTAAATGCCACGGACTTGAACTGATTCTCGTCGAAGGACACCATCCAAAAAACTACTTTGAGAGAAAAAAAATTTACGGCGAAACCGATGACAGCGCCCGGTTTCTCTATTTCTGTAAAGTAACCTCAACCTACCTCAATAGCCAGTCCCCTGACATCATCCAGCTCCACGATTGGCCGACAGCAGCCTCTGTCCTTTTTTTGGAGACGACAGCTAAAACGGTCTTCACAATTCACAACCTGGCCCACCAGGGCCACTGCATGATAAGTCAGCTCCAAGATTTAGGGGCCTATTTCAACGAAAAGGAGCTGCAAGATCCTATCGAGGGGGATCACCTGAACCTGATGAAAGCAGCCCTTGACCAGTGTGACATCCTCACTACCGTTTCCCCTTCCTACATGGAAGAAATCCTCACACCCGGCGAAGGATGTGGCCTTGAAAAAACTCTCAAAAAAAATAGGAAAAAACTTCATGGAATCCTCAATGGGATTGAGACTGAATACTGGAACCCTAGTTCCGATCCGTTTTTAATCAAAACCTACGATTTTGAATCACACAAACTGGGCAAGCTAGAAAATAAACAGCACATCCAAAAACACTTCAACTTATCCTTAGATCCTAGCAAGCCTCTCGTTGCAGCGATTACCCGCCTTGCACCGCAAAAAGGACCCGATCTCATCCTCTATGGGATAGAAAAAACGCTCAAACTCGGCGGGCAGTTCGTACTTATCGGCAGCAATGGGGACTCGGAGATCGAACGGGCACTGAGCGAGCTTGAAAACCATCCCGACGTCGCCCTTCATCTCGAATACAATGAACCCTTGTCCCACCTACTTTATGCTGCAAGTGACCTGTTCCTTATGCCATCGATCTTTGAACCCTGTGGTCTTGCGCAGATGATCGCGATGCGTTACGGATCGGTCCCTCTCGTACGAGCCACCGGTGGCCTCAAAGATACGGTCTTTGATGAGAAAAATGGATTTACCTTCACCCCACCCGACAATAAGGGGGTCGACTCGGTCCTAGAAAAAGCCTTTTCAGTCTTTGGGACCGAAACTTGGGAAAACCTCATCCAAGAAGGGATGAGCGCAGACTTAAGCTGGGAAAAATCGGCAGAGAAATACTTAGAACTATTTCACTAGGGCTTTTTTGATGTAGCTCTGATTTGCGCGGAGATACTCTGCGCCGGAGAATAGACTATAAGCGACGGCGCCGAAAACGATCCAAAATGAAATGTTCTGCAGGCTGCTCAATGTGAGCTCTCCCATTGCATAGGGGATCATCAATGTGATGATGGCAAGTGCTGCTGCTCCCTGAACCACCGCTTTGACTTTCCCGGAAAAACGGGCAGCTAGTGTAAAGCCGCGAAGGGCACAAACAGTTCGGAGTAGACTGATGATCGAGTCGCGATAGAAAAAGAGGAGAACAAGCCAAAGAGGAAGGCAAACAGGACCTTGCGTTAAGGCTAAGAAGACCGAGATCCGGAAAATGCTATCTGCCATCGGGTCGAGGAGTTTTCCGAGCTCGGTTACTTGATTCCGCTTTCTCGCTGCCATTCCATCAAAAAGATCGGTTAATTCAGCAACCCCAACAAGAGCCAAAAGGGCAAATGGAAGGCCAAGGAGGGTAATTCCCATCTTCGCGTGGTAGATGTATACCAACAAAAAAACGGGGCTTAAGAGGATGCGTCCGACTGTTAAAAGCAGCGCGATATTCAAAATTTTTCTCCAGGTTGGCCGACTCTCAGTATATCAGGCCGAAGGTATTATTACAAAATCTCTTTTCAAATCTTTTCTACGCATATCGATCTCCTTAAGGATCCGATGCACATGTCCTCTGTCTCGCTCCCGATCATGATCTTGGCGAACTTCTCGGGTTTTTTTCAGAGATGTAACCGAGACTTTAGAAACAGAGTCAAAAATTAATTTCACAAAGTGGTGAGGGACGATAGCCCCAGACCAAATAATCATTGGCTCTACGCGCGGAATATAGGGAGCAAAAAAGACCCTTTTCTTCTTTGCCACTGTAGTTGGCTCAATTGGTTCTACCATGGCCCTATTTTATCATCTACTCCCCTTATTGTGAAATAAGATCTTGAGATGTATATTGTCCCCTATGCTCACATTTCAACAAATCATTCACAAGCTCTCCGAATTTTGGGAAAAAGAAGGCTGCATCATCCATCAAGGACACGATTTGGAGATGGGGGCCGGGACATTTAATCCTGCAACTTTTTTAAGATGTTTGGGGCCAGAGCCTTATAAAACTGCGTATGTAGAGCCCTCAAGACGCCCTAGCGATGGCCGGTATGGAGAAAACCCCAACCGCCTCCAGCTATTCCACCAGTTTCAAGTGATCATTAAACCCTCCCCTTCCAACATCCAAGAATTGTATAAAAAATCGTTGAGCGCAATTGGCTTAAAAATGGATCAGCACGATCTCCGCTTTGTCCACGACGATTGGGAGTCGCCTACCATTGGAGCCCACGGGCTTGGTTGGGAGGTGTGGATAGACGGGATGGAAGTGAGCCAGTTTACCTATTTCCAAGCTGTGGCGAATATGCCCCTAAAGCCGATTAGTGTTGAGATCACCTACGGGTTGGAGCGCCTCTGCATGTATGTCCAAAACAAGGACAACTTTTTCGACATGCAGTGGAACGAGCACTATACCTACGGCGAGATCTGTAAACGAAATGAAGTCGAATGGAGCTCTTATAATTACACCCACGCATCTACAGAGATGTGGCACAGACACTTCGATGACTACGAAAAAGAGGCGAAAAGCCTCATTGCAAAAGAGCTTCCACTTCCTGCTTACGACTTTGTGATCAAGGCATCCCATGCATTCAATATGCTCGATGCCAGAGGGGTGATTTCGGTCACGGAAAGGGCAGGATATATTGGCCGCATTCGAGACCTTTCAAGGCTCATTGCAGCTTCGTATGTCAGCATGCGGGAAAAAGAGGGTTTTCCTCTTCTGGAAAAGCTTCCTAAGGTAGAAGCTCAACAGCACAAAATCAAGTCCCTCCCAAAAGCATTCGATCCTCACCGAAGAGAGGATTTCTTGCTCGAAATCGGCTCTGAAGAACTCCCTGCAACCTTTGTCCCGATCGGGATGCAAAATCTCGAAAATGCACTCCGGGCAATTTTTCAAGAGCACAACCTTTCGTTCGAAGGAATTCACGTCTTTGGTACTCCTCGCCGTATTGGAGCAGTAGTCCGGGGCCTCGTTGAGGGAACATCTGACTCTTCTACTGAGCGGAAAGGTCCACCAGTTGCAAGCGCGTTTGATCCAGAAGGAAACCCGACTAAGCAGGGAGCGGGCTTTCTCAAATCCCTTGGATTTGAAACTATTACACAAAAAGACATTGAAAAAACTCCCGGTCTTGAAGTTCGCGGAGACTATCTTTTTGCAATGATCCAGAAACAGGGGGAGTCAATCTATAGCCTCCTTGCAGACGCATTACCCAAATGCATTCTCAACTTGGACTTCCCGAAAAAGATGCGCTGGGGCTTGCTCGATATTTTTTATGCTCGTCCGATCCGATGGATAGCGGCCCTTTACGCCGATCAGGTCATTCCCTTTACAGTTGGCGATGTTATATCTGACCACCACACCTTTGGGCATGCGCAGCTCGATCCCAAAAAAGTGGTAATTCCAGAAGCTAAAGAGTATTTTTCTCTCCTTGAAAACCACAGTGTTGTCGCTGATGTCCACGAGCGGAAAAACCGAATACTCTCACAACTCAACGAAATGGAAGAATCGCTTGGAGGAGTAATCCTCGAGCAGAAAAAAGTCCTACCCCAAGTCTTGTTTTTGAGTGAATGGCCGATGCTCACCTCCAGTGATTTCGATGCAAACTATCTCAAAGCACCACCTGAGGTTCTCATTTCAGAGATGGTTGAGCACCAAAAATATTTCCCTGTAGCTGACACGAGCGGCAAACTCATGAATCGTTTCGTCATCACAGCCGACAATACACCCAACGATCTGATTCGCCATGGGAATCAGAAAGTCCTCTCAGCGCGTCTTGCAGACGGGGTTTTTCTCTATGAGCAGGATCTCCAAGCTTCTTTGGAGGAGTTCAACGAAAAGCTCGAAAAAATGACTTTTCAAAAACAGCTCGGTTCGATGAAGGACAAGGTTTTGCGCATCATTACTTTGGCCCAAAAGCTCAATGACACCCTAGATCTTGCCAATGAGAAAAAAGTTGCGCGTGCAGCACTTCTTTGCAAAGCGGATCTCTCCTCCGATATGGTTGGAGAATTTCCTGAACTCCAAGGGACAATCGGGAAATACTACGCTCTTGCACAAAAAGAAGAGACGGAAGTCGCTACCGCCATTGAAGAACACTGGATGCCCCGCATTGAAGGAGCCCCCCTACCTAAAACAGCTACGGGTATCGTCCTAAGTCTCGCCGACAAGTTTGACAACCTAATTAGCTATTTTAAAGTAGGTCTAAAACCCACCTCGTCTTCTGATCCCTATGCACTTCGTAGACAGACCATTGGTATTTTGAAAATTCTCATCGAAAATAAGCTCACGATCAATTTAGGCGATTTTTTTGATGCCGAAGTGCTTACATTTATCACTAGTCGCGCTCGGAGTGTTTTTGAGGATTATGGGTTTTCCAAAGATGAAATTGCTGCAGCGATTTCAGGCGCATGTAGCGACCCTTTTGATGAATTCTGCAAAGTAGAGGCGCTCCACGCATTTAGACAAGATGAGAGCTTTGATAAACTCTTTGAGGTCTATAAGAGAGCGAAAGGGCAGCTAGAAAAATCCAAACCCGGCGTTTTTAATCCAGCGCTTGCCAAAGAGCCTGCAGAAAAAGAGCTAGTTAATGCCCTCAATCACATGGAAAAATCGTTTGAAAATCTTCTGAAGCAAAAACACTACACAAAGGCGTTTGAAGAAATTGCAAAACTGCAAAAACCCCTTGCACACCTATTCGAGAGCGTAAAAATCTTAGCTGATGAGCCGAAGCAAAGAGAAAACCGACTCAATTTACTCCACCTAATTTTTTCCCACTTTGAACAACTCGTTGATTTTGGAAAGATCCATGGACGTAATTGATCTTCACTGCGATCTCCTTTCCTATCTTGCGGTGAATCCCGACCGAACTGCTGATGACTCCATTGTAGGATGCTCAGTCCCACAATTAAAAGCAGGCAATGTCACCACCCAAATACTTGCCATCTCCTCCGAGACCAACTTCTACTCTCTACTCACGGGCCTTCGCCAGCTCGAGATTTTCAAAACACTTTCGAAAAACCAGAGCCCAATTTTCATTCCAGCATTTGAAAATGCCTCCTCTTTTTGTATTGAAACAGAACCCCTCGATAACGTCTTTAAGCGCCTTGAGCAGATCCTGACCGATATCAGGCCCCTCTATATTGGGACTACATGGAACGGGGAGAATCGTTTTGGAGGAGGTTGTGGAAGCCAATCGGGTTTAAAGCCTGATGGTGAAAAACTCCTTCAATTTCTCTCCGGAAAAGGAATTGCCATCGATTTTGCTCATGCAACAGATTCGCTCGCAAGAGAGACCCTCAACTACATCGATAAGCACAGCTTGGACCTCCCTGTCATGGCCAGCCACAGTAATTTTCGCACCGTTGTCGACCACATGAGAAACCTACCCGACGATATTGCAAAAGAGATCATTCATAGAGACGGCCTCATAGGGCTCGTTCTCTATAAGAAATTTTTAGGCACCTATGAAACGATCTACACAATGATTGAGCACGGCCTTAAGCTCGGTGGAGAGAAAAATCTTGCAATAGGGGCTGACTTTTTCTGTATCGAAGACTTCTCCCAAATCCTTGAAGGGGATGTAGGTTTTTTTGATGAAATGTCTGACGCCTCAAAATACCCCTCTTTGGTTCGGGGAATTAGAAATCAAATGTCTCTCACTGAACCACAAATCGAGGGCATTTTTTCTAAAAATGCAGATAGAAAAATCCCCCGTCTTGACTAAATCTTATCAAATAGTTAAAATACCTAACTTTATTATTAATAATAACGAGAAAAATAATGATTTCATTGCAACACCCTTATTATTTAAATAATTACAATTTAACACCTACCCTTGAGCTTACAGCAAAGGAAATCGACCCAACAATGCTCGGAGTCTTTTGCCTTGGTCTTGTCGTTGGCGCTGTAGCCCTCTCCCACTTCCAAAAATCTCACCCCACCCCTGTCCAAGAGCAGACACGAGAAGTCCTAAAGGAAGAACCAAAGCCTAAGCATAAAGAGGAGCTCCTCTTTTATCTTATTCTGCCTACCCCGACCTACACCTACCTATCTCCTTTGGACCGTGCATTCATCAATCTATTGAGGTTCTGAGTGGGAAGGATACATACTTAAGAAACTACGACCTCCTTTGAAGCTGTGAAAGAGCTTTATAAAAGGAACCAAGTCTTGATCCAATTTCAAAAGTTGGTGTATCTTCTTTAAAAATTTTCAAGGAGTAAAAAATGCGATCTATCTCTGAGAATTACCCATCGATTTTCGTAGCCGGGCTTGGCTCTTTTTGTACAGCTGGGGCCATTCGCGCAGGGATGTACAAACTACGCAGATCGCAATTTGTTGTCGGCAAACATCCCCTTTATATTGGACCATGTCCACTAAAACATCCTAAGGTTTATTCTCTCTGTGGAAGGGTAGGAAAAATTAGCGGAGTGGTTACTCTTGGATCTGTTTGCCTTATGAAAGCAGCTGTTTCGACCCATGTTTTTCTCAGACTTTTTAGTCGAAATAACTAATTAATCTCTGAACAAGAACCTATTATGGGCGATGATTCGGTAAAAGAAGTCCAGTCCAGGGACATAACAAAGAAACCCGAGAAAGCTCCATCTTCCCTCTAAAAGTTTAAGAATACGAAAGACCGCTTTCGATCGAATCCAAATCTGATTTTTATTTTCTAAAAGAACCAGCGTATCCCCTTTAAGAAGCTTTTCAGGGAGAAGCTCTATAGCTTTTCCACTACTGAGAGGAAAGTAGTTGAACTTCTTATGGAGATCCATTTCTTGGATCCGTCTGATTGATTTTTGGCAGAGAGGACAAGAGCTATCAAAAAAAATGAGATGCTCTTTCACGGCAAGACCACAGTGGGTTGACTCTTTCGAATCTCATCAAAGGCCTTTGCGAGGGTTAAAGCTTCTTCATCGCTGCAGGTCCCACTTTGAATTTTTGCCTTTATTGCCTCCCTCTCCTCCATCCACTTCCGGATGAGCAAACGGTGGATCACTTCGACGAGGCCCTCTTCTGCTTTTGCCGGATTGACCTTTTTTTGAACGATTTCTGCAAGGACCTGTTGCTCTTCTTCTTTTTCAAGAGCACTACCGAGGGCAATCAGATCAGATTGAGCCTGCCTATCGATCATGTATTGGAAAATCTTCTTGCAAATAGGGTTGCGGAAAAGATCGGGTGCAATATTGAGTTTTGCAATCGAAAAGAGCCGCTCATCTTTGCGCATGACAATCCAACGAAGGAGGTCTGTTTCTAAAACGCGATCGGGATCGACAGCGTGCCTTCCAGCCATTCCAAACCGCTCCACAAAGTGGGGCATAGGTCTTACACCCACGCCAACAACCGACTCAGGAACTGAGGTAAGTTGGGAAATTTTCCTAAGGCTTTCGTGAATCATAACCGGCTCTTCCCATGAGCGGATCTGGTCGGTGAGCTTTCTCAAATGCTCGTTTTTTTCAGAAGGGTTATTCAAATTGATCCCCTCAGAGGTAGCCTTAACCAAAAAAGGGAGATACTCCTCAGCATGATCGACTTTTTTTATAAAGGGCTCTATTCCCTGAGCTCGAACGAAACTATCGGGATCGCTCCCCTTCCCAAGATCGACAACGGTGACGCCAATTCCCTTCTTCTGAAAGAAGTTCCCAATTTTGATCGCAGCGGTCTTGCCGGCGCCATCTCCATCCATCGCAAGACAGACTTTGTTGACCCCAAGATCGGTCAGGATTTTGACGTGCCCTTCCCCAAATGCAGTCCCTTGCGGGGCCACAGCAAGATCATATCCTGCATGAATGAGGCGGAGGGCATCGATCTGTCCCTCGACAATCACAGCTCTCCGTTCTTTTGCAATTCTTTGGCGACTGTAGCTTAGACCAAAAAGGATATGCGATTTTTTAAAGAGTGGGGTTTCTGGGGTATTGATGTATTTTCCCCCAAATGTCTCTTCTTTGAGTTTTCTCCCCGAAAAACCGACGACGGCCCCAAAAGCATCGGTGATTGGAAAGGTGATCCTTTCAGAAAAGAAATCGCGCCTCTTATCTGTCACTAGGCCAGCGCTGATCAGAATTTCATCGTCAAACCCTTCCCCTTTTGCCAAAGTGAGAAAAGCATCGCGCTGCGAGGGGGAGAATCCGAGCCGAAACCGCTTAACAAACTCAAGGTCAATCCCTCGGCGGTAGAGATAGCCGAGTCCCTCATGCCCCTCTTCAGTGTGTAAGAGAAGAGTGTGGTAGAAACGACAGGCGAGCTCTAGAGCTTCTTTGAGCTTGGCCTTGCTTGGCCCTTTTCGCACCTCCCCTTCCGTTTTTTGAAGAACTACCCCAAACCGCTCTGCTAGTGATTCAACAGCCTCTATAAAGGTCATTTTTACCTGGTTCATCAAAAAGGCAATTGCATCGCCATGAGCTCCACACCCAAAGCAGTGATAATGGTCATCACCCGCCTGCAAATGGAACGAGGGAGTTTTCTCCTCGTGAAATGGGCAGAGACCCTTATATGTGGATCCAGACCGTTTGAGCTGCATATGGGATGAGAGAACTTCAACCAAATCAACCTTGGCCCTCAGCTCTCCCATGCTTTCTTCTGTGTATAGGGGCATAGTTGCATTTATACCAGTAAGGCGGTATTTTTTCAGAGTTAATATGAGTACAACCGCGCAAACTCCCATGATGGCCCAGTGGCATGCCTGTAAAGAGGCGTCCCCCGGCTCTATTCTCCTTTTTCGTCTAGGCGATTTCTATGAGGCTTTTTACGAAGATGCCGAAAAGCTATCGAAAGAGCTTGATCTGACCCTCACCAAAAGACAAGAAATCCCGATGGCAGGTGTCCCCCAACACATGTGCGAGGTCTACGTTGATCGATTAGTGGCAAAGGGCCACCGAGTAGCGATTGCTGAGCAGATGGAAGATCCCAGAGAAGTGAAAGGGATTGTGAAGAGGGAGGTCGTCAGGGTAGTCACTCCTGGGACTGTGATTAACTCGAGCCTCATTGAGGACAAAGAGCAGCGGTATTTAGCGAGTATTACGCAGGTTAACCAGCGGCTTGGCCTCGCTTTTTTAGATATTACTACCGCTACTTTTTTTGCCCTGGAATTTGAAAAAAAAGAAGAACTACTCGATGAGTTGTCTAGAGTCAGACCCAAAGAGCTCCTCTTGGGAAAAGCGTTCAAAGAAGACAAACTTTTTTTGCAAGAAGTTCAGCAGACCTTTCGCCCGACCATCCATTACTTAGAGAACTGGCTTTTTGATCACCAAAGTGCCCTCGAGTTTCTCTGTCGCCACTTCAAGGTTCAATCTCTTGATGGGTTTGGTTTGAAAGGGATGATCGGGGGGATCAATGCTGCGGGAGCTCTGCTAGCCTACGTCAGTGAAGATTTGAGCCTACCTATCGACCATATCACCCTCTTGAAAACAGAAGCGACTTCCGGGTATATGCAAATTGATAAAAGCACCCAGCGGAATCTAGAGCTGACACATCCCCTTCACGAGGGACAGAAAGAATCGACCCTTCTCTATCTCATTGACGGCACCAAGACACCAATGGGTGGAAGACTCATCCGAGAGTGGATTTTACATCCCCTTCTCTCTCCAGTAGAGATCCGGAAAAGACAAGATCAGATTGAGGGCTATTCAAAAGAATTCTCCAAACTTCTCGACTTGCGGAGGCACCTTGGAGAAATCCGAGACCTTGAACGGCTTATGATGCGTATTGAAACGGGGTTTGCAAGTCCTAGAGACTTGGCCTCTTTAAGACTCTCCTTGAATGAAATCCCCTCCATCCAATCGATTACCGGAAAAGAGTTCCCCGATATGGGTAGCATTAGCGCAAAAATAGAGTCGGCGATTGTTGAGTCACCTCCTATGCGCCTTTCTGATGGTGGCTTCATTAAACAGGGATTCGACAGTCAGCTCGATCAACTTTTCATCATCAAACGGGATAGTAAGGCGTGGGTTGCAGCCTACCAAACCCGTTTGCGAGAAACTCTCGACATCAAAACCCTCAAAGTTGGCTATACACGCGCATTTGGCTATTATATTGAAGTGAGCAAAGCCCAGTGCGAGAAAGTCCCTTCAAGCTTTCATCGAAGACAAACCTTGGTGAATGCGGAGCGTTTCATCACCGATGAACTCAAAGATTTCGAGTACAAAATCCTTTCCGCTGATGAAAAAATTAAAGCCCTTGAAACAAAACTTTTTCATGAGCTGCGTGAAGAAGTGGGCAACTTTGCAAAACCTATCCGATCCATTGCTTTTGCCATCGCTGAAATTGATTGCTTCTCCGCTCTTGCAAAGCTCGCCCTTGAAAGAGATTATATTCGCCCAGAGATCGATGAAAGCACAGTTTTTGAAATAGAGGCTGGGAGACACCCCGTTATCGAGGCTGCCCAAGAAGAGAGTTTCATCCCAAATGACATCTCTTTTAAAGGACAACTCGCTCTGATTACCGGCCCAAATATGGCCGGAAAATCGACCTACTTAAGACAGGCCGCTCTTCTTGCAATTATGGCGCAGATGGGGTCCTTCATTCCTGCAAAACGAGCCCATATTGGGATTGTTGACAAAGTATTCAGCCGGATTGGCGCGAGTGACGATTTGGCACGTGGACAATCGACCTTTATGGTGGAAATGACCGAGACGGCCAATATTTTACACAATGCAACGGAGCGCTCTCTTGTGATCCTCGATGAAATTGGAAGGGGGACAAGTACTTATGACGGGATCTCGATTGCATGGGCTGTTGCAGAATACCTCCTCACCTGTCCTGGAAGGCAGGCAAAAACCCTTTTTGCGACCCACTATTTTGAAATGACCGAACTCACCGAAAAATACCCCGGAGCCTTTAACCTAAATGTAGCTGTCGATGAGACTCCTCAAGGGATTGTTTTTCTCAGAAAAATTCAGCCCGGTATGGCCGACAAGAGCTATGGTATCCATGTAGCCCGTCTTGCGGGCCTTCCAAGATCTGCACTGAAACAGGCAGAAAAGAAACTTCATGAACTAGAAAAAGAAGGCCCTGCGCCGAAAAAAAACACCCCCCAACTCGATCTCTTCACAGCTGCAGAAACGCCTCCTAACCCCGTTTTGGACGAGCTCGAAGCCCTCGATCCAAATACTCTCTCCCCAATCCAAGCGCTGCAACTCTTGCTAGAGTGGAAAAAGTATGACCTACGATCCTAACCTCCTCAACCGCTTTCCTACAGATCCCGGTGTCTATTTGATGAAAGATCAAAAAGGGAAGGTGATCTATGTGGGAAAAGCCAACCATCTCAAACGACGGGTAAAACAGTATTTTGCCCCTGGGAGAGACACCCGCGCAATGATCCCCTATCTCCTCCGAGAGATCGCTCACATTGAGACAATTGTCGTTGAAAATGAAAAAGAGGCGCTCCTCGTTGAGAATACCCTCATCAAAAAGCACAAACCAAAGTACAACGCAGCCCTCAAAGACGATAAAACTTTCATCAGCTTGTTGATCAATAATCAGCATAAATGGCCCCGTCTTAAGTTAATCCGCTACAAAGGCAAACCAAAACACAAAGGACTTTATTTCGGACCATATACAAGCGCCTTTGCTGCCCGTCAGACCTATGAAGTCCTCACTAGGCTTTTCCCCCTTCGACAATGCTCTGACGAAGAACTTGAGCGGCGAACAAGACCCTGTTTGCTCTATGGGATTAAACGATGCATTGCTCCTTGCGTTGATCTTTGCACAAAAGAAGAGTACGACTCCTTTGTTCAAGGAGCGATTGATTTTCTAAAAGGGAAAGATACAGAAGTTGTTGATCGACTCACCGAAGAGATGGAAGAGGCTTCGGAAAACCTCGAGTTTGAAAAGGCAGCATCGCTGCTGACAACAATCCAACAGATTGAGCATGTGACAAAAACTCGCCAAGTCGTTGAAAAAGCCCAAACGAAAGATAGCGACAGTATCGGCCTCTTCCAGCAGGGAGATGAGGTAATTCTCATGCAGCTATTTGTCCGCGAGGGCAAGCTCGTCGGATCTGAGCACTATTCCTTTAGCCATTCCCTAGAAAGCGACCAAGAACTCCTCTCCTCCTTCCTCCTCCAATACTATAGACAAAGTGGCAATCTTCCCGAAGAAATCCTCCTTCCGATTAAACTCGACAACGCAGCCACCCTCGAGGAAATCCTCTTTGATCTTCACGGAAAAAAAATTACCCTATTTACCCCTCAAAGAGGAAATAAAAAAGGGCTTGTTCGCCTTGCCAATAAAAATGCTTGGGCTACCTTTAGACAAGAAAAAGATGAAACCGAAATCCGGGAAAAAATGCTCCTCGATCTTGCAGAAACGCTCTCCCTCAATCGATTCCCTAAGCGAATCGAGTGTTTCGACACATCAAATATCTCCGGAACAGATCTCGTCGCATCAATGGTGGCCTTCACAGACGGTCAATACGACAAGAAACGGACCCGCTATTACAACATCAAAGGAATTGATAAGGGTGATGATTATGCTGCGATGCATCAGGTCCTCTCAAGGCGCCTAATACGAGCAAAGGAGGAAGATGACCTGCCCGATCTTGTACTGGTTGATGGAGGCAAGGGGCAACTGAACATCGCTGTCACGGTCTTTAAAGAGCTCGATATTGCCAATGTAGATGTAGCAGCACTCACCAAAGAAGACGCCAAGCATACGAAAGGGATGACTCAAGAGAGGGTCTTTATTCCGAATCAGAAAGAACCTATTGTTCTGAGTAACCGCTCTCCTCTTTTATTTCTTCTCCAGCAAATTCGAGATGCTGCCCATGAACGGGCGATCGGCTTTCATAGGAAAAGACGGAAGAAACGGGTGATATCTAGCGCTCTTGAAGGGATTCCTGGAATAGGGCCGATCAAGAAAAAACGACTCTTGCAACACTTTGGCAGCTTTAAAAGAATACAAGAGGCCACTGACGAGCAGCTTCTAGATATAGAAGGAGTCACAAAAAAAGATATTGCGGCGATTAGGAATTTTACTTCTTCGTAAGAGTCAGAAAGAAAGACTTGTCGTAGCCAAGTTGTTTCGAGAGAAGCTTTGTCAGCTTCTTTTCTATTTCAGCTAAATTTTGCCCCTGATCATCAATGATGATTTCGATATTTTGCTTTGCCAAGTAGATTTCGGTTGGAGACTTCCCCTCGGGGAACTCTTCCTCCCAGTATCGAGCAATCGTCTCTCGAATGACCGGTTCAGAAACGGAAAAATCGCGCATCTTGATCCGGATATAAGAAGAGTGCTGCATCGCCCAAAAGCAGATGGTGAGAAGAAGGGCGACCCCTGAAAGGAGCCATCCAAAGAGGAGAAAACTCATCTCTGTGTTGGAGATCCAATCAGCTAACTCAGCTCGAACATGGGGCAAATAATGGAGACCAAAAAAAGCAGCTCCCCCGCTAAAGAGAACTGCAATGATCAGAAATTGTACTGCAGAAAAAAGGAGCTTTCCCTCTCTCATGAAAAGTCTTCCGAATACTCTACTGATTCTTCAATTTCTTTAACTACTGGGACCTCCTCTTCAACGACTACTTCGCGGATAGGGACGATCAGATTCTTGAACACAACATGAACAATACTTACGTGAAGACCTGTCAATCTGCTCACCTCTTTTGAGACTTTATTTTGGATCTCATCCGATTTTTCTGGCAGGGATATCCCGTAGGCAATATTTACCTCAATCTTAAGCTTCACTGAGCTGTTTTTTTGATCTTGCTCAACGTAAATCCCCTTGATTCGGTCTGGCCCATCACGACCTAGAAAACTGTCGATCAGGTTCCCCTCAACCATCGAAACACCCTCAATCAATGATAGGGTTTGTAAAGCAATTGTTTGAAAAACACGGGTCTCGATATCGCGGATAAAGACCGTTTCAGGAAGTTCTAATTCCTTGCTATCATATTTTTGACTCATATCAGCACCTCAAAAAACTAATTTGTTCCTTTTTATTTTACCTGATTTTCCTTGATTTGAACAGCTTTTTTTCCGAAAATAGGGCCATGCTATTTCCATCAGCGATCATGTGGCTTGTTTTTGGGTCCGTTTCAGCCTTTCTCGCAAGAAAAAGGGGGAAGAACCCCTATCTCTGGTTCTTTCTAGGTACTGTATTTGGCGTATTTGGCGTTCTTTTTCTCTTCTTTGCTCCACAGCCACCAGGAGCAGCGAAAGCCGCTCCAAACCGAGATACCACCCCTACAATCGATATCACTCCAAAGGTTTCAGACTCTGACAAGGAAAAATTTTGGTACTACCTTGATCCCGATGAAATCCAACAGGGACCCATGAGCTATGAAGGCCTCCTGCGCAACTACAGAGAAGGGATTATTTCCAAAAACACCCACGTCTGGAATGAAAATTATGATGCGTGGAAACGCCTCTCCGATCTCCTTGAATGATGGCCCTATAGCCTAAAATTTCTCCTACAACCCTAAGGGATCTATGACACAAGCCACAGGAAACATCTTAACAAGAGTTTTTCTCGATGGATTAACCGATCGTATTACAACAATCATCAACGAGGCGAGTCAGGGTGGAAAAGAGCTTGAAATGGAAGCAGGCAGACAGATCAATCTGGCTATTGAAAATACAAGAAATGCCTACCAAGAGAGCCTCGAATTAACCGTAGATAAAGTTGATCAGGTCTTCAAAGACAACCTCGACCAGCTCGCTCTGATGGTTTCACAGGTGCAAACCCAGAACGACACATCTCTGGAAAAACTAGGCATAGAGGCCCAGACCTTTGTCAACACCCTCCCCCTAGCGAATCTTTTTCCCCAGGTTTCAAAAGTAATGCCTCAATATATCGTCTCTGAAGGGGGAGGGAAAGTTTCGATCACCGTCCTTGGAAACTTTCCGACGGCGGCCCAGTCCCCTCCTACTTTCTCATTTGGAGAAACTCAGGCAACCCTTGTCCACAACACGACTAAAGAGCTCTGCTTTTCTATTGACCGGTCTGCTTTTACACATTCGAATGAAAAATGCACCCCGTCTTATGGGGAAATCCAGTTCCCAAAGCCAACAACTACCCTTATCCCGAATTGGCTCAACCCCTTCGCCCCAGCTCCATTTATCTACCGCGTTATGATTGGAAGTGCTCCATCAAGTCCTGGAAAACTCCTTTTGGACTGGAAAGATGAGAGCTATCTACCAATCAAAAAGTGGCGAACAGAAGATATTCATCACCAAGGGGCAAAACAGGGGCGAACCTATCAACTTGTTGCTACTGATGGATGGAAAATCGTTCCTGGGACAGAGCGATCTAATATTCGAAGAATGGACGATGGAAAATATGTGAAACTAAATGGGGAGTGTCGTATCAACATTTCCCGAGCAAATAGCACGACAGCAGTCTATGAAGTGCTCTCTAAGTACAACGTTGACTTTGAGATGTGGTTTGAAGAAACTCGCCAAGTGAAGAAAGAGGGAGAAGCTAAACACAAAGAAATTCCTTTGAAATGGGGAGAAAAAACATCGATAAATCTCCCTCCCTCTGGACGAGTACTCTTTATCCCTTTTCAGGGGAGGAATGCCGAGCTTATAGGCACCAGACTCTCCCACCCCTACGTTTCAATTCTTCGCGGAAAATCCGATATCCGGGTTACGACAGCGCAAGATATCATATAATAGTTCCCCTCTTTCGGGGGTGTTTAGAGAGGTTACAGCTCACAACTGTCTATTGATAGGCGACTTAAGAACTCACCGTAACCCATCGGATTGAAGAGGCTGAGAACTTCTGAGGGGTTAGCTTAGGATCTTCAACACCTTAGAGTATCAAGGAAATTTCATGAAAGGGAATAAAAAAGGCGATGGAGAAACCCATCGCCTATATTTAAAAAATTTATTAGCGGACTACCAGCTGGCTTTGAAGACGCCTGGGATCGTTCCATTGTTGGCAAGTTCGCGAAAGCAGAGCCTTGACATCTGAAACTTACGGAGGTAACCACGGGCTCTTCCTGTAAGCTGGCAACGGTTGCGCAGACGGACAGGTGAGGAATTTTTAGGTAGCTTATTGAGTTTATCTTGAGCTGCAGAGCGCTCTTCTTCGCTCACTCTTACGCTACGAACAATTTTTTTAAGTTTCTGTCTTTCTTCCCATTTGAGATCGACGAGCCGCTGGCGACGGCGCTGTTTTGCCACGAGTGCTTTGGTCATATTCCTCTACTTCTTACGGGCAGGCCCTTTTTGGCGCTGCTTCCGATTTGGATCAATTTTGTTAATCACATAGATTCGTCCCTTACGGCGGACGATCTTATCACCCTTTAGCGGGTCAGCTTTTACAGACGCTTTGACTTTCATTGCAATTTTCCGAGCAAAAATTAAAACCGTCAGTATAGCCAAAGGGTCTATTCTTTTCAAACGTAAAAGATTTCTTGAGGAAACACCCCCTTTTTAGATCGCTCAATGATTATTTTAATTGTGTTTTGCACGCAAATTCGTTATGCTTCTGCTTTGAAACGAGGATAGCTCGATGAAAAGAACATACCAACCAAGTAAAAGAAAGCGTCAAACTACATGCGGTTTTCGCAAGAGAATGTCCACAGCAGCAGGACGGAAGATTATCAATCGCCGCCGTCGCAAAGGACGCAAGAATCTCACCGTTTAATTTTTCCCAAGCTCGCTCGCATTCTCAAAAGAAAGCAGTTTAAGAGCATTGCGGAAAAAAACACCCGCTTTGTTGGTCGCGCAATTATCATTCTTTCACGCCCAGCCAAAACCACCAAACTCGGTATTACGGCTTCGCGCCAGTTTGGCAACGCGATAAAGCGAAACCGATTTAAACGCCTAGTCCGCGAAGCCTTTCGCCAGAATCGCTATCTCCTCTCCCCTTTTGAAATAGTTGTTCTTCCAAAAAAAGGAGTAAGCGACTACACCCTATCATCGATTACTCGCGATCTGTTAGAATTTAGTCATGCTCAATCCCCAGCAACAGAAAGCCGTTGAAGCGACTAAAGGTCGAGTCCTCGTCCTTGCAGGAGCAGGAAGTGGTAAGACCAAGGTCATTGTCCACCGAATAGCCCACATCATCAGCCAAGGGGCTCCGCCCGAGTCGATCTTAGGTCTCACTTTCACTAATAAGGCAGCCGCTGAGATGCGCGAGCGGATTGGCAAGCTCGTCTCACCATCGATCGCAAAAAAAATCAACCTCTCCACCTTCCACAGCTTCTGTATGAAGCTCCTCCGCAAAGAGATCCACCACCTGGGCTATACCCGCGAGTTTAGCCTGTATGATGAGAGGGACATCCGGAGACTCCTCAAACAAATTGCCCGCGATGAATTTGAGCATGAGGGAGATCTCCCTTCGATTGAGCCAATCATCGCTAAAATCTCGTATGCGAAAAGTGGAGGAGGACTTCCACAAGACAAAGTCTCATTAAACCTCTTTAACAGACTCCACTCGAGCATGCGGGCATTCAATGCCGTTGACTTTGATAGCCTCTTAACACTTACTTTAGAACTCTTTGAAAATCATCCCGAGGTTCTGGCCAAGTACCAAGAGCAATTTCAGTACGTAATGATTGATGAATACCAAGATACCAACCCGATTCAGTACAAGATCGCCAAACTTCTCTCAGAAAAATCGAACAACCTGTGCGTTGTCGGTGACGATGACCAATCTATCTACGGTTGGCGGGGTGCCGAGATCAAGAACATCCTTACTTTTGAGTCGGAGCACATCATCAAGCTCGAGCAAAACTACCGGTCCCTCCCTGCCATTTTAAAAGCAGCTCATTCTCTCATCGTGAATAACAAAGAGAGGCATAAGAAAGAACTCTACTCCCGCTCCCCCGATGAAGAGCCGATTATCCTCTTTCATGCACCCACTGAAAATGATGAGGCAAACACCGTTGTCCAACGTCTCCTCCACTTAAGAAAGGTTCACAACCTTCGGTGGAAGGATTTTGCGATTCTCTATCGATCTAACGTCATTGGACGAAATTTTGAGATGGCTCTACTTCAGGCGATGTGGCAAAAAGAGACTGAATGGCGAAGGGGGATCCCCTATCAAGTTTTCGGCGGAACAGAGCTCTACGAAAGGAGCGAAGTGAAAGACCTGATGTCTTATCTTCGTTTCATAGCAAATCCCAAGGATGAAGAGGCCCTTTTACGGATCATCAATGTCCCCAGAAGAGGAATTTCAGATAAAACCCTCAATGTCCTAACCGAAGAAAATCGACAAAAAAACATCCCCCTTTGGGAGCTGATCAGAAATCTCGATTCGCATCCCAATCTGCAAGAGAGAGCGGTTAAAGCACTCCGCCTATTTGTAGAACTCATCGAAGAGGCTACAAGAGATTTTCAAGAAAAATCTCTCAAGAGCGCTTTCTCAAATCTCATCGAAAAAACCAATTACAAAAAAGCGATTGAAGAAGAAGTGCAGAGTGAAAAAATGCGCCTCTTTAAATGGGAAAATGTTCAGAGCTGTATTGCCGCTCTCGAAGTATATGAAAATGAAACGACGACCCCCTCCCTCCAAGATTTCTTAAGCTCCACTCTTCTCGACCAGAGCAAGTTTCCTAAGAAAGAAAAAGATTTGATTGAAGACAAAGTCAACGTAATGACCTTTCACAGTTCTAAAGGGCTTGAGTTTGAAGCAGTTTTTCTCGTTGCCTTAGAAGACAATATCATTCCCCATGAAAAGAGTTTTCAACTCGAAGAAGAGAGACGTCTCATGTACGTCGCCATCACCCGGGCTAAAAAGTATCTCACTTTGAGTATGTCTAGACAGAGAAAACGTTATGGAAAAGAGGAGCAAGCCTCCCCTTCCCGGTTCCTTTTTGAAATTCCCAAAGACCTCTTAAAAGTGGTCCCTTGGCGTACGCCCTATTAGTTCACCCTAGTTTTTAAAAACTCGATCGATTGAGCAATGTCCCTTTTCGCAGATTCAGGAGCCTTTTGCATCGATGCCTGAGCGTGCTTGAGCGCCTCGTGGATCTGGTCGTGGGTATAGCAGTATTGGGCGATTTTCATTTCCAGCTGCCAGGCATTTTCTTGATCCTTTTCTCCAAACTTACTCAAATAGTCGACAAGGGGTTGTACAACTTCAGACACTTTTTGGCGATTCTTCTTATTTGCGAGAGCTTCAAAATCGAGCACTGCAAGTTTTCTCAAACAGCCATGGGTATTTTCTGGATCTCTTGCTAAAATTTTGTGGCGTAAACGATTGAGTTTCGTTGGCTCAGAAGCTGCTTTAGAGAGCATATCCCCATACTCTTCGAGAAGGAAGAAGGAACCCCGGTCCACTTTGAGCCCCTGCTTGAGAAGCTCTGTTTTCAAGGTCTCATCGGCAAGACGCCCAGCGTGGGTATACAGATACTGTAATTCATCGAGCTTTATGTGCTTGAGCTCAGATTTGCCCATCCGAGAAATCCGCTTATAATCGGTGAGGGTCTGTCGGATATATTGAACAAAATCTTTACTCTGGACAGGAAGGTAATTGAGTTTTGCGATCGCATTTCCCGTTGATTCGACAAGGACGAGAGAGGGGCACTCATCGACCCGGTACTTCTGTTTTAGCTCTTTTCCAATAAAATCACCCGCTTCAAAGTCTTCGGGGATTTCCACCTTAACAAAAACCACTTCACCTTTCAAAGAGTCGAGAAAGGTTTTACTCCCTAAAATATCTTCTTCAAGTTTATCCGACCAGCTGCACCAGTTTGGCCCCAGAAATGCGACTAAAAGAGCCTTGTTTTGCTCCTTTGCCAACTTTTGTGCCTCTCGGAAGTCATCCATCCACCCGTCTAAAGAAATTCCTTGGCGAATTTCAGCTGATGGAGTGGAGATCAAATGCTCATCCATTCCAGCAAAACAGTGGACTCCGAATAATAATGCTACAAAAAACCTCATAATTCACCTATACTTGCTCTCTCAATTAACCGTATAAAAGATGCAACCATTTCCTCCTACTATTATTTTACGACATCGGAGAGAGAATCTCAAGAAGTGTAGTCTCCGGGGCCTTGAAACTCGCGAAGATATCGACTTTTACACCTATCCGTGGAAAGTCCCTCAGCCCGACCTATCCAATTACATTGTCTTAAGCCTTAATGCCCCTCCTCTGACTAAAAAGGATGCAGAAAAAGGAATATTTCTCATTGATGGGACCTGGCGCTACGCGACAAAAATGTTTGAATCTCTAGAGCCCCCCTTTGAAACCCGGAGTCTCCCTCCAGAATTTCGGACAGCCTACCCCAGACGTCAAGACGACTGCATCGATCCAGACAGAGGTCTAGCCTCAATTGAAGCCCTTTATCTCACCTACTCTATATTAGAAAGGGGTGTAGAGGGGCTCTTAAACCATTACCGGTGGGGGGATGAGTTTATAAACGTAAATTCCCTTCCCAAGAGCGAATGCGCTCGAGAAGTTTTGACTTCTCAGGACGGGTTTTTAAGAAATTGAGTAGCTCAGGGTTGCTGCTCAGGTGGGCGATCTTCGCAAGAAGATGCAGATGGATCTTGTCCCCTGTTGCAAAGAGAAAAAAGAGAACTTCTACCGGCTTTTCATCTAAAGCGCCATATTCGATCGGTTTTTCAGGAAAGACAACGCTGACAAGATCAAACGGAACCTGTTGAAGGCATTCGCGTGCGTGGGGAACGGCAACACCGTTGTTAAAAGCTGTTGGCATCAGTTTTTCCCGGTCAATCAGCATCTCGGAGAGGACATCTTCATCAAGGCGCATGATCGGTGCAATTTTAGCTGTTGTGTTGCGAATGATCTCTTCTTTTGTCTCACCCTTGATTGTGTAGACACCACCCCGGTTGATTGCACGGTAGAGACCGTATTGCTGGTTGCCGGGCTGAGCAGATGTCTCTTCTTTTACGGGAAAGATTTGCTCTTCTTTTGTGGGGAGGAAAGCTTCTTTGTCCTCTTCGATATTGAGTCTTCTTTTCATCATCCAGTTTTCGATCTCGATCCGGCTGAAACGGTACTGGCGGTTGAGTTTGTAAGCGGGAATTTTCCCGTCGAGAAGCCAACGCCGAATCGTCGTTTCTGAGACGTTGAGTAGATCTGCCACATCTTTGATCTTTAAGTCCATTTACCCTTTCCTCTTTAGAGATCTTTAAAAACTGCAATGACATCAGAAGGCTTCGTCGCTTTGAGAAGATCTTTGCGCCGCTCCTCATCTTTGATCGCACCTGTAATCATCGATAGGATGTTTAAATATTCTGTTTGTCTATCTTCCGGGCCGCCGATCATGAAAATCAGCCTTACAGGGAGCCCATCAAGAGAGTTCCATTCTATTCCATTTGCTTTCTGGATGCCGATAGCAATAAAAAAATCATCATAGCCTTCGAGCTTGGCGTGGGGGATGGCGATGCCGATCCCGATGCCTGTGGAGACAATTTTTTCCCTCTCCAAAATAGCGTGCATAAAGGCCTCTTTATCTTTCAGCTCTCCTTGATCGAAGAGCCTGTCGATGAGGGCTTGCAGAGCTTCGGGTTGTGTTGCGGCATCGAGAAAACAGACGAGATTCTCGTCTAGATAGTCAGAAATCACAACAGGATCCTCTTTTATGAAATGTTTTTTGAAGTCACTAATGCGTTCCAGTATGACCGAACCCTCCTTCTCCACGCGTTGTCGTAGCAAGCTCATTTTCTATGATAAACTCTGCTTGGATAACACTTGCGAGAACAAATTGCGCTATTCGCATTCCGTAGTTCACAATAAACGGCTCTTTGCCGTGATTAATCAGGATGACTTTAACTTCGCCCCGGTAGTCGGCATCGATTGTAGCTGGGCTATTGACAAGAGTAATTTGGTGTCTTAGAGCTAGGCCGCTCCGTGGGCGGATTTGCATTTCGTATCCGGGAGGGATTTCCATTCGTATCCCCGTAGGGATGAGAGCCGAGTCACCCGGCTCAAGAACAATATCCTCCCGATTAGAGGCTCGGATGTCGGCTCCAGCAGCAAGCTCAGATCCATAAAATGGAATCTGCTCCTCATCTTCGATGATGATACGAACGGCTTTCTTTTTCATGTTGAATCGTGCTAGCGCGCGCCGGAGGCTTCAGCTTGCCCAGCCAGTTCCAAGATCTCTTGGAGCTCTTTTGACTTGGCTTTTCTCGGTTTGGATCCGGTGCGAGCATTGTTGGTTAAAAACTCCAAAACGAGTGACAACTTATCTTTTAAATGATGTCTATTAACAATGCAATCAATCATTCCTTTTTGTAAGAGAAATTCCGATTTTTGTGCACCTGGCGGAAGTTTTTCCCGGGTGGTTTGTTCTACTACACGAGGTCCTGCAAAACCAATAAGTGCATCGGGTTCTGCGATAATGATGTCTCCAAGTGTTGCAAAGGAAGCAGTCACCCCTCCTGTTGTTGGATTGGTGAGGACAGAGACATAGGGAAGTTTTTCTTCGCTGAATTTTGCAAGAGCGGCAGAAGTTTTAGCCATCTGCATGAGAGAGAGGATGGATTCCTGCATACGGGCTCCACCAGAGGCAGAAACGATGATCAGAGGAAGTTTTTCACGTAGCGCTGTTTCAATAATCTGTGTGAGTTTTTCACCTACGACAGACCCCATTGAGCCACCCATGAAGGCGAAGTCTAAAACTCCAATCGCAACAGCTTTTCCATTCATTTCACATTTGCCCACAATGACAGCATCGGACCTTCCTGTTTTCTCTTGAGCTTCTTTAAGGCGATCCTTGTAGGACTTAGTATCAACGAACTTGAGGGGATCTACCGGCTTATACCCAACAAACATCTCCTGAAAAGTCCCCTTGTCAGCGAGAAGATCCACCCTTTGCTTCCCTGATAGACGATAATGGTATCCGCACTTCGGGCAGCAGTGAAGGTTCTGTTCAAGCTCATTTCCATGAATGAGGTCACCACAATGAGAGCATTTTAGCCATCCGCTAAAACTATCTCTTTTAGTAGTTTGAACCTTGATTTTTGGTTTTGCTGAAAATAAACCCATATAAGTCCAATAGTTTGTTTGTTTCTATCCATTATCCTTGACTTGGACGTAAAAAACAAGCCATTAAAAAATAGACTTTATAGTTTAGTAGCTAGCTCGAACCTTTCCGAAACATTGCTCCAGTTGACAATTTTCCAAATATTTTTTAGGTATTCTGGGCGAACATTCTTATACTGAAGGTAGTAGGCGTGTTCCCACACATCAACCCCAAGTAGTGGAATAAGTCCCTGCGTGCTGAGGGGATCTTGATTTTGGCAGGTAGTAAAAACGACCCCTTTTTTTTCTTTGCAGTATCCAAGCCATCCCCAGCCAGAACCTTGAATAACGGCTGTTTTTGCATTGAATTTCTCAACAAATTTTTCAAAAGATCCAAATTCTTTATTGATAGCTGCAGCGAGATCACCAGTGGGTTCTCCCCCTCCTCCATCTTTCTCTGGAGCCAAATTGGTCCAAAAAATATTGTGGTTGATGTGACCGCCACCGTTGAAATTGATCGCACTTTGAAGGGCTATCATCGCTTCTAGATCCATCCTCTGGTTGGCTTCCAGATATTTTTCCAGGGCCTTATTGAGGTTTGTTACATAGGCTTTGTGGTGCTTTGTGTAGTGCAATTCCATGATTTCTCCTGAAATCACAGGCTCTAAGGCGCTAAAATCATAGGGAAGTTCCAGTTGCTCATGGGGTGTAAAAAAATTAGGCATGGTTTGCTCCTATCTGTTCAAGGTTTAAAATCGATCATACGGCCCAAAGGATTTATTTCAAAGACCGGACTGCTTCATCAACATATTCGATTCCGCGCAGCTGAATTTTTTCTCCAAGTTCCTTTGGAAGACCTTTGAGATTCCGCTTAGGAAGGAGACATTCCGTGAACCCCATATTGATCGCTTCTTTGATTCGCCTTTCAATCCGAGGAACACTCCGAACTTCTCCTCCAAGACCTACTTCACCAACAACGGCTATTTTAGGGCTAAGGACTCGGTTGCTGAGTGAGGAGCTGATGGCCATGATGACACCCAGATCAAGGGCGGGTTCTGTAATTTTCAATCCCCCTGCAACAGAAACAAAAACATCTTTATTGTGGAGCTGATAACCCATCCTCTTTTCTAAAACGGCGAGGAGAAGAGAGAGGCGATTGGGATTTAAACCGGTCGATTTTCTCGTCGGATTCGAGAAGGCTGAGGGAGCGACGAGCGCTTGAATTTCAACGAGAAAAGCTCTAGACCCCTCAATCGTTGGAATGATTGCAGAGCCTGACGTTTGCTGGGCCCTTTCTTCAAGGAAGATCAGAGAGGGATTGGTCACCTCTTTTAGTCCCTCGGCATTCATCTGAAAAATGGCAATGTCGTCGGTTGGTCCAAAGCGATTTTTCATTCCTCTAAGCATTCGGTACCCATGCTGGCGGTCTCCATCGAAATCGAGAACTGTGTCAACCAAGTGTTCTAACACCCTCGGGCCGGCAATTTCCCCTGTTTTTGTTACATGGCCAATGAGAAAGGTGGAGATCCCCATTCCTTTGGAAATATGCATGAATTCGGTTGCCATTTCTCTTACCTGCGTGACACTTCCCGGTGCAGAAGGAAGGTCGGGTTTATAGACAATTTGGATCGAATCAACAATCAAGATATCGGGTTTGACTTGATCGATATGGTGTTTGATATTCGTGAAGTTTGTCTCCGAAAGAAGGAGGAGATGATCATCATTGATCCCGAGTCTTTGCGCGCGAAGAGAAGTCTGCTCGACCGATTCTTCTCCACAGACATAGAGAACGGTCAAGCCCTGCACCGCTAATTGATGGGAAATTTGCATCATGAGTGTTGATTTTCCGATCCCCGGGTCACCACCTACTAAGGTAAGAGAGCCTTTGACAATCCCTCCCCCCATGAGCCGGTCAAATTCCTCAATATTGGTCATCATCCGCTTGAATTCGACGTTTTTGACCTCTTTGATCCGCATGGGCTGGGCCGCTTTTTCCGAAGAGGCTTCAAAACGCCTGCTCTCGGTTAGTTCTACCTCTTCAATAAATGTATTCCACTGCTTGCATGTGGGACAGCTTCCGGTCCACTTGCTCTGGGATTGACCACACTCACTGCAACTCCATACGGTCTTAATTTTGCTCATCTTTTTCCATCCTTCTCAAGGCATCTTCAGCTGCAGCCTGCTCTGCCTGCTTTTTAGAGGGTCCCTCACCTTGCCCCACTTCCTTTTCCTCGAGGGATACGGAGATGAGAAAGGTCCTGCTATGGGGGGGGCCATCTTCACTGACAACAGAATAGCTGGGGGGTTTTTGGAATCTTTTCTGTGAAAAATCTTGAAGCTCTGCTTTCCAGTTCCGAAGGGGTGTCTCGATCGCCTCATCAATCTGAGGAGAGAAATGACGAAGAAAGAATTCCTCGGCAGCTTTTAGCCCTCCGTCTTGAAAAATTGCGCCCATGACCGCTTCAAAAAGATCGGCTAAAATCCTATCTCTGCCCCTTCCCACATTCACCATTTCCCCTTTTCCCAGTAGAAGAAATTTCTCGAGTTCTAGCTGACGCATATAGCCGACACACGCATCGGCGCCAACTAAATGGGAGCGGAGATGGGACAAGTGTCCTTCCGACTGTGTGGGGAGATGAGTGTATAAATAACTTGAAACAATGATGCCTAGAACAGAGTCGCCTAAAAACTCCAGCCGCTCATTGTGTCCAAGGCAAACCTCTCTATGTTCGTTGTAGTACGAACGGTGGATAAATGCTAAAATCAGCAGCTGTTTATCATCGAAGATGTATCCGAGCAGTTTTTCTACTGCCTCTATGTTTGGGTTCAAATTTTCCATTCCTATAAAAATACGTGAACCCTCGAGAAATTGCAACTTGCAATATATGCTTTCATAGGGGAAAATCCCTCGTATGGCACAGACAAATCCTTATTTTGAGAGCCTTAAATCGGCATATATTTTCCCTGTAATTGAAAAAAAGCTTTTGTGTTTGCAAGAGGAGCATCCCAATCAGAAGGTGTTAAACCTGGGAATCGGGGACGTCTGCTTGCCTCTTGCCCCAAAAATCGCAGAAGCGATTAAAGAAGCTGTGGATGAGATGGTTATCAAGCCGCGCGGCTATGGCCCCTGCGGTGGATATCCTTTTTTAAAAGAGGCAATTTGCAAAAATGAATATGCAGAATATGGCCTTACCTCTGATGAGGTGTTTATCTCCGATGGTGCGAATAGCGACGCTGCTATGCTCCAAGATCTTTTTGCAGCAGAAACAGTTGTAGCCATCACAGATCCCACCTACCCGGTCTATCGGGATGCAACTCTATTGAGTGGAAAAACACTTGTGACCCTCCCCCTCTCGGAAGAAACGGGCTTTATTCCCCAGCTCCCAGAAGGGCATGTTGACCTTGTCTATCTATGCACCCCTTGTAACCCTACTGGCGTTGCGATGCAAAGAGACGATTTACAGATGTGGGTCGATTGGGCGCGTGAGCATCAGGCAATCCTTCTGATCGATAATGTCTATAACGCTTTTGTCTCTTCAGAAGATGTTCCGGCATCAATCTACGAGCTCGATGGCGCTAAAGAAGTTGCCATTGAAATCCGGAGCTTTTCAAAGTTTGGAGGCTTTACGGGCCTTCGCTGCGGCTATAGCGTCGTTCCAAAAACACTCCATCTTCCCCAGTTAAATTCCCTTTGGCAGAAATACCTCGACATCAAAACCAACGGAATCTCCTACCCGATCCAACGAGGTGCAGAAGCTTGCTTTAGCGATGAAGGCAAAGCACAAATCAAAGATCAACTAAAGATCTACCAAAACTCGGGAAGGATCCTGAGGAACACACTTAAAGAACTTGATCAAACCTTTTTTGGTGGAAAGGACGCACCCTACTTGTGGTGGAAAACGCCACCTGGGACCTCTTCTTGGGACTTCTTCGATCGGCTCCTTGTCCATTCCAATATTATCTCCGTGCCAGGTTGTGGCTTCGGAACAGCCGGACAAGGCTTCGTACGCCTTTCCTGTTTTTTATCCAACCAGCTCGCAACAGAGGCCTCCGATGCGCTACACCATTACTTCGCAGCAGTTTGATTACTTCCGCGAGGAAGGCCATATCCAGTTCCAGGATCTTTTTACTCCTGAAGAAGCAGGTAGCTTGAAAGTTCTTCTCGATGAATTAAATAATGAAACTGGTAGGGATCTCCAAAGAGGCAACCTCCCACTGCAGAAAGCGATGCAACTTTCAAGACTAGGGCAAGCTCTGAGTGGACTCTTAGATGAACAGATGCTCCAGCTGGCATTCACCCAGTATTACCCCTGCTACAAAAAAGTGGCAACTCTCGAAGAAATTTCATCGATCACAGAGGTTTGCAGCTGCGCTCTCATCAATTTATCCTATGATGAACTCCCCGAACTCGATTATCTTCCTGCAGAAGTGGGCGACGTTGGATTTTACAAAGAAACTTTTCCAATCGATTACACCCAGCTCGATCTTCCCTTTCTTCTCATTGCTTTTGCAAAAAAAAATGCCCGCTACAAACTCCAAAAAAATGATCCACACACCCACACACTAAAGAAATTGGGCTATGCGTTTGGCGATCGGATCAATTCCGACACCCACCCCACCATTTCTAAGTAAGCACTCACATTTTACCCAATAAAACGGAGAAATATTCGAGGGGTTTTACTCCTCGTCTCCGAAGCCTTTCTTGGGCCTTGCAAAGAATGTATCTTTGGGAGAGAATATTTTCCTTTTGGATTCATTTATGAGTATAAAATACGCTACCTATGCTGATTCTGTCGGCAACATGCGAAGAGAAAAGCGCCTTCGCAAACTCCAGCCAATGATTCCGATCAACGGCGCGTTTATTCTCTTTGAAGATCAGAAGCTGCTCAGTTTTTGTTCTCATGACTATCTTGGATTGGCCGACAATCCCGGTATCAAGAAAAATGCGATTAAGTATCTTTTGCAGCATGGAATTACCGCTTCTTCTGAGTCGCAAGATCTCTATTTAATTTGCCAACAACAGCTCGAAGAGAAGCTCAGTAAGATGCTCAATCGCGAGGCGACTGTTTTTTTCCCATCCCGTTATGAAGCAAATGTGACGACTCTCTCTACTTTGGGCCACAAGCATGCGACTATTTTTGTCGATGAAGCCAGTCATCCAAGTTTACATAAAGGAGCCAAAGAAAGTTTGGCTAAAGTGCAGCTTTTCCCTCATATGCGTCTTGATCGTCTCGAACACTTTTTAGAAGATGCTAAGACAAAGACAAAGATCATCGCTGTTGAATCGGTATTTAGTCTGACAGGATCTGTTGCCAATTTACCGACACTCATCGAGCTTGCTGAACATTTTGACGCTCTTTTATATGTTGACGACTCCCATTCCTTTGGTGTTGCAGGAGTCGAGGGGATGGGCCTTAGCGCTCATTTACGCGAGATCGACGTAGTGAGTGGATCATTCAGTAAGGCTTGTGGCGCTTATGGCGGGTACATTGCCTGCTCTGAGATGCTAAGGGACTATCTAGTCAACATTTCCCCGGTCCAAACAAACTATCTGACGCCCCCTCCTATTATCGGGGCGATTGAAGAGGCCTTTGATCTTATTCCTCAAATGGAAGGAGAGAGACGGCAGCTTGAACAGCGCTCTCACTGGCTGAGAAATGCTCTTCGAGAACTTGGGTTCCAAATCCCCAAAGTGAACACCCCCCTCCTTTCTTTGCTTTTTAACAATGCGGAGGAAGTAGAAGAACTACGGGCTCACCTCAAAGAGGAAAAAATCCTCGTAGGTCCTACCCGCTCTTTCCTTGGGGAAGAGGGAAGTCCAAGGCTCAATCTCGCTCTCAATGTGTGCCATATGCCCGACCACCTGACAAGACTCGTCGAGGCAATCAAAACTTTGCAGCCAGCAGCTACTGCTCTACAAACCTAGATTTTAGAAAAAAACAGATCTAGGTTTGTTTGTGTAAATAAGGTTTTCCTTTAGTTGAAAAGCCAGTCGCAGACGTACTGAGCATAGGCATTTTTATTCAGAAGTACGTGATTCCCTTCAGGGACTTCTTCATACTGGACGCTCTTAAAGCCCAATTTTTTCAGCCGCTTTAAAAATTTCAAAGGCTGCTCAATTGAAACAACGACATCATCTGTCCCATGCAGGATGAGGATGGGAAGTTCTTTCCGTTTCATGTTCTTAACATTGTGAAGGGCGCTTCGCTTCTTGATCCACGAATTGCTTTTGAATTTGTAATAGGCTTTGAACTGCTTATAGAGTTCTGGGTTGTGTTTGGTGAATGTAATCGTGTCGAGGAGCCCGCAATTTGAGACAACTTTTGCGACCTTTTTTTCGAATTCGGGAAAACGAGAAAGAGCTAGGAACAGCTGCATCCCCCCTCGGCTGACTCCAACTGCATAAAACTTTTCCCAATCAAATTTAAGAGATAGGTTTTCTGCAAGAGTTGGCAAGTAATTCGTGAGATTGATTACGTCATGGACATCCCTTCCTCCGTATTCATCAAATCCGGGACAAAGACCATCCCGGTAAGAGGCTAACACAAGGGTTGCATCGGTGGTGTGGAGGTAGGGGTAATTAGCATCATAGGGAGAAAAGTTGGGGATTGCTTCGAACTGCCCAGATCCTCTAAGAAACATGATGTGTGAAGGATCCTCAGAGCCTTCAACAAAGCTGATCAGACTCTTAATTTCCATTCCATCGCTCGGATAACTAAACACAAAAAACCGTCGGTTTTTCTCGATGAATCTCTGCTTGTCAGCCTCTGGAATAGTGCTCTGACTCAGAACGAGCTCGGTTACATCATGATGGTTTTTCCCCTCAGGAAGGGTGTAGAGGGCCCTCTTAAATTCAATATCAGGATCTACATCACCCAGACAATAGGCGAAATTATGTAAGAAGAGCAGACTAAGTGTACAAAGAAACCATCGCATAAAAGATCCTCTTAAATGGGTTATGAAAGGAGGCGGTTTAAAATCGCATCTACGGTGAATCCAAACTCGGCTTGCAGATCACTCATTGGAGCGGACGCCCCAAAGGTTTCTATGCTAATAGAAATCCCTTCCGGGCCGACCCATTTGCCCCAGCCCATTGAAACGCCAGCTTCAATGCTGACACGACGGCCAAGGTCTCCACCGAGTATTTCTTTTTTATATTCATTACTCTGCTGATCGAAAATTTCCCAGCAGGGCATCGAGACAACCCTAACCGATTTATCTCGTTTTTGCAAAGCATCAGCCACATCACAAGCAAGAGAGACTTCAGAACCGGTAGCAATAAGACAAAAGTCGGGTTGAGAGGTTTCCTTTTTCACAATGTAGGCTCCCTTACCCATCCCCTGATCGTAAGAAATGCCCGTTCCAGCCAGAAGTGGAAGGTTTTGGCGCGTCAGGATAATGGCAGTTGGTCCTCGATAGCGGAGAGCCGCGATCCACGACATTTTCACCTCATTTGCATCGGCTGGACGGATGACTTGCAAACGGGGAATGGCCCTTAAGCTGGCATAGTGTTCAACTGGTTGGTGGGTCGGTCCGTCTTCACCCAGGAAGATCGAGTCATGAGTGAACTGGTAGACAACTTGCACCTCAGAAAGAGCAGCGAGCCTGATTGCATTGCGCATGTAGTCCGAGAAGGTGAGGAAGGTTCCCACATAAGGCAAAATCATATTGGTTTGAGACATCCCTGTGGCGGCGGCGGCCATCGCAAACTCTCTCACTCCAAATTTGATATTTCTCCCCTCATATTTTCGAGGACCAATCAGAGAAAATTCTTTCATCATGGTTTTGTCAGAGCCGGAGAGATCGGCAGATCCGCCATATAAAAACGGGAGGATTTCTCCAAGAGCATTTAAACAATTTTGGGATGCTTGACGACCCGCGATGGGATCTTTCATATCAACTGCTTGCAATTGCTTTTCGAGATCAGCCGGGAGATGCTTTTCGACCATTTTAGCAAATTCTTTTTCTAGTTCCGGCTTTGCCTCTCCAAAACGGCGGTAGAGTTCTTTCCATTTTTGCTCAAATTCAGAACACTTTTCTCTCCGTTGTTCAAAGAAGGTATAGACAGACTGAGGGACATAAAAGGGTTCTTCAGAAAGGCCCAGTTCTTTTTTAACGAGCTCGACTTCTTCAACGCCTAAGGGAGATCCATGGGCATTGTGGGTCCCTGCTTTGTGGGGAGACCCTTTCCCTATGACTGTATGTAGGACGACAAAACAAGGTTTCGTTTGATTCTCCCGAATGTGTCTAAAAGTCTCTTCCATCTGTTGGAAGTCGTATCCGTCAATCTCGTAGGTATCCCAGCCATAGGCCTCATACCTTTTTTTCGTGTCCTCTGAGCAACATTCTGAGAGGTTCCCATCCAAGCAGATTTTATTTGAGTCATAGATGAGAACGAGGTTATCTAACTGCAAATGACCAGCAAAGGAGGAAGCTTCTGATGAAACACCTTCCATCATACACCCATCTCCAGCTAGACAAAAAACTTTGTTGTCAAATAGAGGGAAATCTGTCGTGTGAAACTTTGTTTGGAGAATCTTTAATCCAAGAGCTTGCCCTACCGCATTGGCAACACCTTGACCGAGTGGGCCCGTTGTCGCTTCAACTCCCTCTGTAATGTGGTACTCAGGATGACCGGGGGTTTTTGAGTGGAGCTGGCGGAAAGATTTAAGGTCGTCCATCGTAAGATTATAGCCAGAAAGGTGGAGCATAGAATAGAGAAGCATCGATCCGTGCCCGGCGGAGAGAATAAACCGGTCGCGCCCTAGCCACTTGGGATTTTTAGGGCTGTGCCGTAACTGGGTCCCCCAAAAATAGGCTGCGAATTCGGCACATCCCATAGGAAGTCCAGGGTGGCCAGAGTTGGCTTTTTGAACGGCTTCCATTGAAAGTTGTCGAATCGTATTGGCAATTTTACCAAGTTGCTTTTTTATATCATCATCCATATTTCGGGCTCCTGGTGCTACAGCCAATATTTTTATCTCTATTAGCAAAATCTTGCAAGGAAATTAGGCCTCAGCATACACTTTGTCCCTATGCTTTCACAAGAAATCCGTAAAAAGTTTTTGCATTTTTTTAAAGAGCGTGGTCATACCATCGTCCCCTCCTCCCCTGTGGTCCCCCATGATGACCCAACGCTTCTTTTCACTAATGCAGGAATGAACCAGTTCAAAGATGTTTTCCTTGGGCAGAGTAAAAGAGATTATACACGAGCGACTAGCACCCAAAAATGTATCCGCGTTGGGGGTAAGCATAATGACCTCGACAATGTAGGGCACACTTCGCGCCATCTAACTTTTTTTGAAATGCTAGGCAACTTTTCATTCGGAGATTACTTTAAAAAAGAAGCTATTGCGTTTGCTTGGGAGGCTTCTACACAAGTTTTTGGATTTGATCCAAAGGACTTATGGATCACAATCTTCCGAGAGGACGATGAATCTTTTGAGCTCTGGAAAGAGCACGTCGATGAAAAGCGGATCGTTCGAATGGATGAGGCCGAAAACTTCTGGCAAATGGGAGACACGGGTCCCTGCGGCCCCTGCTCTGAGCTCCATTTCGACCGAGGCCAAAAATATGGGAGCGCCCTCTCACCTCTTGAGGATCCGAGTGGGGAGCGGTATATTGAATTCTGGAATTTGGTTTTCATGCAATATAACCAAGACCAGCACGGCAAAAGATCGAACCTCCCCAATCAATCGATCGATACCGGTGCAGGGATTGAGCGGGTCGTTTCTCTGATTACAAAAAAAGACAATGTTTTTCACACAGATATCCTAGAGCATTTGATTCAGCAAGTAGAGACAATTTCCGGAAAAAAATACCAACCTGATGATCCGAGAAGTGCTCCAGCTTTTCACGTGATCGCCGACCATGTGCGTTCCCTTTCATTTGCAATCGCAGATGGGGCTCAACCAAGCAATATTGAAAGAGGCTATGTCCTCAGAAAACTTCTTCGCAGAGCTGTTCGCTATGCCCGCACACACCTCGATATTCAAGAGCCTTTTCTAGCAAAAGTGTTCCCTTCACTGATCGAAACGATGGGTGAAGACTTTCGTGAGATCGTAACAGCTCAAGACCGAATTAAAGAGATCCTCACGCTCGAAGAGGAGGGGTTTATCCGAACTCTGAAACGGGGCGGTAATATCCTCCAATCGGTCGTGGAAAAAGCGGTAAAAAGCCCGAACAAACAAATCAGCGGTGAAGAGGCCTTCAAGCTCAAGGACACCTATGGCTTTCCTTTAGAAGAGATTCTCTTGATTGCAAAGGACTCCAATTTAGAAGTAAACATTGACGCCTATCAGTTGCTAGAGGAAAAAGCCAAAGAGCTTTCAAGAGCCTCAAGAAACGTTGAAACACAAGAGGCTCAAGAGAGCCTCTACGCTAATTTTACAAAAAATAATGGCTCCTGTGAATTTGTCGGCTATAGCGAAATGAAAGCCGAAACGGAAATTTTAGGGATTGTTCAAAATGGAGAGTTTGTCGAATCGCTCTCAGAAGGGGCTGAAGCACTGCTGATTCTTAAGGAGACTCCCTTCTATGCAGAAAAAGGAGGGCAGGTTGCCGACATTGGCGCGATTTCCAATCAGCACGCGAGGTTTCGTGTCACCGACTGCCAAAATCCTTTTAGCAATATCATCGTACATCGAGGGACTTTAGAACTTGGTTTCTTTAACAGCGGAGATAAAGTTACAGCAGCAATCGATCAGCCAAGAAGGATGAATATCTGCGCTCACCATACGGCAACTCACCTCTTGCACTGGGCACTTCAGCACGTCCTTGGGGCTCATATTCGGCAAGCAGGATCACTCGTCCAACCAGACAAGCTCCGATTTGACTTCAATCACCACAAGCCCCTTTCGAGAGAAGAGATCGAGAGAATTGAGGATATGGTCAACGAAAAAATCCGTGAAAATCAAAGCGTCAGCACCTATGAAATCCCCTTTCAAGAAGCGCAAAGCCGAGGCGAGATCAAACAGTTTTTTGGCGATAAATATGGATCTCACGTTCGAGTCGTCGACATCGACTACTCCAAAGAACTTTGCGGGGGAACACACTCTTACCATGTAGGGATGCTCGGGTATTTTCGAATTCTTAAAGAAAGTAGTATCGCCGCTGGGGTTAGGAGGATCGAAGCATCTTGTGGGAGGTCTGCTGAAGAGCTAGTCCGTAAGGAAGAGGCAATCCTCCAAGAAACGGCAGAACTTCTCAAAGCACAACCAGCAAAACTTGGGGAGAAAGTCTCGCAACTCATCGATGAAAATGCCGATCTTAAACAACAACTCCGAATGTTAAAACGGCTCCATCTGCAACAGACATCTGTGGAGCTTTTGCAAAATGCTGAAGATTCGAGCGGGAAAAAATTGGTGGCAAAAATTGTCGAAGTCGATCCCGAAGACCTCAACGAACTCTCAGACCTCCTCCTCACTGAGCTCCAAAGTGGGGTTGTTGCGCTTGGGGTTCGCGATTCAAATCGAGTACAAGTTGTCATCAAAGTGAGCCCCGACCTTATTAAATTAGGGATTGCAGCTGGCTCTCTTATTAAAGAAATTTCCAGAGCGATTGGTGGTGGAGGCGGAGGACGTCCTGATGCCGCACAAGCCGGGGGGAAAAATCCTAAAGGGTTAGAAGAGGCCCTTGAGATCATTAAACAATCGATCAGCAAAGTGTGAACATCCAATCTGAAATACTTTCCAGCCCTTCATTAGAAAAACTCTCTGAAGCTGCTCAAGCAGAGCATTCCCTGATGATCGAAGGTCTTTGGGACTCCCCGAAAGCAGCCCTCCTCTCTGTGATCTTCAAGGCCTGCAAAAAAGACGTCCTGTTCATTTGTTCCGACAAGAGTGAAAATCGGGTCATCGATAATCTCGACTATTTTGGCGTTGCCCCTTTTTTTGAGTTCCCCGCCTGGGAAACTCTTCCAGGAGAGGAAATTGCTCCAAGCCCCGATATCGTTGGAAAAAGGTTTGAAATTCTCTACCACTGTCTGCAGAAAAAGGGGCCGAAAGTTGTGCTGGCATCCCTTCAAGCGGTTCTCCAAAAGCTTCCAACACCGAAAAAGCTCAAACCCAATTGCAATCTATGGAAGGTTGGAGAGGAGATCCCCTTTGATGCTTTGGATAGTTTTTTAGATGCGCTCGGCTATCGAAAAGAGGCTGTCGTTGCAGACAAAGGGCACTATGCCATTCGCAGAGGGATCCTTGATATTTTCCCCCTTTCCGCGACCGAGCCTTTTCGGGTTGAATTTTTTGGAGATGAGATCTCCTCCATCCGCACTTTTGATCCGATCGGTCAAAAATCGATTCAGAAGGTCGAGGAAATTTTTCTCTGCCCTGCATCTGAACCCAAACTCCTCGAAGAAGAGGAAACACTAGCAACCCTTTTGGACTATTTAAGCAAAGACACCATCATTATTTTCGACGATGTCCTTGCGCTAGAAGACCGATACGTATCCCTTAAAGGGCTTCCTGGAAGCCGTTCCCGTTTTTTTTCGACCATTGAAGACCTTCTCAAACTCACGGAGAGCCACCAACACTTCTACTGGACGAAGGAGTGGATGGAAGAGCTATCGGCTGTTGAGATCAAAGAGCGAATTGGGAGAGATTTTTATAGTGGAAAAACACCGTTCCAACCCATCGCCTTTGAGGCATTTGGAAAGAGTTTAAGCGCCAAACGATGGGTCCACCCTTTCCATACGATCCGCGATTTTTTCTCTCCTTCTGAAGATAAAAGTGCGAGTTCAAAGGAAGAAATTTTTCAAGGGATCCACCGCTTTTCTAAATCCCCCCTCCAACTCCACTTCCTCACAGCGACCGAGTCGGAGGAGGGAACGCTAAAGCACCTGGTCGAGGATAATGCCGTTCAGTTGCCCGAAAACACCTTCTTCGAAAAGGGATACCTCTCAAGTGGTTTCGTTCTTGCTGATAGCCAAATAGCAGTCCTTCCAATGGCTGAATTCACCGGACGATTCCGCGTTCGAAGACAGAAATGGAGAGGAACCTACCACACTCCTGCAGCAGAGTTTCACGAACTCAATGCAGGCGATCTCGTCGTCCACTTCCATAATGGGATTGGAAAATACCGGGGCATCGAAAAAAAGAAAAACCATCTCGGCAATATCGAAGAATTTCTCGTCATCGAATATGCCGGGTCTAGCACCCTGTTTGTCCCGATCGCTTCAAGCTATCTCGTTTCCCGGTATATCGGCTCCAAAGAAGAAGTCCCAACGTTAAGCCAGCTTGGAACACAAAAATGGCAGCGAGCTCGAATTCAGGCGCAGCAAGCAATCATTGGTTATGCAGAAGAAATGCTCCGCCACCATGCTGAGCGGGAAGTTGTCGGCGGTTTTGTCTACGATGCTGATTCTGAAGATATGCAGAGCTTTGAAAGTGACTTTCCCTTCGTCGAAACCGATGACCAAATGGGAGCAATCAATGCGCTAAAAGCCGATATGACCTCTACAAAAGCAATGGACCGGTTGATCTGCGGGGACGTAGGCTACGGAAAAACCGAAGTAGCAATGCGTGCAGCATTCAAAGCTGTCGCCGATGGGAAAAAGCAAGTAGCTGTTCTCGTCCCCACAACCGTCCTTGCGATGCAACACTACGAAACTTTTTGCGAAAGGATGGCAAACTACCCGATCAACATCGGGGTAATCTCCCGCTTTCTTCCCGCTAAAAAGGTCAAAGAGAACATCGAGAAGGCCAAAACCGGTGCAATAGACATCCTGATCGGCACCCATCGGATCATCAGTAAAGATATCTCGTTCCGTGACTTAGGCCTGATTATCATTGACGAAGAACAGCGCTTCGGAGTCCGTGCGAAAGAACATTTAAAAAAACTCAAAGTTGGGGTCGACTCGCTCACAATGTCAGCCACTCCGATCCCTAGAACACTCTACATGTCTCTAATTGGGGCTAGGGATGTATCGATCATCAACACTCCCCCGCAGGATCGACTTCCTATCAAATCTCATATCGTCGAAAGACAGCCGACAGTCATTCAAAATGCCCTCCTGCGAGAACTATCTCGTGACGGGCAGGCCTATTTCATCCACAACCGGGTTGAAACCATTCACAACGTTGCAGAAGAACTCCAAAAGCTCGTCCCACAAGCGCGAATTGTCGTTGGTCACGGGCAGATGTCGGCGGATCAGCTCGACACGGTATACCACCAGTTCAAAAGTGGTCAGGCAGATATCCTCGTTGCAACGACCATTGTTGAAAATGGGGTAGACATTCCCAATGCAAATACGATTCTCATCGATCGCTCCGACCAATTTGGACTAGGAGATCTCTATCAATTACGAGGAAGAGTTGGCAGATGGAATCGCCCTGCCTATGCCTACTTCCTTGTCCCCCAACGAAGAGAACTTCAGGAAATTGCAACGAAAAGACTCCAAGCCCTCATCGAGGCTTCAGGCTATGGGGGGGGGATGAAAATTGCAATGCGCGATTTAGAGATCCGTGGCGCTGGAGACATCCTAGGCTTAAAGCAGTCTGGCCAAATTTCTTCGATTGGCTTCCATCTCTATTGCAAGCTTCTCAAACGGGCGATCGATGCAATGAAGAAAAAACGCTCAGTGAGCTTCATCGAAACCAAACTCGAATTCTCTTTCAATGCCAAGCTCCCCGAAGAGTATATAGGCGAGCCCTCTTTGCGTATGGAACTCTACCACCGTTTAGGGGAAGCTTCATCCGATGAAGAGACCGAAGCGATCCTCAAAGAAATGTCAGACCGGTTCGGACCACCTCCAGAAGAAGTTCTCTGGCTCTACCACCTCACCCGTCTCCGTATTTTTGCAGCGCAGCTTGGCTACACCCTACTCAAATTCGAACGATTCACCTTCATCGCAGAAAAGCAAAAAGGGAAAGAGACAAACCGGAAAACACACCCCCTCCCTAAGACAAAAGATCCCGAAGAGTTTGAAAGAGCAGTCAAGGAACTTCTTTAAAAGATTTGGCTCAGTATAATGAACCTATACTAAGGCAAATCTTAAGGTCCCCTAGAAAAAAAAGGAAAAACTTTACGGAAGAAAAAATGAAATCACGGTTTTTCGAGAAATTTTGTATTCCAAAAAGGTTGCGGTGTTAGCTCCCTTTTTCGTTAAGGCCAATGTTGCGGTGGTAGGCGCCTTTGACATTTTTGGACTGCATCTTTCTCGCAGCTTTAAGAATGGCCACCCCTTTTTCGACGTGGTCTGGCATATACTTCGCAAAGACCTCTGCCGAGCTTTTTTTTGTTTTGATCCCATCGTTGTTGAGGGGAAGATCGGAGATAAGAAGAAGGGCGCCTAGGGTGAATTTTCGTTTATAACTGGCAGCAAAAAGAGTGGCACACTCCATCTCATAAGCTTGCGCCTTGGTTGCCTTTAGACGGTTTTTAAATTCCTCATTGAACTCCCAAAACCGCATGTTTGACGTAAAGGTAATCCCAATATGGTAGGGCGTTTCCTGCTCCTCTAGAACCTGAGTCACCGCTTTTTGCATGAGAAAATTAGAAAGGGAAGGCACTTCTGGAGGGAAGTAAAAATTAGAGGTCCCCTCATCACGAATGCTCGCAACGGGGACAAGATAGTCTCCTACTTTGTATCTTCTCCGCAGTCCCCCGCACATCCCAAGGAGGACAGCCGCCTTTACAGGCAAGAAAGAACAGAGATCGATGATCAGTGCAGCAGCAGGTGACCCTATTTTGAAATCGAGGATACTCACCTCTTCTTTCGGGCAATGGGCAGCCTTAAACATCGAGCCCTCGTGGATTTTCACTCCCCGAGTTTTAGCAAAATACTCCACATATTGAGGGAAATTCGTGAGAATCAAATTAGATTGAAAATCCTCTGTGGGACTCCCACTATACCGCTCGAGGGTCTCTTTTGCGAACTGTTCTTCACCAAGGCTTTCTGTCATATTTTTCCTTTTATACGTTCCAGACGAGATAAAGTAAATGCTGTACCAAAATCTTTCCTTGGCATAACATTTTTCTTCAAAATAAGGGAGGAGGTTATCATGGCAAGTAGTATATTTGCACTTCACACGATTCCAGAAATTCACGAAAGAGGGATCAAACCCCCGGCCTTCGTTAAAACGATCCAAAACATCTTGACTGGAAGGATTTTTTCCAATTGGAAAGAAAACCTCCTTACACTTGGAACAGTTTATTCGATCGTAAATGCCGCCCTTTCTTTCTTTTCCGGCTATTGGTTTGCCGCCTTTTGTCAATTTTCTCTTGGTTGCTTTTTAAGCGTCATTCGAAAGGACTTCCGAGATTTTACTGATCTACATCTCATGAACCGGAATCTCCAAAAAGAAAACCACGATTACAAGATTGCGAATTCCCGACATGCCGCCCTGCTCAATCGTTTTGAGAGCAAACTCGCGTTCATGGAGGGGCAAAACACCCGCTTTGATCAAAATAACGCTGTCTATGAAACTCATCTGGGAACAATGGGGACCATGATGACAGATATTGCCAGTGAGCTTGAGCATGCGAGGGATCAGGGGCGCGCTGTCAACCAGGAGGTTCTCGATCGAGCAATCAAGCAGTTTGATAGTGAAAAGCAAGCTCTTACCCTCCTCAAGGGAAGTATCATCACAGCAAATGAAGGACATCGAGAGCAAGTAAAGCAACTGATGACAGAAGCGCAAGCGATGAACGGCGCCCTTTTCGAGCAAATGGGAGCAGCAACGAGAAAACTCGAAGCAATTGATTCCTCTTTGGCGTCGAAAAAAGTTGAAGTCGAAGCACTCAAGAAAGAGGTAGATCGGCTACAGGCAGTAAGAACTGGTTTAGAGGATGGAATTGGTAGAATGCACCGGACCATCGACTTGAACCACGAGTCGGCTGAAAAAGTGAGCGATGCTGCCAAGAAAATGGGTTGGATTTTCAACCTCAAAAATAGCGATCTCCAAAATATCGGAGGGTTCATCGCGACGGCAGGAACAATTATCCTAGTGGTCCGCGCAGCAAAATTGATCCTCCCAAGGATTGCAGAAGCCGCTTGATTTTTATCTACCCCGTAATTTATGATTTCCCTCTATGGCGCAAGTAAGTACAAATGAGTTTAGAGGCGGATTAAAAGTAGAGCTCGACAAAGAGCCCTACATCATTGTCACCAATGAATTCGTTAAACCTGGGAAGGGGCAGCCCTTTAACCGGGTGAAAATGAAACACCTCCTCACTGGTCGGGTTGTTGAAAAAACATTCCGCTCTGGAGAAAAACTCGACCTTGCCGATGTTGAAGAATTCAAAATGCGGCTACTCTATAAAGAAGGCGAAGACTTCATTTTCATGGATGAAAAAACCTTCGAACAGCATACGATTCCTGCAGAAGTAATTAGAGACAACGCCCAATGGTGTATGGACGATGTAGAGTACGACCTCATTTTCTATAAGGGGAAAGCCATTGACTTAGTCCCCCCTACTTTCATGGAGATGATCATCACGGAAACGGCTCCAGGCCTTCGGGGTGATAGCTCGGGAAGAGTTCTCAAGTCGGCCGTTCTCGAAACAGGGGCAAAAATTCAGATCCCCATCTTTGTCGAACAGGGTGAAAAAATCAAAGTAGATACTCGCACCGGTGAATACGTCTCTCGCGTCTAATCGTGGAACCCTCAAAAAACGGGCGGCACTCCTTAAAGCTGTCCGGCAATTTTTTGACTCTCGCAATATCCTTGAAGCCGACACAAATATCCTCAGCACCACAGCCCCGGTTGATGCTCATATTGATATCATGCGGGTCGAGATGGGAAACGAAAAAATTGGCTATCTCCACTCTTCTCCAGAATATGAACTCAAAAAGCTTCTCGCAAAGGGTAGCGGTGACATCTTTCAATTAGGGCATGTGTTTCGTGCGGAAGAAGAGAGCCCTTGGCATATGCCTGAATTCACGATGCTCGAATGGTACCGGGTCAATATGCCCTACGAAACATTCATCGAAGAAACCCTAGATTTAATTCGTTTATTTTTAGGAGATCTTCCAGCATCTGTCTTCACCTACCGTCAAGCATTTGAAGAATTTGCGGGAGTTGACTATTTGGGAGATTTAAAGGAAAGCGTCTCTCAGTTTTCTAACCAGGCGCACCTCTGGGATCGAGACACCCAATTAAACCTTCTCTTCTCCCATATCGTTGAACCAAAACTTCAGGGACTAACGGTGATCCGCGATTTTCCGGCATCTCAAGCAGCCCTTGCCAAAACTTCTGTCGCGGATGGAGTTCCGATTGCTCGGAGATTTGAAGTCTATTTTAAAGGGATTGAACTGGCCAATGGATTTGAAGAGCTAACCGATAGCAATGAACAGAGGATCCGTCTCCAAAGAGAAAATGAAAAGAGGCTGGCACTTGGGAAAAACACTCTTCCTATTGATGAGGACTTTATCACTTGCGTTGACCACTTGCCCCCCTGCTGCGGTGTAGCTGTCGGATTTGACAGACTAGTGGTACTCAGCCCCACCCCTGAACAATCGGGAAGCGCCTCCCAACACTGAAGGCAACCTTACTCACCCTTATCCCCGGAGGGGCTTGCCGCCTCTTATATTCAGCTCTATGAAGGCGATGAATCAAATCATCGACGACTTCTTGATCGATCCCATAATCTCTCGCAATCGCCTTGGGGCAAGCGTGCCCCTCAACATAGGCCTTAAGAACTTTATCGACGATCGCATAGTCGGGAAGAGAGTCTAAATCTTTTTGATCTGGGCGGAGCTCGGCAGAGGGGGGCTTTTCTATCGTTGACCAGGGGATCACCTCGCCTTTTCGATTGATCCAACGGCAAAGCTCGTAGACCTGCGTCTTGAGAACGTCCGAGATCACTCCAAGCCCGCCACACATGTCTCCATATAGAGTACAATAGCCGAGACCCATTTCGCTTTTATTTCCCGTACTGAGGACAATATGGCCAAGTTTATTCGACAGACCCATCAGGATCATCCCGCGGATCCGCGCTTGTAAATTTTCTTCTGTTGTATCGGGCCCCTTTCCCTCAAAATGGGGCTGAAGAAGCTGTAAATTGTCTTGAAAAGGCCGATCAATCGGAATACTTTTAAACCCTATCTGCAAATTGTCAGCAAGATGCTTTGCATCCCGTATGCTCCCCTCAGAGCTATACGGAGAGGGCATCGAGACCCCTACTACATTCTCTGGACCAAGAGCATCTCTTGCAATACAAGCAACAAGGGCCGAATCAATCCCTCCCGAGAGCCCCATCAGCGCTTTTGTAAACCCCTGCTTTGCAAAATAATCGTGAACCCCGAGGACCAGAGCGCTGTAGAGATCTTTCATATCGTTGTACTCAAAGGGGAGATTACAGACGGGAGCTTCAAGATCAACCGTGAAGAAATCCTCTGCAAATCCTTTCCCTAGTTGCCTTAGGTTTCCTTTTTCATCGACGCAAACGCTATACCCATCAAAAATTAGATCGTCGTTGGCTCCCACTTGGCAGCAGAGAAAAACAGGACACTTGAGTGTGCGAGCCGCTTTTGCACAAACCTCTACCCGAACATCTGGCTTGTCAAACTGGTAGGGGGATGCAGAGAGGTTGAGTAAAATATCAATTTTTTCCTTCGCCAGCTCTTCGACAGGGTCAAAAGCATATCGTGTATCTACCCCGGAGTGTTGCCAAATATCCTCGCAAATGATCAATCCTATTTTCTTCCCTTTCACCATGAAGGTCTTCACTTCACGGCCAGGCTCGAAGTAGCGCCTCTCATCGAATACATTGTAGGTGGGAAGTAAGCATTTGTTATAAAAATCTACAATTTTTCCATCGCAAATAAAGGCGGCGCTATTAAAGAGGTGCTTCCCCTTTCCATGATTGATCCTCACAAGGCCTACGATGATGCAGATTCCTTTTGAGGCAGCGACAATCTCGACAAGGCATTTTTCTGTCGCCTCAATGAAGTCATCGTGGAGAAGGAGATCCCCCGGAGCATAACCGCAAATCGTCAGCTCAGGGAATAGGACAATATCCGCCTTTTCTGAGCGAGCTTTTTCAATAGAGGAAAGAATTTTTTTTGTGTTCCCCTTAAGATCCCCAATCACAGGATTGAGCTGTACCATAGAAATACGCATAATTTTCATCATATCTCACAAGACAATTTTAAAGAACTTTGCTATGATCATCCGTTTAACAGGAGGACTTCTATGGCACAGGGAACACTCAAAATAAATACTGAAAAGCTACTCCCCATTATTAAAAAATGGCTTTACTCGGATAAAGATATTTTTTTAAGGGAGCTAGTCTCAAATGCCTGCGATGCCCTCTCTAAGTTAAAAGTCCTTCGAGAAAGAAATGAAGTCGCCTTCGATGATTCTGAATGCAAAATCGAAATCACCCTAGACAAAGAGAATAAAACGCTTGTTATTGCCGACACCGGGATCGGGATGACCGGTGAAGAAGTTGAAAAATACATTGCCCAGCTCGCTTTTTCTGGGGCAGAAGAATTTTTAAGCAAATACCAAACAGACAAAGAAAAAGACCAAGTAATTGGCCATTTTGGGCTCGGATTCTACTCAGCCTATATGGTCGCATCAAAAGTGGAGATCGAAACCCTATCCTACCAGAAAGAGGCAAAGCCGGCCTTTTGGTCGTGTGACGGCACCTCAAACTATGACCTCGACGAAGGGAAGAGGGAAGTTCGAGGTACAGCCATTACTCTACACATAGAAGATGAAGACTTTCTCGAAGCCAGCCGTCTTGAGGAAATCCTCACCCGCTACTGCTCCTTCCTCCCCTACCCAATCTATTTCAATGGGGAGCACATCAACCAAAAAGACCCCTTGTGGATGAAAGCCCCCTCCGAGTGCACAGAGGAAGAATACCTCGACTTCTACCGAAAGCTCCACCCGATGGAACCCGATCCTATCTTTTGGGTCCATCTCAATGTCGACTACCCTTTCCACTTAAAAGGGATTCTCTATTTCCCTAAAATTGGCAAACGATTTGACTTTGAAAAAAAAGCAATCAAGCTCTTCTGCAACCGCGTATTTGTCTCTGACAACTGCCAAGACCTTATCCCTGAGTACCTCACTGTACTTCGCGGAGCAATTGACAGCCCCGACATCCCCCTCAACGTCTCGAGAAGCTATCTCCAAATGGATAAAACCGTCCGATCACTCTCCACCCACATCTCAAAAAAAGTAGCCGATCGACTCGCGACAATCTACCGAACCGAAAAAGAAAAATTCACAAAACATTGGGCTGATGTAGAAACCATCATCAAACTCGGGATCCTCCATGATGAAAAATTCTATGAGCGGGTGAAAGAGTTTCTCATCTGGGAAAATCTCAAAGGAGAATGGACCACTCTTGCAGAGTACTTAGAGCGAAGTCCCGATAAAATCTTCTATACACAAGACCCCTCATCCCCCTTCCTCTCTCTTTACCAAGAGAAAGAAGTCCTCATCGCAAAAGGTCCTATTGACACTCCCCTCATGAACTTTCTTGAGTTGAAGCTCTCCCCTGCTAAATTTCAGCGAATCGACGGAGGAATCGACTCTTCGATCATCGATGAAAAACGGGAGAAAAGCCTCCTCGACGCCGATGGGAAAACCGAATCGTCAAAACTCGCAGAGTTTGTGAAAAACTCTCTTGGGATCGAAAATCTCGACGTTGAAGCAAAAAGCCTCACCAGCGATGCGATTCCTGCATTTCTTGTCATTGATGAACAGACCCGAAGGATGCGCGAGTCATTTGCCCTTTCAAATCAGAGCTTTCCAACTGGGATGCTCGGAAAGCAAACGTTTGTAGTAAACACCAACAGTCCCATTATCGATGCGATCACAGCCCATAAAAATGCTGAACTCGCAAAAGAGATGCTCCTCCATCTTTACCAACTGGCGCAGCTCTCCCAAAAAGAGCTTCCACCCGAAGAGCTCCCCCAATTCATCCAGAGGAGCAGCAAAGTACTGGAAAAGCTCCTCGTAAAAGGTTCGGCAAAAAAGGAATAGACTACTTGGGCTAACAGGGGGGAAGAGCTTGACGAAGCTGAATCGTCGGGATATGAATCCGTCCCTTTGCCCATTTTAAAAGCTTGTAAACAATTCTTCAACGAACCTAAAATAATTTTGCAAATTACCCTACCCTCAAAGAGAAACTGCATTTTTCGAATAGGGTCTTGAAGATTAAAAATATTTAGGTCGATCGATGAGTAAAAAGATCATTTTTTTGAAAACTTTATTCTTCCTTCTCCTACTATCAAAAGCAGTAGGAAGCCCACTCGTTGTCGTAGCAACGATCACTGTAAGCAGTTTGCCAAAAACGTTTATTGTTAATGACTCAGTCTATGTGGCAAGTGGATCTGGTAATATAAGTGTAATTGATGGGACATCCAGGACTGTAGTAGCAACAATCACAGTAGGGAATAACACTCGAAATGGTGTAATTATCGATGATTTTGTCTATGTTCCAAACAGAGCCTCGACCAATCTAAGTGTGATCAATAGCATTTCAAAAACAGTGATTGCAACTATTACATTAGGCTCAAACCTTGAAACGCCCTTGGCTGTCGATCAATTTGTCTATGTGCCGAATAGTCCGCACCTAAGTATCATTTCAAACATGACAAAGAATATTATTGCAACAATTACAGTTGGCAATATGGCTCAAACCCCTAGAGCCATTGTAGACATTATCTATCTTCCAAATCAAGGAAGCAGCAATATAAGTGTTATAGATAACAGCTCAAAAAATTTGATTGCAACCATCACAGTAGGCGTCCAACCTTTCACCCCAGTAATTATAGATCAAAATGTATATGTACCTAACTTTGGTCCTGACAATGTAAGCGTAATTGATAACAGCTCAAAAACAGTTATTGCTACAATTACAGTGGGTTTGGGCCCTAAGACCCCTGTTGCTATTGGTTACTCGATCTTTGTCCCAAATCAGCAAACCGCTAACATGAGTGTAATCGATCACTCACTTAAAAAAGTTATTGCAACGATTACAGTAGGGGGTAGCCCCCGAGTTCCATCAGCTAATGGTGATTTTGTCTATGCTCCGAATGACGACGATGACAACCTAAGCGTAATTGACAACACCTTAAAGAAAGTTATTGCAACTATCACAGTAGGTAATCGACCTAATGACACTCCCTCCTCTCTGAATGGATTTCTCTATGTCCCAAATTTTCAACCTCCTAGTAATGTAAGTATAATTGAGGAGCTACCTTCCCCACCACCTCCTCCGCCACCTCCTCCTCCGCCAATAGGTGAGATCACAGTTTTTGGAAAGACATTTGAAATAGCTCCTTAAGAGCCCTTAGAGAAACGCCTCCTCTCAAGAACACCAGTCTTGCCACATGAAAGACTTTAGCTCCTGGTGTTATTCTACTTAGAGCCCCCTATTATATAGAAAACTGTTCAGAGAAGGTCTCTAAACCTATCGACATAAAATCCTTGAGCTCTTTTCTAGTCATTCATCCCTGTATAAAAATTAGGACAATCGAGAAAGAATTCGGTAGACGATTTATTTAATAATCTGAAATGAGACATTTGATTGGTACGTATCAATATGAGAATTCTATCTCAATAATGTACGCACCAATCGATTTAGGGCTACAATCGGTTAAGTCTTCTTTAGAGACTTAGAAGTTGACTCCGATACCACCACCAACATTGATGTTGCTGATATCCGCCTTTCTACCGAGTACAAATGGATCTGAGGTGCCACTGAATGAGAGCTTCATCCAGGTGTAGTCAAGAAAGAGGTCGAAGAACCAGCAGTCAGAGAAATAAAACTGTGCTCCCCCTTTTGCAATCACCCCAAAACCCCATTTTGTATGCGATTTTTTCACAAAATTCGAGTCGTCTTTTGTGTGGAAATAGGTAGAGCCGAAGCCAAGGCCTAAATAGGGACGGAGACAGCCGCAAGAAAAGAGGTATTTGAGCCCTATTCCTAGTGGAACAAGCGTAAGGGTGGTTTTATCATTTTCTCCGATTGAGCGACCGTCGACACAGAAATAGTCTGCACTGATCCATGGATAGAGATTCCAGCATGAATCAACGCTTAGCTCTAGCCCAAATACTCCCCCGTCGCAATAGATATCGCGCACTTCTGAGTCTAGGGGATAAAAATAGGCCGCCTTCCCCTCAATCAAAAACTCCATTCCATTGACTTGAGAAAAACTTGCAACGCCGAGCAAAGTGGCAAGAAACGCATATTTTTTGATCATAACATTAATCCCTACATGTTCAAATGTTGTTACTTTATCCTAATAACTGCAATAAACCAAAAAAAATCATTTTACACAAGGGGGGGGGGGGCGATTTAATTTGGTAAAATCAATGTTTCATCGAGGAGAGTCCCTGAAATATCAAATGCAAACGCCTTAGTTTGATGGGGATCAATTTTCAAAAGCCAGTAGCAATTGGTCTGCTCAGCTTTTTCTAAATACCAGTGTTTTTCTGGTTTGAGAGGAGGAACACCCCAGGAACCGTCCCCTAGATAGAGGATCCCTTTGGGATCGATCACCCCTTTCCAAATAGGATAGGTTTTTTTGAAGGTGTGGTTGTCATGTTCAAAAGCAACCCTAACCCCGTACTGCTCAAAAAGAGGGACCCAGAATTTTCTGATATCTTTGGATCCTCGATGAGTGTAGGAGGTCTCCGAGGGATAGGCTCCAATATGATAGACGGGAATATTGTATTTCGTCTCTTTGTTCTTTTTGAGTTTTCGCTCTAGCCATTCCGTTTGCATCCCCCCAACGGGATAGGTATGGCCTGAGTCGAGAAGATAGAGACAGAGATCTCTTCCAAATTCTAAGGTTTGGAAAGGGACCCCTTTTATAGGAAAAAGGAAAAACTCATAGAAAAATACTTCCTTTATATGAGGATTATCAAACCCCTCTTTCACATCATGGTTTCCAATCACAGGGACAATTGGGATCAAGCGCCCATCTTTTGTAACCATATCCTTGGACCAGATCTCAAAAAAGGTCTCCCACCGGTTTACTTTCCAAGAATAGGGGCGAAGCGCGCACCTGAGCCCTTCTGCATAGACTATATCGCCCGCCATTACCACAAAATCGGGCTCTTTACTGGCTACTTCCAAGTTCATTTTGTGGTAAAGTTCTTTAGAAAAATAGGCATCGCCACCAATGACAACTTTTAATGGACGGGTGGTGAGATCTTTAGGCATCGTACGAAAACGATGGATCTCTCCATCAGCTATCCGAAAAAAATACTCTGTATCGGGCTCTAAATTTTTAAGCTCCGCATATTGAATGACAATGTTCGAGCGGGAAAGGGATTTTACCACCCCCTCTTTTTCTTCCCAAGTTGACTCATCAGGATGTTGATAAAAAACGCTTTCCCGACTCGTCAGCCCCGTTGTGGTGAGCCAAACAACCGTCATCGTTGTAGAAGGACTCCCCTTCCAGGTAAGATAAACGGCACTGGGCTCTTGGGCCCAGCCAAAGGAAAAAACAAGGAGTAATAGAACTAGCTTTTTAACCAAAGTGTGAAGGATCCTCCCTCACACTCTGATAACAAGAAAAACTTTTAGAGACAACCCCAATGAATAGAGGGAACTGATCCCTCTTTTCTAGGCTTTAGGAGGTGTTTGATCTCCACCTGAGGATTGAACTTCTGTGATGGCCATTTTGAGGATTTCGATTTTTGATCCGTCGACATTTTTTATGATGACTGTCTTGTCTTCAATTTTATCGATTGTGCCAACGATCCCCATTGCAGTGACCCGGTCACCTGGCTTCATACCGCCCCGCTGCTCTTCCAATGCTTTACGCCGTTTTCTCTCTGGGCGCCAAAGAATGAAGTAAAAGAAGACGATCGCGATAACGAGCATAATGATTGTTTGCATAAAATTTCCTTCTCGGCCTGTTTGACCATTTTCAGCAAAAAGTGACCCCGAAGCTAGCAACGGGAGAAGTGTTAATAGTTTTTTCATTTTGACATACCTCGATTAACCTTAAGATTTATTAAGCATGCACGAATGAGCTGAGAAAATCAAGATCTTTGGAGGAGCGCAATATTTTCTATATGAACAGTATGGGGGAACTGGTCGACTGGCTGAAGAACCTTCAATCGATACCCCGACTGAGCCATCTCTCTGATGTTTTCAGCCTGCGTTTTTGGATTACACGAGATATAAAGTATCTGACTTGGTGCTAGACCGGAAATGTGGCGGATCGCTTTAGCATCGAGGCCAGCTCTTGGAGGATCAATGACAACCACCTCAGGTGGAGTGAAGCCCTCAACCTCGCGCATCTTCGTCAACACCTCTCCAACATCGCCTCTGTGGATAGAAAAATTTTCTATCCGGTTCACCTCTTTATTCCACCCCGCATCGAATACGGAGTGGGGGTTGAGTTCAATGCCGACTACTTCTTTTGCTTTTTTAGCCATACAAAGCCCGATGGTGGCTCCACCACAGTAGAGATCAAAAACACGAGCATTTGCAAGATCCGAAAGCATAGAGATCCCCTCAGAAAAGATTTTTTCTGCCTGGATTGTGTTTGGTTGAAAAAAAGAGGTGGGACTGATTTTGTATTCCATCCGCTGGCCCATTACATGGAGCACTTCGGTGATGTGATCAGGTCCATGAAGGAGCATCTCATAAAACTGCGTCGGAACCCCTTTTGCAATTTGTTGAACTTGGAGAAAAATGCTCAACCCAGGATCTTCGGTAACTTCTTTGATTGCTAAAACGAACCGATCCATTTGCCCCTTTTTCAAGGCAAACTGGGGATTTCCCGACACGGTCAGCATCACCATTTTCCCCTTACCCTGCTTAGCCTCTCGAACAGTCATTGTCCGAAGATGGCCTTCATTGGATAGATGGTGATAAGCTCTGAGCCCCTCCTGTTTCCACCAAGTCCGGACAGCTGAGAGAACTTCTGAAAACCAAGGAGAAACCAGATGGCACCTTTGGATGTCCTCAACCCTCCCCTTACCCCCTGCAAGCATCAGCCCAAGAAACTTATCGCCCATTCTATTTTCTGAAAAAGAAAACTCCATTTTATTCCGATACTCCCAGGGAGTTTCGCATCCAATGATTGGACGGACTTCAGGGTGGTGATCTTCAATGAGATCGGTAAAAGTTTGTTGAATTTGCTTTTCTTTGTACTCTAGTTGAGCCCGGTAAGACAGCTGCTGAACCGCGCACCCACCACAATCTGGAACATGGGCGCACCTTGGGCTTACCCGCTCCTCTGAAGGTTTGAGGATTTCACGCAAGTATCCCTGGAGCTTTTTCTTCTTTTTCCCCCCGAGCACGACCGAAACCTCTTCGCCGGGAAGGGCACCGATCACCTCCCATCTGCCGTCAGAAGAAACTCCCCTTCCTTTAGAAGAAAGTTGTTCGATAAAAAGGTGTTGTAGATTTTTTTGATTAGATTGCGACATACCCCCAAAAGTATATTCTTTTTGGGGGATAAAAAAAAGGGCCACTGGGAAAGTCGCCCTTCAGGATTTATCTCCGCTTTTTACCCGCAGGAGCTTTTCTCTTAACTGCTTTTTTTACAGTTTTAGGCTTAGCTGCCTTTTTTGCTGGCTTCCGCTTTGCGGCTGTCTTTTTGACTGCAGCTTTAGCCGGCTTCTTCTTACCGCCTGATCTCCCTTCTTTGATCGACTCTTTGCGGTATGCTTTTGCTGTTTTAGCAAATTTAATCGTGTTTGTCCGCACTCTTTGTGCAGCTGCTTTATTTCCCCGTCCAGCTTTTTCCAGATCATGAGAAATTTCATGTAACAACTTTTTCAAGTGTTCTATTGTTGTTTTTAGAGCCATTGCCAATCTCCTGTTGTTTTCTAGTTACCAAGGGCCTCTGAGCCCATATTGAAAGAACTATCCATTTCAATATTCTGATTCCCGATATAGTGCAACAATTTTTTGTTCACTTTTCAATTACACAGTAAATTGCTAAGCTGAAAATCATGAAAATTCTCAAGATTTTTTGGCTCCTTCCTGTCCTAGCTTTCATCCAACTCCTGAGTCTTTTTCACTTCCACTTTAACCATAAATTTCACCCAAAAGACTTTGCTCATGGCTTTTCAGAAACCTACTCTAGAAATGTCTCAGAGCAAGATTTGGACTCTCTTAAAGGTGTTCTAAACCAGAATTTTTACTACCTGGGAAGTGGGAAGCAAATGGCTGCTCTAGAGAGTGAAGATCACCAGTACGTCTTGAAGCTGTTTAATCCGATGCGCCCGCTGAAAAAAAAGTGGTATACGAATTGGAAGTACTGGCAACGGTACTGTTCAATTAAATGGATCTCACGAGAGTGGTTTCATAAAAACGCTCGATTGAAAAAACTCTTTGACCGTCACGAGATAGCTTACGGAAAAATGAGAGAAGAAGCAGGACTGATTTTCCTCCACTTCTCGCCCTCTGAGCAAGTAAATCAAAAGATTTCAGTTCGGGATAACCAAGGTAAAAAACACATCCTAGATCTAAGGAAAACCCCTTTTGTACTTCAGAGAAAAGCAACCCTTGTCCCTCAATATCTAAATCGATTGATTCAATTAGGGGAGCTAGAAAAGGCAAAGAGAGCTGTAGCTTCAATGGAGAAGCTTTTTGAAAAACGGTTTGAAGAAGGGATTACAGACCGAATACAGACAATGGAGAACAACTATGGTTTCGTTGGTGAGAACCCGATACAAATCGATGTCGGAAGGATTCGTTTAGATCCTCAGCTCCAACAGGGGAACTTAGAAGAAAAAAAGCGGATCCTTGAAAACTTTCAGACTTGGATCCAAACCCACTACCCGGCGCTTTTATGACGATTGCTTTTATCAATGATCAATATACAGATCAAGTGAACATCTCTCCTTACGACCTTGGTTTTTTAAGAGGTTTTGGAGTGTTCGAAGCCTTTCGAACCTATGACAAAGCCCCTCTTTTTTTGGAAAAGAGACTCGCTAGGTTGCGTAATTCCGCTTCTGAAATCCGAATCGAGGTCCCCTACACTAATGAGGAGATTGAAGAAATTGTTCGGAGGTTAATAGAGGCAAATGGATTCACTGAGTCTACCGTCCGACTGATCGTCACAAAAGGGGTCGCTCATGATTCGATTCACCCTGAGGGAAGCCCCTCTTTCTACGCTCTAGTGACTCCCTTTAGTCCCTACCCTGACAGCTACTATCAAGAAGGGATTAAAGCAATCACAACGGAGCACTCCCGGTTTCTACCCCACATTAAAACCCTCAACTACTTGCCCGGTCTCTTAGCTCTAGAAGAAGCAAGAGAGCTCGGGGTAAGTGAAGTTCTTTATTACAACAGCTCTGGGCAAATTCTCGAAGGGAGCACCTCGAATTTTTTTGGGATCAAAAATGAAAAACTCATCACAGCTCCGAGCGAAATCTTGTTTGGTATTACTCGGAACCTAGTTCTCGCTGCAACACAAGATCATTTTGAAATAGAAATGAGACCGATCTCTTTAGATGAAATCTCCGAGTTAGATGAAGCCTTCATCACATCGAGCTTAAGGGAAGTCGTACCTGTCATTGAAATCGATCGCCAACCGATTGGCCATGGAAAACCAGGCCCACATACAGAAATCGTTCTCGATTTATTCAGGTCTGCCCTGTTTGAGCTGAGTCTGAATTAGCTTTTGGACAAATCCACTTTCAATTTTGACGGGATTAAGAGCTATTTTAATTTCAAAAATAGCAAAACTAAGCCCCATAAGGAGGAGTCCAAGACCTATCACAAAGAAAATAAGGACAAAAACATCTAGGGTTGGGTAAAAAAGACTAAGCCCAATCATGAGTGAAGTAACAACTAGGGAAAAAATGCACAAAATAAGAGAAAAAATACAATTGCGCAAATAGTAGGCTCTTTTGAAAACTTCAGCCGTCTGCCCTTCAAGAAAATGGAGGAATTGTTCAGTCTCCTGTCTGAGAAGCTTTCCCCCCTTTTTTTCTTCAAGATGAAAAAGTTGTTTGTATTCAGCTAGGCGCTCTCTTTGCAACGACCGGAGCCTAGTAACGACAACTGCGAGCCGATTATAAAAAGCTAAACAAAGCAATCCACATGCAGAAATAATGACAACAGGGACTACCGATGAAGTAACGATCTCTGCCCATGTGTGTAAAGCTGGTTCCATAATTCATTCTTTACCAGGAAAGCTTTTTCCATCCTAAGCTTTTATTGAAAATAATGAACTCACCTCTTAAAATCTCTTGATAAAATTGGAGAGGTATTATGATTTCACAGGTTTCACTTGATTCGATAGGTAAATATCTCCCCCCAATTAATTTGCTCGGTGGAGCAGATGCCAAAACCAAGAAAACAGCCCTTATTTTTTTTGCATCTATCACCTACGCGATAGGGGTGCTTGCTCTCTGTGCTCATGCGGGTCCAATCCTCCTTATTGCAATACCTTCATTTGCATCTGCGGGACTACTAACCTGGGCTGTATCGCGCGTCAAGTCCTACAGCAGCCTCACAACAATCCACGAATACCGCAAAGAGGCAGAAAACCTCCCTTTAGAAGAAATTATCCGCGAGCATGGCTGGGATAACACAATACGCTATCAGATCATCGACCTGGCAACTTTTCCAGACAAGTTTCGTGCAGCAGCACAAACAAAGTCGCTCCTGGATGTAATTTCGCTTTTCCAAGAAGCCGAATCATGCCGCAAAAAATATAACCTAGTCTTGAAAATCCCCCCCCCTAAAGAATTTCGATCAAAATGGGCCAATGAGGTTTTGGGGAAAAGCGCCCTTTGGATTTTCGACAACTCAAACATGGAACTCCTCAACAAATATGAGATCATTGAGAGAAGCTTTTATGATGAGTTTCAAAATTATAAAACCCTGAAAGAGGGGAAAAACGTCGCTTTAAAAAATGCAGAGTCCACCTACCATCAATCCAAAGACGAGGCGCTCAAAGACTTTGAGATCTGCCGTATTGGACTAGGTAAGACCCCTACTGAGATTGAAATGAAACACCGATACAAAGGTGAAATGAGTTACTTGCAATCAGCAAGACCCGACGAGTGGTACTCCACCCCTTTAGCACTCTTCACAGGTCTTGATGAGCCGCAAGATGAGGCAATAGAAGTAAACATCCTTGAAGGGCGTAAAGCTCTTCATGCTTCTTTAATCCATGCGAAAGAAAAACTCGATATCGAAGTAAAGAAGATCTCAGAAAACTTTGAAAGCCACTGCAAAGAAATCAACGAACGGTGGAAAAAGTAACTCTAGTTTTGCAGAAACTCTAGAGTCTGTTTCCACGAGTCTCGACTTGCTTCTTCATCGCCTCTTGGCGTTCCACCATAATTCGTCCAGACACCATCACTGCAAAACACATTCACCCTTGGGAAATAGGGCATCGTAATGAGATGCCCAGCATTCGGGTACTCAAGATGCATCCTTTCTATTGGCGAATCAAACCTATCCAACCGGTCTAGAATCTGCTTTGCATACAGAGATGTAGGACCAATTTGGTCGTCTTCCCCTGAAATCAACAGTAAAGGACACCTGATATTTTCTACCGGGATCGATGCCCGCTCAAAGCTTTCCCTTTCAAATTGATAACCTCTCTCCCGATAAACACGGATTGAAAGAGGCTTTTCCTTCGTCGTCTGTTGGTCTTCAATCACATCATTATTGACATCAAGGAGAAATGGGGCAGCGGGCAGGACAACCTTTCCCTCGTAAGTCCAAGACTCTTTAGACAAAACAACACTACTAGGCGCCCTAGCGACAATTTTCCCAATCCGCTCGGGAAACATACTCCCAAGTAAAAGGGCTAGTTCAGCGCCCCTCGACGTCCCATGCAAAAAAATCTCCCCACTGAGCATTGGATGATTATCTACCCATCTAAACGCCTCCTCAAAGTATTCGAGGGGAATTCGATGCACTTTTGGTGGAAGATTCTCAGCACCTGAATATGCAAGGGCAAGGGCTGGAATACCCCGAGATGCAAAAAGAGAAGCGGTCCCCGCCTGCACCCCTCCGTTTGACCCGGTGAGAACAATGACTAAGGGACTTGGTTTTTCCAGTGGGGGAAGAAAAAGAGTCCCAACAAGCCCCCCTTCATATAGATGCTCTTGTCGAACTTGTGAAGTCATAAAAGCACGACAAACGGTCTTACTCGCAATCTGTCTCTTTCCATCAAAAACCTTGATCACATGGGGAAGACAAAAAACCTCTGTACAGGGAAAAACCTCTTCTTCCCTAGGAGGAATAATATGACGCATCTCCATCGACCAGAAAAGTCCCATGTGATCAACATCGTCGTAACTCCCTGAAAGGGGTTTATCCCTGCAAAGTTTGACGATTCCGGTCTCATCTGCTTGAAACAAACACTCTGAAATCCATTGGACCCTATCAATATCAACCCAAGAGGCTTCAATCACAACAACCTGCCGAGGCTTCAATCCAACAACTTCAAGACAAAAGTCCTCATCAAAAAGGGGCATATCCGGGCAGAGAATTTCAGGGCCTGCCGTATTCTCCACATGGGAAAAAATTGGTGTCAGAAGGAAAAGGCAAATACTGATCATATATGCGAACATAAGAACACCTCGTTATCAAGATATCACATTACGCTACAACCAAAAAAATAGAAAGGGGCTACCATCTAAAAAAAAAGCTCCAGAAAAATTCTGGAGCTTGAATGAATTATGAAATAGGAAGTATTAAAAAAGAAAACGAACAAAAAAAAAGAGCCCCAGAATTGCTTCTGGAGCTCGTGAAAAAAAACCTGGCGACGCCCTACTCTTCCATACTCTTGAGTATAGTACCATCGGCGATGAAGGTCTTGACTTCTGAGTTCGGGATGGGATCAGGTAGTTCCCCTTCTCTAGTGTCACCAGGAAAAAAATTTCTGGGGTCGTATAAGGTGCAATTCGCTAATAGAAAATGACGCTCAAGAACTTTTATCTCAAATGAGGGTTCTTTGGCGTGTCATCATTGACTCAAGTCTTATTGTGGTAAGATTTGTGCCGATGATGAAAAAAAAATGATCAAGTCAATGGACCGATTAGTATGAGTTAGCTCAACACATTGCTGTGCTTACACACCTCACCTATTAACCCAGTAGTCTTCTGGGGGTCTCATTGGGATACCTTATCTTGAAGGAGGCTTGGCGTTTAGATGCTTTCAACGCTTATCCTTTCCGAAC